>JAFZAB010000030.1 GCA_017548425.1 Victivallales bacterium
CGCCGTTTTCGTGTTGGAAAATTGCAAAAAATCGCCGTTTTCGCGTTGGAAAATTGTAAAAAGAATGTTAATACGTTGAAGAAGCGTAATTTACTTCTTTTTTTCCTTCTGCTTCTTCTCATAGCGGTGGCGGGCCTTCTCCATGACGTCCTCCGCACCGTAGAAGCTCTTCCCGCGAGCCTCCATGGCTTTCGCGTAATATTCCAAAAAGAGTTCCGCCAGACTGAAATCCTTCATGGACCAGCTCATGCGGAAACAGAACTGCACAAGATTCCGTCGAATTCCACGCTGTAAAAGGCAGCCGTTGGCGAGCTGTGTCCGGTCGTTGTCGATGAAATGGACATGTTCGCCGTCCCACAGCAGATTGCCGGGGATGCAGTCGCCATGCAGGAAGCCATGGCAATGGAAATCGCAAAGTCCTGCCGCCACGCCACGTAGAACTTCTTTCCGCCGTTCTGCATCCGTCGTTTCGGTCATGATTTTCATAACAGACGGATACGGCACGCCGCGCGAGATGAAGATTTCCTCCGCCTTGAAAACATGTGTCCGCCGCACCGCCAAAACGGCTTCCGCACAGAACACGCCCGATTCCCGCATCGCTTCCGTCCCTTCAAGAGCCTTCAAGGCACGGCCTCCCAAGAAGCGCCATTTGAACCACTTCCACAAACAAAGCAGACAACGCCCCCCTTCCCCGTCATCCAACGACTTCACAACTTTCACATACAGTTCCTCTCCGTCCGCCACGACACGTGACACGACTCGCCCCGCGCGATTCACGAGCCGTTCGCCTGGATTCTCCACCAGCCATTTGTCCAAATCATCCGGTCTGCCGTGCCAATCGCTGCTGACCAGCCCCTTCCATCCGTTTTGACTGTATGTCTCGAAGCCTTTCACCATATAAAACGTTCAATTGAAAACTTGCGATTGCAATAAACATATATACAATATAGACATTATTGTTGTTTTTCAAACAAAAAAACTTGCAGGAAAGCATCCACATGAAAAAACTGCTTGCTTTTATCGTGCTGACCGCATTGGCGGTCGCCGCCGCGCCACCACGCCGACTCATGATCCGCCCCACGGGAACCATCACCCTCGGCGGCGAGTTCCCAGGAGCAAAAGGATCACGGGAAATATCGTCAGATGAACCTGTTACGGCAAAACTCAACTTTGACCTCACACACGGCGCATATGTCGGATTCGTTCAAGGCTGTCATCTGACGGAAGGGACGACGACGTTCTCCTTCATGGCCCGCCCCTCCGTCCCGAACACACGGCTGTTCGTCCGCAGCATGGACAGCAAAGGGCGGCAGCACATGCGCCGCATACCGCCATTCAGCGCCCCCGGCCAATGGAAGGAATTTTCAGTGGATCTTTCGAAATTCCAAGATTCATGGGGGCCTGGCGAAGCCAAAATCCACTGGCCCATCAAGGAAGTCGTCATCGGAATCGAAATCGATAAGAAGGATGCCATCGGTTCGCTCGAGCTTCGAAATTTTGTTGTAACCACCACAGCCACAAAGGAAAACATGCCAAGCCTCTCTCTTCACGTCAATCAGGGCCGTTTCGGTGCCCTCTTCTATCCGGAAGAAACAGTCTCCATCCCATACACCATTGCCTCGTCTGATCTTGATCAAAAGCCATCTCTCAATGTCACCCAAACCGTCAAAGACTGGAAAGGCAATGTCATCCTTTCGGAAAAGGCCACGGCCTTGCCAGACCAAACCATCGTTTTCGACATCACGCCGGACAAACTGAACAACCTGTTCGGAGCTTTCCAGCTTGAAATCAATGTTGTAAACGCCAATGATCCAACAGACAAGACGATTTTCAGCACATGGTTCGGGCGGCTCGTCTCCCGCGATCCCAAGCCATGCCCATGGGTTGGAACAGGCCTCCACAGCGGCCATGGCTGGGGCTATGGCGACCTTCGCTTCATCGATATTCTCACCGCCGCCGGAATCGGCGTCGTTCGTGAAGAATTCGGCTGGCGTTCCATCGAACGCGAAAAAGGCAAATACGTCATTTCCGACAATGTCAACAACTTCGTCAACCGCTTGCAGGAGCGTGGGATACGCCTCAATCACATCTGCGACTACAACAACCCCATCTACGAAAATCCGCTTGATCCGGACGCCTTCGCGAAATGGTGCGCCTTCATGGCTGAATATTTCAAAGACAAAATCCACACATTCGAAATCTGGAACGAACCCGCTAATTTCTTCTTCCAGAAACAATACGGCGGACAACGTTGGGGCGACACGCCATGGCTCGTCAAATTCGTCGAATTGACACGAAAGGCCAACGACGCCATCCGCGGCGTCCTGCCAGATGCCAATATCGCCGTCTGCGCGGAAGATGTCTGGCCGACACTCAAACAGATGGTCGAAAACGGCATCGCCGACGAAAAGAACATCATCTCCTTCCATCCCTACTGCCACGGCCAGCCGCGCCCCGAACGCGAGATGTTCTTCAACGACAACGGCAGAGCCATGCGCGACATCTGCAGAAAGCACGGCGGCGCCCATCAGTTCATCATCACGGAAGCCGGCTGGACGACTTATTCCGGCGAGATGGAATATCTCGCCATCGCAGGCGGCTATCCACGGTCAAGCTATGTCCACCAAGCGCAATACACCATCCGTATGTTGCTCTCCTCCAAGGCCAACGGCATTCTCTACGCCTGTCAGTACGACTTCAAGAACGACGGCAACAACCGCGGCTACACGGAACATAATTTCGGCCTCGTCCACGAAGACTTTTCGCCCAAGCCCTCCCTCACCGCCATCGCCACCATGACACGCCTTCTCGAAGACGCGCAATACATCGATGACTTGTCCAATCATCCTGAATCCAAGCGTTTATATCATTTCAAGGACAAAAACGGGCAGGATGTTGTCGCCGCGTACATCATCGAAGGCGAGCAAGCCGTCTCGCTTCCGATTTCTGGTAATGCCAAAATCATTGATTTGCAGGGAAATCCTGTTCCGACAACAGTAAAGGATGGGATGCTGGACGTGACGCTCACGGAAACGCCCATATATATTTATGGTATTGACTGCGTAAAACTTGCAAAGCGCATCCAGTTGGCTGTTGATTTTGACGCGTCCATCGTCATCGGCGGCAACAAGCCGATATCTGTCAAACCCAATGGTTCCGTCGTGCTCAACCGGCCAACAACGCTCAAATTCAGGCTCGATTTCCAAAATCTCACGGGAGAACCTATTCTGAACGCCGCCCCCACGGCGGTCTTCGAACCGTCTCCCGCAGGTTTCAAGCCTGTCGTTATTCCTGTCGCGAAGAAAATTTCTTCGGGCAAAAATACCCTCTATCAGCAAGTCTGTGAAATTCAATTGGATCCAGACGAATGGCGGCCGTTTATGAACAAGACCATCAAAATGACCGTCACATGCAATGCAAACGGCTGCACGGATTCCGCGACAGCGTCTTTCACAGTCCTTCCTCCTATAACATTGCAATGCAGCACAATAGCCATGCATGACGGGAAGCCCGCCATCCCTGTGACCGTCCAGAACAATCTGACAAATATGATGGTTTTCCCGACGTTCGACGCCGTTTCCAAAGACATCGAACTGCTTCCAGACCAACGGGCCGAAGTCGGTCTTAACAGCCAGAAAATCGTCTGGCTGTATCTGAAGTCGATGCCCAAATCCCCCGTGGCCGTCGTCTCCTTGACCCCAAAACACATGAATTTCCCGACCGAAACACAGACGTTCACTTTGCGTTCGGCCATCATCCCGCAGGCCCCCACCCGCATTCCGCTCGCCGCCGAGCCAATCTACGTCCCCCTTCCGGACAAACATCCTATTCCCATCAATCCCAACGACTTGTCCGCCAATGCCTTCATCTCAAGATCAGACAAAGGGCTCGTCTTCACCGTCGATGTCAAAGACGACAAATTCTTCCAGCCGTTCTCCAATCTCGGCGACGTCTGGCAGGGCGATTCCGTCCAACTCTCCATCGCGCCGCTTGACGGACAGAAATCGGTCAGCCTCATGCTCGCGCTGTTGGCCGGAAAACCGACGGTTCTCATCGAAACACGACTCAATCCAGACAGCAAGGCGGAAGACTTCCCGTTGTCGATCATTGGTTCGACAAACGGCGACGGCCCGCTCCAATATACGGTCACCATTCCTTGGGATGCCCTGCCTGGCATTCTGAATGAATGCCGTATCTCCTTGCTGGTCAACGACAACGATGGCAACGGACGCAAAGGATGGATTGAATTCCATTCCGGCATCGGCTCATTCAAAGACACATCCCTCTTCGGACTTTATTCCTTCTAAATAATGGAGTTACAAATACCATGAAGAAAATGATCCTATTCTCCCTCGCGCTTTCCGTCTGCGGAATGGCGCAAAATTTCACGAAAACCGCCATTTTCGACAACACGCATGACATTCGGAATTGGAGCAACCAGCGTGACGAAGGACGCCTCAACCGTGAGTTCCATAAATCAACCCACGTCATGGAAGGCGATCAGTTGATTTGGAATTTCATCCCGAAGGCCGGTACGAATTTCAATGACCTTTTCTACCACACCGTCATCCAACGCCCCTGTACGCAAATCATTGTCGAATTGACCAATCTTGGCGAGCCGTTCAAGCTCAGCGCCAAGATGGGAGACGCCCATGGCGCTGAATGGACGATCGATCCTGTGGATTTTCCCACGTGGAAGCCTGGCGACGCTCCGCAGACGCTTCGATGCGGTTGGATGAACTGGAAACACGCCTCTTGGAGCCAAATCAAAGAAGGGCCGCTCGTCTTTCCAATCAAATATTTCACCATTATCGCGTTTGACGTCAAGCCGGAGAAAGAGTACAAGGTCGCCATCAAATCCATCAAAATCGAAGAAGTCTCCCTGGATATGACCTTCCTTGACAAGCCTGAACTGCCTGCGGAAGTGCAAGGTGGAACCAAGCTGACAATCGCTCCTTTCACGGTTAAACTGGCGGAGCCCTTTACGCCGTATTCCGCGGAAATCCAGTTTGCGCGAAACGGCTCCGTCTTTTCGCGCATTCCTCTTGGATTCAATCTCATCCTACCTTCGACACAAATCAAATTTGAGCCAATAGCTCCACTCGACTTGCCGTGGACTCTTCGAAAAGGCGACTACGACCTTCATGTCCAACTACTTGGGACTCTTGTCAACGGCATGCCCAATGTGAGCGCAGACGCATCGCTTGGCATCGTCAAAGTCAATCCGATGAATCCTTACCTCCCGCATACCGTCGCGGAAGTCAAGCCGCATAACGGCACGCCCACAATTTTCATCAACGGGAAGCCCCACTGTGGCATGGCCTATGCCGCATACGGCCCCACATATCAAGTTTACCGCGACTTCACCTCCGTTGACGTCGATCTCTTCACCATCTGCGCAACTCCCACGGAATCAGGATACGGCATCTCCCCAACCGCATGGAAGTCACAAGATGAATATGACTTCTCCATCATCGACCAGCGAGTCGGGATGATTCTTCAAGCCAATCCCAAAGCCTACATCTTCCCGCGTCTCTATCTCCACGCTCCGAAGTGGTGGTGCAATGAACATCCGGACGATGTCGTCATCGCCGAAAAACCAGACGGCACGCGTTATGTCTTCCCGCACACATCCGGCCGCCCCGCCCCGTCATGGGCCTCCCAAGCATGGCGTGAAGACACGATCAAAGGCCTTCGGAAACTCATCGAATACGTGGAGGAATCCCCCTACGCCAACAATTTCATCGGCTACCATCTCGCCTCCGGAACAACGGAGGAATGGATGATGTGGGGCTCCAACGAAAACGCATGGGTCGATTACTCCCCCGCCAATATCAATTACTTCCGCAAGTGGTTGACAGACAAATACAAGACGGATGTCGCCCTCCAGAAGGCATGGAACGATGACGACGTCACGCTCGCCACCGCTGAAATCCCCTCCTACAAGCAACGCGCGGAATCCAAGCTCGGCTATATGCGCGATCCGAAGACCGAAATGCAGGTCATCGATTACTATACTTATAATTCATGGCTTGTCGCCGACACGATCACCACTTTCGCGAAAGCCGTGAAGGATATCTGCAAACATGAGAAAACCGTCGGCGTCTTCTACGGTTATCTCTTGCAGCTCTGTGGTGAACAACGCCAGCAAAACTCTGGACACAATGCACTTAGAAAAGTTCTGGAATGCCCCGACATCGACTTTGTCTGCTCGCCGACCTCCTACGCCTTCCGCCAGCTCGGCGGCAAAGGCACCTGCCATTTCATGTCGCTCGTCGATTCCGTCAAACTTCATGGGAAACTGTGGTTTGACGAAAACGACGTCCGCACATCCCTCTCCCCCGGAAAAGTCGGCGGATGGGGCAAGCCGGAAAATGTCGAAGGCGATATCATCCAGCAGGACAAGGAGTTGGCCTGCGTTCTCACGAATGGCGTCGTCCAATGGTGGTTCGACGTCGGCAGCAACCGCTACAACGATCCGAAACTTCTTGCCGCACTGAAAAACTACCACCGCGTCGCGCAAATCGCCAACGGTCTCGACCGCTCATCTGTGATACAGGCGGCTTATATCATTGATGAAGAATCGCTTGCATATATCAGAACTGGCGATCAAATGGGTGGCGAACTGACGCTCAGACGGCTTCCGCAACTCCATCGCGGCGGCTTCCCCGTCGGTCATTTTCTCGCTTCGGACATCGACAAACTGACAGACTGCAAGCTGTTTGTCATCGCGAATTCCATTGCGCCTTCTGCCGAATTCCGCGAAAAACTGAACAAGCTGAAAGGCGATGGCCGCGTCATCGTCTTCCTCAACAACGCGGGTTCCATCATTGACGGACGGTTCGATGTTGACGCCATGCAGTCGTTCACGGGAATCAAAACCGCCGTCGATCCCAAGAACGCTACAGCCAAAGGATTCGCTAAGTTCAAGGATGTCAAAGGGTTCTGCGATGGCTTGGAAGACAGAAGCTATGGCACGCCCAATTATATCCAGCAACCCGCGTTGCTTCCCGACGATCCGGAAGCGACGGTTGTCGCCGTCTATCATGACGGACGCCCCGCCATCGCCGTCAAACGCTTTGAAGACTGGACGGCCGTCTATTGCGCACAGTCGCAATTGAATCCGCAATTCATCCGCAATCTCGCCAAACTGGCGAAAATCCATGAGTACATCGATACGGAGGATGTCGTCTGGGCCAACCAATCCATGTTGGCCGTTTGCGTGGATAAGCCCGGCCCGCGCACCATCAAGCTTCCACGTCCCGCGAAAGTCACGGAACTTTATTCCAATACAATCATCTCCGCCGAGCCTGTGACGTCATTCACCGTCGATTTCCCTGAAAACGCCACTCTGCTCTTCAGGCTGGATTGACACTCTCCACACACAAACAAACAGCGGCCCGACATCGTTTTCCGATGTCGGGCCGCTGTCGTTTACGCTTTACTTACGTGTTTTGAATCAATATTTTCCCATCGCTGTTGAAACGGACTCCGTGACGGAAATAGCCATCTTCTTGCCCATCTCCGAACGGATGTGCTGTTCGCTCACAAACTCCACATGGCCATCAATGTAAACAACGTTCGCGCCATTCTCGTGGCGGATCGACATACGCGAATAGAACAGGTCACCCTGCAACCAAGCGGAAACCGAGTCGATGAAGATCGCGCGACTAGACGGTGAATTGTACGTCGTGTTGTAGTTGACGTACGCGTTCACTTTCTTGCGGTCAGCAGTACGGGACATGCCAACGGCATGTTTGCACTGCCATTCATCCGACGAATAATCAATGCCTTCATACGTCGAACCGGACATGGAGGAAGCAGGGCAGCAGAATACCTTCCAATCGCCCGTGTAGGGACCGACATAGGGGGAGAAACTACCGTATGTGATGTAGTGGTCCGTCACACCGAACTTTGCGTAATAAGCACCGTCCGCGCCGTAGCCACCGTCCTTATTGGGAGCCGCATCTCTGTAGCGTTCAGGAATGAAGTCTTTGTTGTCGGAACAATACATGGTCAAGGCAAGACCAATTTGGCGATAGTTGGATGTGCAGGAAACCGCACGCGCCTTCGAACGAGCCTTTGACAACGCGGGCAGCAACATGGCCGCTAGAATGGCGATGATCGCGATGACGACCAGCAATTCAATCAGTGTGAAAAGACGGTTCTTTTTCATTTTTTCTCCTGTGATTAAAATGATTTTTTAGGGGAATTATCTCTTTGAAACAACAATATTAATATTCAATTAATTAAATTATCGCACACATGGAAAAAGTCAAGCCATGATTCTTTCAAAAGAATAAAATTGGAAAATCACAAATGACGACTACATTTTTGTATCCTTACATCATTTAGTCAGCCTACTACAAACTCATTACTCATTACTCATTACTC
>JAFZAB010000031.1 GCA_017548425.1 Victivallales bacterium
ATTTTCAAAAACGAACTTTATTACTTCCTTCAGTGCTTCTGTAGTAATTCCCATATTCCAATATTCAGGATGAATACGATACCCTATATCACCCATCCTCGAATTCTGTATATCAAATACTGCAATCATTCCAATAACAGTATTTGTTTCTTTCAAAACAATCCCCCAGTCAAAGTCTGGTGAAGGCTTTCTTTTCACCCAAGGGCGGGGATCAATAAACATAAGTTCAGGATTTTTCTCGTTCTTGCTTGCTTTTCTTCCCCAATATGTATAGATTTCATCTCTCCCCAACCATTCTTTCAAATCTGGTACATCTGCTTCGTTAAGAGTTCTAATAATCAGTCTATCTGTTTCAAGAACAGGCTTATCTATCTCGTAATCTTTTAACATGGTACTTCCTTAGCCGCTGTCAATATCTTTTGCCATATAACATATGAGCTTTCTCAGTCCACTTATGTATGAAATCTGTTTTAGCGGCGGTATAAGCATCTCTGTTATGCTCATATCTCTTCCACAATTCCAGTTTTAATGCTTCATATTCCTTTGCAATTTGTGGATGCTCATTCAGATAGTCTCGAAAGTACAGTTCATCATTATCACCTGTATATCTAAGGTGAATATGGTAAACCTTATTCGCAAAGCCTTCTTTTGTATATCCTATATTGAGTGAAATCCGTCTTTTTTCATTGGACATTTTGATAAAACCATTCTGCTCCAAAATGTGCGCAATTTCTTTCATGTCTGCTTTTTCAGAGATCTCAACCATCACGTCAACAATGTTCTTGGCCCATATGCCCTGTATCGCTGTGCTTCCAATGTGACTGATTCTTTTAACAGGATAACCTGCCAGAAGGTCTGTCATTGTGGATTCTATCTCTTTGTAGTATTCGTTCCACTGATCATCGTGCTTAACAAGGAAGATGGGGAATAAATCCCACAATTCTTCCAACGTCATTTCCGACAGTTCTTTTTCCATAGTCAAGTCTTCTGCAAACTCCGATTTGCTAATTAATCAGAATTGCATCTACTCTGTTCTATTAATTAGTCTGAATTGCTGGTCATTGTCATTTGTATTCTCGGCTCATCTTTTCTGTAAAAGCACCACCGATTCAAAATGCGCCGTGCGTGGGAACATGTCGAAGAGGGCACATTTTTCGGGCTTGTAGAGACCGTCTGCGCAGAGCAGTTTCAAATCGCGGGCGAGGGTGGCGGGATTACAGGAGACGTAGATCAGATATTTCGGCGGACGGTTACGCAGGGCGGAAATGGCTTTCGTCAAGCAGCCCATGCGCGGCGGATCGATGACGGCGACCGTCTGATCCAGATCGATGTTGGCCAACGGGCCATCCGCCGCCGACAGAAATTCCTCCGCGGGGCCTTTCCACAGTTCCGTGACGAGACCCGCCTCCTGCAGGGCGAAATCCGCCGCGTTGACGGCGGGAACGTCGCTTTCGACGAGCGACCGATGGTCGAACATCGGGCCGAGCTGCATTGTGAACGTTCCTGCGCCGCCATAGATGTCGAGCAGATGGCCTTTCGCTGGAAGCGCTTCGCACCATGCCTTAACCGTTTGCAGAAGTCGTTCCGCCACAGGAGGATTCACCTGCCAGAATCCGCCGACGGGCACACGGTAGGTCACGCCAAGCAACTCCTCTTTCAGCCATGACAGTTTTGGTGACGCTTTGCCGAAATAGAAACAGCTGTCGCCACCCGTCGTCACGCGGAGTGTCAGCGGGAAGGGATCCTTTCGTTTGGCGTTCTGCTTGCCCCATTCGCTGCGGATGGCCTTCGGAAGCATTTTGTTCAAGGCCTCCTGCGCCAACGGACAGCTTTTGACCATCATGAACGTCGTGTTGTCGCGTTCGAAATAGCCGTAGGGGACGTAGTAGCCAGTGGCTTCCAATGTCCGTTCGCCGGGCTCCAGACGCAATTTGTTGCGATAACCATAGTCTTGCGGCGACGGATTGACGGATTCCAATTCAGGGAACGTCTCGAATTTGCCGACGCGGCTCATCAGCGTCTTGAACTGCTTCGCCTTGCAGGCGATTTCCGTTTCGTAAGTCAAGTGTTGATAGGAACATCCGCCGCAACGACCATAGTAGCGGCAGCGCGGCGTCGTGCGACCATTTCCCGCCGCTACAATCTGCCGAACGGCACCGCGGCAGAACGTGGCCTTCCGTTCCGTGATTTCAATCTCCACATCGTCGCCGACCGCCGTGAACGGCACGAACACGACTGATCCATCCGCCAGACGGCCGACGCCGTCGCCGCCGTAGGCGATATCCATGATGATGACACGCGCATATTCCATTGATTCTTTCCTGAAAACTGGCTGTAAGGTTTTCTATTTAAATTATAGTAATATATTATAATCTCTGAATAAATCTTCTCGCACGGTGAAAACATGCCATACGACTTCACTCCTATTCCAAAATGGGGCGTCCAGCTGACGTCCCGACAGCGCATGCTGATTGCAGGACCCTGTTCGGCCGAAACGGAAGAACAGCTTCTGGCGACGGCTCGCGCCCTGCCGAAGGAACAGATCGCCTTCCTGCGGGCGGGCGTCTGGAAACCGCGCACGCGGCCAGGCACGTTCGAAGGGGCAGGGGAGGCCGCGTTTGACTGGCTGGTCCACGCCAAGGCGGAGACAGGACTGCCGTTCGCCGTGGAGGTCGCCAACGCCAAACATGTCGAAGTCGCTCTTGCCCACGGAGTTGACGCGATCTGGATTGGCGCGAGGACGACCGTCACGCCGTTCGCCGTGCAGGAGATAGCGGACGCCATCCATGGCGTCGATATTCCCGTTTTCGTGAAGAATCCCGTCAATCCAGATCTGGAGCTGTGGATTGGCGCGATTGAACGGATTGCGCAGGCGGGCGTGAAACGCGTCGCCGCCATTTTGCGCGGCTGCAGCGGCATCGCTTCGGGCAAATACCGCAACGCGCCTGCATGGAATCTCGCTATTGAGTTGAAACGCCGTCTGCCAAGCCTCCCATGTCTATGTGATCCATCCCACATCGCAGGCGACGCGTCATTCGTCCAGGAAATCGCCCAACAGGCTCTCAATCTTGATTTCCAAGGGCTTATGATTGAAACTCACATTGATCCATCTGCCGCTCTGTCGGACAGCAAACAGCAACTCACGCCCGAACAGCTCCGCATGCTCATGCAGAAACTTGTGCTGCGCGACCAGACGTCCGAAAATCTAGAAGGCCAATTGAAGTTGGACGAACTGCGGCTCGCCATTGACCAATTGGACACCACCCTCCTGACGACTCTTGCCCATCGCATGCGTATCTCCCGTGAAATAGGCGACTTGAAGCGTGACAATAGCATCACCGTCCTCCAGACCTCCCGTTGGGAGAAAGTCCTGGCTAAAGCCATTGAGCATGGCAAACAGCTTGGCCTCGGGGAGGATTTCGTTACGGACATCTTCAATCGCATCCATCTTGAATCCATCGCACAACAGCAATAGCAATGGCCAATCTTTTTCTCATATCCGGAAACGACGAATCGCAGATTACCGCGCAGGCGGACAAAATTGTCCGCCAATACGCTGGCGACAATCCCGATCCGTTTGCGTATGACGTTTTCCAGGAAGGAGATGCGGGGGCGGATCCGTCTCTTGTCATCAACCTCCTGAAATCCGTCAAATCGCCGCCGTTTCTTGGTGGCAAGAAAACCGTCTGGCTGAAGCATTTCTCTGGTTTCGACGCGGAAGGCTCGAAAACGGGGCCGCTTGGCAAAGCCCTCAAGGAGCTTGCTGAAACGATTGCAAAAGGCATTCCGGACGACATCATTCTCGTCATGGACGGGCCTGGCATCGACAAACGGAAGGCTCTCTACAAAGCTTGTTTAGCCCATGGCGAAGTCATGCTTCTGACGAAGCCTGACAAGATGAACCGCAACTGGCAGGCGGACATGACGGCCTGCATCCAGCAGGCCGCCAAGGAGAAAGGGCTCCAGCTGGATCGCAACGTCGTGGAATATCTCATTGACGTGCTGGGGACGGATACCGCCCGAATCGATTCGGAACTGGAGAAAATCATCTGCTACAAAGGCGCGGACACCACGCCGCCGACGTTGGAGGAAGTCCAGAAAGTCTGTGTAGGGCAGGGCGAAGAGTTCAACTGGGCCATGGGCAACGTGCTCGGCCAACGCAACTTGCAGGAATGCCTGCGTGTCATCGACGTCATTACGGAGCAGAGCAAAGACGAAGACCGCGCGGCCCGTTCGTTGATTCTCAACGCCGCCACGTATTTCCGCCAGGCCTTGCAGATCCGTCTGTTCATGGCCGTCAACAAAATCTCTAATCCAGTCTCCCTGAAACGGACATTGGAAGGCGCGAGCGATGACCAGAAACAGCAATGGGTGTCGGACGGCACGGAATTTGTCACGATGCATCCGTATCGTGTGCAAATGCTTGCGGAGCAAGCGGTTCGCTATACGCCACAGGAGATCATCGAAGCGATTCGCACGCTACGGGACGCCCTCTGGCAGTGCATCTCATCATCCACCGCGCCGCGCGTCTCGCTGGAGAACGCGCTGCTTAAGATTATTGGAGTAGTACCGAGAACCAACAGCCGCCCGTAGGGCGAAACAATCGTAACCGCTTGCAAATGCGCTTCGCGCATGCAGCTGGCGGCATATCGGAGTAGTACCGAGAACCAAATGAGCCGCGTAGCGGCGATAGGAACCCAGCCGTGGGTAAAGCGAAGCGTAACCCACGGGAAACGTAAAAATATCAATCGAACCGCATAGCGGTGGCAGGAACCTAGCCGTAGGTGTAGCGAAGCGTAACCCACGGGATCGTTCCACATTTTTGATCATTCCGTCATAGGAAGACACATCATGAAAAACGACTTTGAAAAAAATCTTGAGACACTGACGCTCCTGTCGGAGGCGCTGACCATGCAACGCACTCTGGAAGAAGGACTTGACCATATCACCAGCATGACCTGCAGCCTCATGGAGACGGAACAGGCCGTCTTCCTGTTCCGTGACGAGGAGCGCAAGGAGCTTATCGTCAAATCCGTCGTCGGCATCGACAGCCCCAACGTGAAGATCGGTCATCGCCTCTATGTGCCGCAACGGCTCCACAGCATCCTGTGGCTCTGCCGCTACATCCATCAGATCGGTCGCGTCGATGCGGGCATCGACGGCATCACGTTTCCGATCATCGTCAATCCGATCACCGTCAAAGGCTCGCGCGTCGGCCTGCTCATCGCGGGTGGTCCGAAGGACAAGGATACCGATTCGCCGTACGACGCCGTGCGCCGCAAATTGTTCAACCTCATCTCGCCGTTTGCATCGCTAGTCATCGAAAACTCAAAGGTTTACGACTACCTTCGCCAAAGCGTCGTGCTGAATTCGAAAGAGCTCCGACAGTCCGTCATCGCGGACGCGGGAGACAAACGCAACGAAGAAGAGCAGCTGATGATCAATTCTCTCAAGAATCCGATCAAAGTCGTCAACAAACTCGCCGAAACGTTCTTCATGCAGCTCGCGGAGACGGGCTTCACGGCCGGCCATATCACGTCGGCCGCCGCGCATATTCTCGACTGCATCACGAAATCCGAGATCGATCCAACGTCGGGCAAACTGACGTTCACACCTTCTAATGATTAATTCTTCCTGCCGCCGAAGGCGGCAGTTATGGCTTATGGCTTATGGCCTATGGCTTATGGCTAAATGCATAATTAATAATGCATAATGCATAATTTGGTATTTGCTTTTAGCTTTTGGCTTTTGGCTTTAAGCCCAGCGAAAGCGGTTAGTATCCGCTTCGCGGGGAGTGGCGAGCCAACCAGTGGTTTTGAATCATAACAATTAACCTTTAACTTATTAGCGGACAATTAATTATGGCATTGTGGAGCGGTAGATTCACCCAACAGACGGATTCACTCGTCCAGAAATTCAGCGAATCCATCTCTTATGACAGACGTCTGTATCCTTTCGACATCCAAGGCAGCCAGGCCCATGCGAAAATGCTTGCGAAGCAAGGCATTATATCGCAGGATGACGCTGAAAAAATCGTCGCTGGCCTGAACGACATCAAAAAGGACATCGACGACGGCAATTTCGATTTCTCCATTGCCCTCGAAGACATCCACATGAACATCGAGTCGCGTCTGACGGAACGCATCGGCCAGCCGGGCGCGAGGCTTCATACGGGCCGTAGCCGCAACGACCAGATCGCGACGGATGAACGGCTCTACATGCGCTATGAGGCCGATGACATCTCATTGCACGTCAAGGAGATGCAACGCAGTCTCGTCCAACTGGCCGCCGATTGGCCGAATCTGATCATGCCTGGTTTCACGCATCTCCAGCATGCGCAGCCGATTCTTTTCGCGCATCATCTGCTGGCCTATGTCGAAATGTTCGGACGGGATCGCGAACGGCTTGCCGACGCCCGTAAGCGCCTCAACCGCTGTCCTTTAGGCGCAGGCGCCATCGCGGGATGCACGCTTCCGCTGGATCGGAAATTCACAGCGGAACAGCTTGGTTTCGACGACATCCTGCACAATTCCATGGACGCCGTCGGCGATCGCGACTACATCATTGAATTTCTTGCGGCGCTGTCCATCATCGCCATGCATCTTTCGCGGCTGTCGGAGGACATCATCCTTTGGTTCAGCCAGGAGTTCGCTTTCATCGAACTCGGCGACGCGTTCACGACAGGCTCCAGCCTCATGCCGCAGAAGAAGAATCCGGATGTCGCGGAACTGACGCGCGGCAAGACAGGCCGTGTCTATGGTCATCTTATGGCGATGCTGACGACGATGAAAGGCCTTCCTTTGACATATAATCGTGACTTGCAGGAGGATAAGGAAGGGCTGTTCGACGCCATCGACACCGTCAAACTGACACTCGCCACGATGTCCGCCATGCTGACGACGTTGAAGCCCAACGAGAAGAACATGGCCGCCGCCGCAGCAGATCCCGCTCTCGAAGCGACGGATCTAGCCGAATGGCTCGTCAAGCATGGCACGCCGTTCCGCGAAGCCCACCGGCAGGTCGGCGGCTTTGTCGCGTTCTGCAACCAGAAGGGCATCAAACTCAATGAAGCGTCATTGGACGACATGAAAACCGTCATTCCGACGGCGACGGCGGAATGCCTTGCGTTGTTCAATCCGCGCAAGAGCGTGGAGGGCCGCGCCTTGGAAGGCGGCACGGCGCCTGTCCGCGTCGCGGAGCAAATCTCCCGCTGGCAGGAACTTCTGAAAGAGTGATACGGTCCTCTGGAATTCTAGAATTCTCGTCTTCTAGGGGGCTAGAATTCTAGTTTTATCTCAGAGGAGGAGCATTTATTTGCAGCGGTCGGCGGGCGAGGGCGCGCTGAATCATGCGCTGTACGCGAATGTCTTTGCAATTCGGCAGATATTCGCGCAAGGCATTCTGGATTTTTTCTGTCGGGAAACGGCTAAGTCCTTCGGCCGCAATCTGTTGAATCTGCTCTTCCGGATCCTCCAGAGAGGCCAGAAGCATCTCGTCCCAGCCTTCCGGTTTCAGGAGACCGATTTCGCGAAGACCGTAAACGCGGACTTCCACATCGTCGTCCAGACAGGCGTCCTGCATAAGCTGAAGGCGTTCATCGCGTTGCAGCCGCGAACTCATCCGCAAGCCTAACATCTTGCCTTCATGGCTTTTGCATTTCATGATGAGGCGGATGTCATCAGCGCTCAATTCACGAGTCATGATATTCAACGCCCGCATGGCGCCTTTGCGGATATCCTCATGCTGCGCATCCAGATAGGGCACGAAAAAGGCGGGCGGCATTTTGGCACGGTTGGTCGCCAGCATGTTCATGGCATCGACCGCCAATGTGGCGTTCTTCCCTTTCAAAAGACCTTCGAAGACGGGAATGCTTTGTTCGCCGTAGTCACGCAACGGAATCAAAAGCAGGCGGCGATAGTCGCCGGGCAGATTTTCATCCAGAATTGTCTTTTTCAACGGTTCGAACGCATTCTCGTTCAAGTGGTTGGCATATGCCCGAACGGCTTCGACGCGCACGGCGACATCCTTGTCTTCCAGAAGCTTGGCAAGAATATCGTCGCCATGCTTTTCATAACGACCGGCCAGTCTGGCGACTTCCAGTCGAACGGAAGGCTCCGGATCGTCCGCCAGCGGCGCGATGATTTTGGCCGCTTCTTCTGCCGGAACAGGCGCGCGGCCATACTGCGCCAAAGCCAATGCGCGGACTTCCTTCGAATCGTCCTTGAAGAACTTCACAAGACGCTCTGGCTCAAGCGGTTCAGGAAAATACCGCGCGGCGGCCAAAACATTGCGCCGCACGGAGAAATCTTCATCGTCCAAAGCCTGGTTGAGGATGAGCAAGGCTTCGGCGTTGTCGTCATTTGAACGGTTGCCGCCAGCCTGTATGATCGTATTGCCACGGATTTGCACGGGGCCGCGGATCATGACGCCGCTCGCCTCCGGAATCATGGCGGAGGCGAGACGACGGATATGGACGTCCGCATCGAGAAGCAGGCGGAAAACGTCCATGCGTGCGGCCGCAGGGAGAAAACGCTCTTCCGTAAGCGAGACCAACGCGCTTTGACGGACTTGACGGTCCGGATCGCGAAGACATTGGATGACAGCTGCTTCCGTCATGGGCGTGCGATATTTGCCGATGATCATCGCTGCGCGACGACGTGCATCGACATCGTCGCTCTTCAAATCGCGCAGGCATTTTGCGATGGTCTGTTCTTCCGTTTCACGCGCCGTTTCCGCCGGTTGCGCCTCCTGGGCGCGACCAACGGCCATCGCCGCGATTAGAATCAACATCGACAACGTCTTCGCATTCATCGGCGTCCCCTGTTGCTGTTTTTTTTATGGAATATTATCCAAAGTGCTTCTTGATGAAGGCCTTGACTTTAGGATAAATCCCCGTGTCTTCACTGGCCTTGGCAAACTGTTGAAGCAGATCTTTCTGGGTGGAGGTCAGCTTCGTCGGAATCTCGACGGCGATGACGACATACAAGTCGCCACGTCCATGGGACTGCGTGGGCACGCCCATGCCTTTCATGCGCAGACGTGTGCCATGCTGCGTTCCGGCGGGAATCGTCAATTCCTTCTTGCCGCTGATGGTCGGCACGTCAACCGTGCCGCCGAGAACAGCTGTCGTCAGCGGGATTGGAATCTTGCAGTAGAGGTCGCTGCCATCGCGTTCAAACAGTTCGCTTTCACTGACATGCACTTCGACATACAAGTCGCCAGCCGGCCCGCCGCGGCGGCCCGCTTCACCTTCGCCGGACAGACGGATTCGCTGTCCATCGTCAATACCGGCCGGAATGCGGAATTTCAGCTTCTTGCGACGCTGAATCTCGCCTGTTCCGCGGCAGTCTGTGCAAGGCTTGTCGATGATTTCACCTGTCCCCTGGCATTGCGGGCAGGTCTGAACCATATTGAAAAAGCCTTGTGAAATCGACACTTGGCCACGGCCGTGGCAACGCGGGCATTGCTTTTTCGAGGAGCCTGGTTCGCAACCCGTGCCGCCGCAACGCGCACAGGATTCCTTGCGCGGAATTTCGATTTCGCGTTCCACGCCGAACATCGATTCTTCAAAACTGATCTGCAATTGATAAAGCAGATCGTTGCCTTTGCGCGGACGGTTGGAATTGCGGCCTCCGCCGCCTCCGAAGAAGCTTTCGAAACCGCCACCGCCGAAACCGCCGCCGAAGACTTGGCTGAGAATATCGTTCAGATCCATGCCGGCGAAACCGCCACCGGCTCCCGGACCGCCGCCTGCGTGGCCCTGCGTGTAGGCTTCGTGGCCGAGCTGGTCGTACATCTGGCGTTTCTTTTCGTCGCTCAGAACTTCATAAGCGGCAGCCACTTCCTTGAATTTCTCCTCCGCTTCCTTGTTGCCAGGGTTGCGGTCCGGATGATATTTCATCGCCTGCTTGCGGAACGCCTTTTTGATTTCGTCCTGCGTCGCCGTTTTCGGCACTTCCAATATACTGTAATAATCTTCTGACATAATGGCCTGTCCCCCTTAACCTTCGGAAACCGCGCCTTCTTCAGGCTTCGCGTTTTCCTGCGAAGCATTTTCAGAAACGTCTTCTTTGGGCTCTTCTTTCGGCTTGCCAGTGCTGACGACGACCATGGCCGGCCGCAACAGTTTGTCGCCGATCTTGAAACCGGCCTTCCACTGGCGGATCACGACGCCTTCGGGAACCGTATCGCTCGCCTCCTGCGACATCGCCTCATGGATGTTCGCGTCAAACGGCTTGCCGACGCTTTCGATTTCCTTGACGTTCAATCCGTCGAGCACCCGCTGGAATTCGGCCCAGATCATTTCCATGCCCTGTTTCAGCACGGCGATGTCCGCCGCCGTTTCGATGGCGGACATGCCCATGGAGAAATAGTCATAGACGGTCAAAAAATCGCCGACGGTGGCGCGGCGGGCCTGGTCGCGGGCTTCCATGAACTCGCGGGCCATGCGTTTGCGGTAGTTATCGAACTCAGCCAACTTGCGGAGATACTTGTCCTGCAACTCTGCAAGCTGTGCCTTGTAGTCCGGCTCGGCTTCCGCCGCCTTTTCTTCGGTTTTCGGATCAGTCTCTTTCTTCTCTTCGCCGTCTTCTTTTGAAGGCGACGCTTCCGCAGACTGTTCCTCAGCCGTCTGCTCCTGCGCCTCCGCAGGCTTTTCTTCAGCCGCCGTTTCCACGGCGTCTGCCTCCGCCGATGTCGCCATCGGCTCCTCTTCCAACTTGGCATTCTGATTCGTTTCAGTCATCTCAATCACCTCAAAAAACAACTATTGTCGGATGCTTCAACCTTACAGTTTGAGGCCGCCGAACAAATCACCAAGGCTGCCGAAATTGGCGTCGCCTTCATCTTTCACATCCATGGATTCCGTGCGGTTCTGCTCGCGTTCCGTTTCCAGCGTTTCCGCCAGCGTCAGCGACACGCGGTCGCGGCTCGCTTCGCGAACCACCACTTGAATCGTGCTGCCAATCGGATACGCCTTGTAGAAGGCGCGCGTCGAAGCCGCTCCGGCCCGCGCGAACGGCGTCTGACTCACATGGAGCAGGCCGGTCTGGCCGTTCGGCAGATCAACGAACACGCCAAACGGCTGGAGACGTGCGACTTTGCCTTCGAGAACTTCGCCGGTATCCAGCAACTGAATCTCTTCGACTTCCTTCTCCTGCTCCGCCGTCAGCTTCGCAGGCTTCTCTTCCTTCACGATGGGATCGCCGATGCAGAGGGAGATGCGGCGTTTGTCAAAGTCGATCGCGAGAATCGTCACATCGACTTCCTCGCCTTCCTTCAGAACGTCGGACGGTTTGTCAACACGTTCGGTCTGACCGAGTTGCGACACATGCGCGAGACCTTCGATGCCCGGCTCGATTTCGATGAACGCGCCGAAATCCGTCAGTCTCGTGACTTTGCCGTGACGCTTGATGCCGACGGCGTAGCCGAGTTCGTGCGGGATGCGTTCCCACGGATCGCCCAACGCCTGCTTGATGCTCAGCGAAATGCGTTCACGTTTGCCGTCGCCGCCCCAATCGATGGACAGGATTTTCACCTGCACTTCGTCGCCGACCTTCACGCAATCTTCCGCCTTCACGTTGCGGCCCCAGCTCATCTGCGAGACATGGACCATGCCTTCGATGCCGCCCAAATCGACGAATGCGCCGAAGTCCATGACTTTCACAACCGTGCCCGTCATGACATCGCCTTCGCGGAGGCTGTCACGCAGACGTTCGCGATCTTTCGCGGCTTCCTGATCGAGCAGCTTGCGGCGGCTCAACACGAGATTGCGGCCGTCTTCGCCGTATTCCGTCACAAGGAACGTATAGGTCTGGCCGATGTATTCCGCGGGTTCTTTCTTCACGCCGCGCGCGTCCATCTGCGAGAACGGGCAGAAGCCTTCCACGCTGGCGACCTGCACGCCGAAACCGCCTTTGCGTTCCGACAGCACTTTGCCTTCAATTGGAATCTGGTCTTGGAAGGCCTGTTCGACGGAGCTGTCAACCATGTCGCCGCCCATCTTCACGGTGAGTTTGATGCCGTCGTCCGTCCAGCCCATGCAGAACGCTTCGATCGTGTCGCCGACTTTGTATTTCAGCTCGCCCTTGTTGTTTTCAAGGTCGATGCGGTCGATGATGCCGTCCATACGGGCACCGACATCGACGAAAACCGTGCTTTTGCCGATCATGGTGATGGTGCCTTTCACCTTCGCGCCAGTCCGAATCGTCGTCGTCAGCTGGTTCAGCCCGCGTTCCATGACGTCGTTAAAATCTTTTCCGTTCAATTCAGTCATTGTTTCTACCTTCGTTTGATTCGTTTTCTTTACTATATTATATGTTTAGTTTTGTTGCTTTTTCACCGTTTCGGGACGGTCGCCATCGCCAGTTCGCTGCCTGGTTCCAGCGGCTTCGCCGTCGCCTCTTTGAGCGACGCGGGGAAGAACCAGCTGCTGCCGCGTTTTGCGACGGCCCGTCCACCGGGCCACGTCAACTCATAGGAGCCTGAAAGAACCAATAAGACACCCGGAACGCCGCTTCGTTCCGAAAAATCGACATTTATTCCGTCAAAAATTCGCACTTCGTATTCGCGGGCGGGGCAGGCGTACAGGCGGACGCCTTCACCTTCCTGTTGTGGGGCGGCCGCGGCGACGGTTTCCGATTTGAACGTCAACGTATTCAAGAGGACATGGATGTCGATGTTTTTCGGCGTCAGACCTGCGCGGATGACATTGTCGCTGTTCGCCATGCATTCGACGCCCGTGCCGTTCAGATAGGCGTGCGGTTCGTTTGGCGGAATGTAAAGGAAGTCGCCTGGTTTCAGGAGGATGATGTTGAGGAGGAACCCGAAGAGAACGCCGCGATCACAGGGATACTGTTTGATCAAATCCAAGACCAAATCTTCGCGTTCCGTGCGTTTTTCTTTCGCGGCCAGTTCTTTTTGAAGGCGAGTCAAAATCTTGCGAATGATTGACATCGGAAGATTCAGCAACGTATCGCAAAGTGCTTTCGGCGTGATGGATGCGGCTTCCTGATAGACTTGCCGCCATGGCTGGACGCAGGCCAGTTTGTCCAAATCCGCGATGATATCCTCCGCCTTGCGGAAACCGCCCAACGCCTTGAACGGCGTGATGGCGATCATGATTTCCGGCTTGTGGTTCGCATCCGGATAATGGCGCGGATCCTTTTCGTGGAGTTTTTCCGCCGTCGCCTTGTCGGGATGGCTTTGGATGGACAGGGCGCGTTCACAGCTGAGGACTTTCAACAGGAATGGAAGTTCTTGATAACCAGCCTTTAACGTTTTATCGCCCAGACAGTCTTGCGGATCGGCCGCGATGAAGGCGTTCAACGGCTCTTTCCCGCCGTCCGCGACAATTTGGGAACAGAGCGACGGATGCGCTCCGATCCACAGCTCCGCCCATGGCGTCTTGCCGGCCGATGCGCCCAGAAGTTCCGCAATATACGGAGTTTTTCCATCGCGAAGGCGGCAGCCCCATGCGTAGTGCTGCACGCCGCTTTCCAATGCGTATAATTGCCCTGAAGTGCTCATATCCTCAACTGTCATGCGTGATTACTAAAAATGAAACTTATAATATAATGCATTTGTGGAATTATGGTAGTGCCGTTGAGCAAGACTTTTGGACGCTTTTTGTCGAATTGTCTGGAAAACGCCTCTTGGATTGCCGTGGCGTCGCTTGATTTATCGGGAAAACTTGAACAACAGCCGGATTGGCGTTACATTAAAATAAAGTTTCGGGCGCTTAGCTCAGTTGGTTAGAGCATTTGGTTTACACCCAAAATGTCGCTGGTTCGAGTCCGGTAGCGCCCACCATTTTAAGAGCCGCAATTCAAACGAGTTGCGGCTTTGTTTTTTGCCCAAATTCCCACCCCCGTCATTTTACGCAGTATAACCTCATTTGAGTATAAATGGTATCTCACAAAATGATGAAAGGTCAAGTAAAGGATAAACAACTAATAAATATTAGCATATTTCTTCGTGTTCTGTACAATCCCTTTAACTGTCCCTTTAAGATACAAGCTTTTCCACTTTGGCGTCCAGCAGATGGCGCGTCTGACGGTCAAAGTTGAGGCCGACAAGCCAGATCGGGAGATTGCGGCTGCGGTATGGTGCGTCATATTGCTTGTCTTTCACCTGCTGCAACGCCGCTTCGGCGGATTCGCCCACCTTCAATTCAAAGATAAACACTCCCACGGGCGAGACGGCCACGACATCGGCCTGCCCGTTGGCCTGGCGGTCTTCCGTCGTACAGCGGATGCCCTGCGACCACAGCAGGACAACCAGATTCCTCTCGAAGGAATATTCATGGATACTTTCTTCCGTTGATCCGTAGGGGAGCGAAGCGTACAGTGATTTCAGACCCACAAAGAAGTCATCCCATTGCCCGGAAAGCAGCTTCACGCCGAGCTGGGAGACCCAGTAGGTATCCTGTCGGGCGGCGACGGCTGTCGTCAGCGTGGCCAGATCCTGCCGCACCTCCTCATCCGGCACGCAAAGCGTGAACATGCCTGTTTCGCGGTTGTAGTCCACGATGGTCAGGTAGCCGGTCTGGTAGAGCATCGGCATGGCGCGAAGCGCACGGATGTCCGTCACGTCGAAGTCCTGTTCAAGCACATTCTGGACGCCGTCCATGTTGACGGATAGGAAATCGTCCCGCTTGAGAAAGTTCATCAGCATGGACGCCTTGCCCGTCTGCGACCAGCAGGGCTGTAGGAAAGGCTCCTGCATGCTGAGGTTTACGCCTATGGACACGGGATTATAAACCGTCTCCGTGGCACTCTTCCCGAAGCGGTAGCCGTTGAACCAGCGTTTCAGCTCCGCGCGATAGTCGTCGTACGACAACCCCATCTTCTCCGCATGGGCATGCATGTGACTATCGAAGTATTTGTCCAGTTCGTCCTCCGTGTAGCCGAGCATCGTCGCGTACTCGCCGTCGAAGGACAGATCGTGGATGTTCGAGAGGGCGGAGAAGACCGACATCTTCGTGAACTTCGACACTCCTGTGATCATCAGGAAGCGTATCTTTCCCGTGCGGTCCTTCATCTGGCGGTAGAAGTTGGCGAGCAGGCCACGGGCCGCCTCCGCCTCGTCCGGCTTGTCCAGCAACTGGGCCACAGGATCGTCGTATTCGTCAATCAGAATGACGACGCCTTGCCCGTCTTTGTTCTTGGAAAGCGTGTCGATGGCATCTCCGAAATTGATTTCAGGCGTATTGTCTTTATCGTAACCGAACCCCGCTTCCGTCAACGCACTTTTTATCACGGATGTGAAATTCCGCTCGAAACGGTTCGCCGAATCCGCCGCCGCCTTGCCAAAATTGAAATACAGCACAGGGTATTGCTCCCACTCCCAGTCCGTTTGGGAGATTGCCAGCCCGTCGAACAGTTCGCGCCGTCCTTCGAAAATGGCCTTCAACGTGGTGATCATCAGCGATTTGCCGAAACGGCGAGGGCGTGCCAAGAAGAAACGGCGGGCATCCTTTCTGGTGATCAGCTTGTGGAAGTACGCGGTCTTGTCAACATAAACGCATTCGTTTTCCCTGATTTCTGGGAAATCGTGCGAGTCGATGAGAATTGGTTGCAGCATGCCTGATGTCTCCCCTGACGGTTGTTTTTGTTTTCGACATTCCATATACACTATATAAACTTAACGATTTTGCAAGCCATTGAGGGAGTTTTTAGAAAAATGTATGAATGGAGTTGGCTTGTGTTTGACTACAAAGTGGATGCCACCGACGAGGAAGGGGTATAGGGCTGGACGTCATTTCCCATATTGTTCCAGAATTTCGCGGATTTTTCGATGGGCAGTGTATTCATCAAATCATGCGCCTTCATCCGTTCAATTTACACCCAAAATGTCGCTGGTTCGAGTCCGGTAGCGCCCACCATTTTAAGAGCCGCAATTCAAACGAGTTGCGGCTTTTCTTTTTGGCGATGGTGTATGTCATCCATGATTATTTTGCAAGCGGGAGGCCGTCCCAATCGGTCGTGTAGCGGGAGGAGAGCTTTTCGCGACGCATGGTCCATGGGCGGGTAAGGCCGGAGGCGAGGCAGTGGACGGCGCGCCGCCCGAACTGGCGGTTGATCGTGTCCAATGTTTCGACGACGTGGTCACTGACGTTTGTGCGGATAGGGGCGGGAAAGAGTTCCGGTTGTATAAGTGTCCCATTTTCAAGCCCGAAGAAAATGACGCCGGATTTTTTGTAACGACGGCCCTGCTGGAAAATTTTCGGAAGATTGGGGGCGAGCGCGGCGAAAATTTCAGCCGTGTTGTTGGTGGGATGGCCGAACATGACGTTGATTTCCGCGCCGCCCTCCGGCAGCGCGACTGGATAGTATTCCGGATAATACAAAAAGAAGACACAGGCTCCGACGGCTTGTTTTCCGATTTCGCGCAGGCGGGCCGCCGCGCTTTCCGCATAGTCGGCGACCGTTTCCCGAAGTTCTTCAAAATCAACAATCGGCGTGCCGAACATGCGTGTGCAGGCGGCTGTTTTCATGGGATGCCCAAAATCTTCCGCCGCCGTGGCGTTTTGGCCCTGAAGTTCCAAAACGGTTCGGACGAGACAGACGCTGAATTTCTTTTGGAGCCACGGCAAATCGGCCTCCGCCAATTGCCAAGCCGTGCGGATGCCCAAAGCCATGAGCCGTCTCTCCACACGCGGGCCGACGCCCCAGATGTCGCCCACAGGTGTCTCTCGCAGAATGTCTTCCGCATGTTGCGGCATGACGAAAACGCCAGTCTTCGTCTTCTTTTTGGCGATTTCGCTGCCAAGCTTGGCAAGCGTCCGCGTGGAGGCGAAACCGATGCCTGTCGGGATGCCCGTCCATTGCAGGACGCGTTCGCGAAGTTCTTTCGCAAGTGATTCGTAATCATAATCTTTTGGAAGATTGAAATGGACGAAGGCTTCGTCGATGGAATACTGTTCAAGATGCGGCGTGAATTGTCGCAGAACGGACATGACACGATTGGACATGTCCGCATACAATTCATAGTTGCTGGAGATGAAAACAAGACCGAGCGGCTTCTCCAAGTCCTTGATTTTGAAGTACGGAGTGCCGACGGGAATGTTGAGTTTTTTGAATTCCGGCGAGCGGGACACGACGCAGCCGTCGTTGTTCGTCAGGACGGCGACGCGCCGTCCTTCAAGACGCGGATTGAAGACGCGTTCGCAGGAAACATAGAAATTATTGCAATCGATTAGCCCTATCATATTCAATGCTTAATGCTTAATGCTTAATGCTTAATTATTATTGGGCTGGAGGTTCTGGAAGTTCTGGAGGTTCTGGAGATTCTGGAGATTCTGGAGATTCTGGAGGTTCTGGAAGTTCTGGAGATTCTGGAGATTCTGGAGAAAGGCTGTTTCCAGAAGATCCAGAACTTCCAGAAGATCCAGTGAAGTGGTAATTTGCTTTAAGCTTTAAGCTTTAAGCTTTTAGCTTCTAACGTGTTCATGGATGAATTGATGGATGCAGGCCGTGACGACGCCGAAAATGCTGAAATCTTGTCGTTCCGTGACGTTGATTGGCTGGAATTGCGGATTGGCCGGCAGCAACCAGGCGGAGCCGTCCCGTCCACGACGGAACTGTTTGACCGTAAAATCGCCGTCCAGCACGGCGATGACGATGGAACCGTCTCGCGCCGTGAGGCTTTTATCGACGACGAGAATGTCTCCCGACTGGATTCCAGCGCCCGTCATGGAATCGCCGCAGGCGCGGACAAAGAATGTCGCGGCTGGTCGGTAAATCAGTAAGTTATTCAAATCCAACGGCTTTTCTACATATGTCTCCGCAGGGGAGGGGAAGCCCGCCGCCACGTTTCCGCAGACCAGCCAAGGGGTGTCCTGCTGTTCCATGTTCGTCTCCATATCAACTCCTATTTATAAGCGATAAAAAATAAGCCATAATTATATCAGCGTTTATTTAAATGTATATCATTTATTAGCCATTTCAAATCCATTTTCAGAGAATTCTCGGATTTTTTTGCAATCGCGGCCTTTACCCTTATTTTAATAGATTTGACAAAAGTTGAAACAACCACCATTTCTTGGAGATTCGCACGATGAATATCTTGTTCAAGGCTGGTCCGCATGACCGTCGGAATTGCCCTGTGACCTTTCCGTTGCCAGCGGATTTAGACGCTGATAAAAACTATGCTCTGAAGTGCCCTTGCGGCAAGGAGTTACCATGTCAAGTCTGCCGTCGGGCAGACGGATCGGCGGAGCTGTTCACGGTGATTCCGGACATCCCGAAAGGCGCGGAAGTCAATTTTGAAATCGTGGAAGCTTCTGCCCCAAAGGAACTTGTGACGGTCAAGAACGGTCAGGAGGCGGATTCCTACGACGTGTTCGTCAATGGCGCGTTGTTCACGACGCTCCATTGCAACGCCAAATGGGCCAAACCGTTCATGTTCCCTGTGTTAGATGCGAACGGCACGAAGCTGACGCGTGCATGGCCCGTCATTCCGGACGTGCCCGGCGAGACGCATGACCATCCGCATCAGAAGAGTTTCTGGACGGCGTGGGGCGACATGAACGGCGCGGACGGATGGGGCGAAGATCCGAAAAACGGCTTTGCGACGGCACCCGTCCGCAGCGTCAAGATCTTGGAAAACGGCCCTTTGCGTGTGAAAATCGCGTTGGAATTGGATCATGTGGCGCCCAACGGCGCGAAAATCATGTCCGAACATCGTGTCTTGACGTTCATGGCGTTGGGCGAAACGCGCGCCGTCGATCTTGATGTGACGTATGACGCGACGGACGGCGACGTGACGTTCGGCGACACGAAGGAAGGCGGCATCTGCTCCATCCGCGTGGCGTCCAGCATGGATGGCACGGCGGCGGGAACGATCACGCTGGCGGACGGCTCCATTGGCGAGGCCGAAAGTTGGGGGAAGCGGTCGCCGTGGTGCGACTACAGCGGCCCCGTCGGCAAAGGAATCTCCGGCATTGCGATTTTGGACAACCCTGCGAACTTCCGTTTCCCGACCTATTGGCATGTAAGGAATTACGGCTTGATGACGGCGAATCCGTTCGGCCTGTCCTATTTCTACAACGACAAATCGCGCAATGGAAGCTACAAGCTGGCGGCAGGCGGGACGCTTCGTTTCCAGTATCGGACGCTGTTCCATCTGGGCGGGCCGTCGATTGTCGGCGGCATGTATCAGGACTATGTCCATGGGCCTGTGTTCAAAGCGTGATTGATTTGGAATATATTGCGATTAAATGATTTACATTGAGAGACAACCATCCAGGCAGAGCGTGGCGCTTTTAGTGCTGCTGTCGCTGTCGCTGTATCTGGGGGCGCTCGTGCTTCCTGAGCTTGGCGTGAGCGACGAAGCGCTGAACGCGGCAGTCGCCCGCGACATGGTGGAGACGGGTGATTTTCTGAAGACGCGTCTCTACGGCCAGCCGGTCAAATACTTTCCGTTGTATCCATGGCTGGTGGTTTTGTGTTCGGGCTTCCGTTCACCGACGCTGTTCACGCTGCGGCTGCCGGCGATGCTGGCGGTCGGCGGCTTGGCGTTTTTGGCGGGCATGACGGCGTGGCGTCTGCAAAGTTCGTTCGCCGGCTGGATTGCGGCGGCGGTCGTGCTGATGAGCGTGGCCGGATTCCGCTTCGGGGGGCATGCGCAGGCGGAGATTCTGCAGGCGTTCTTCCTGTTCGCGGCGTGGTGCGCATGGTTTCGACTAGGCCATGAGCAAAAACGGTGGGCGTTGGCGTGGGGAGTTGCGCATGTCTTTGTGTTTCTGGCAATTATGGCTGTTGGCGGCGGGGCTTTGTTCTGGTTCTATTTCCCGTTGTTCTTCATGCGACGTCCGCTGAACGCGAAGATTCGAATGCAGGTTCCCGCCCATCTCGTCTCTGTTTTGATTTTGGCGTTAGTGATTGGTGTCTGGATATTTGTGACGCATGGCCAGCCGTTCATGCCATGGGATGTGGAGCCTGGTCTGTCGCCGACTCGCGAACCATCGAACTACTTGTGGCATTTCATCGCGTTTCCGTGGCGCGGCGTGTGGCAGCTTGGTGCGTGGTGCCTTTTGGTTTGGGCGCCGTTCTGCATTGCGCTGCACCAGTTTGAGATCAACAAGGCGGGTTGCCTGTTCTTCCGGACGATCGTGTTTTCCATCAGCGTTCTGGTCTGGTTGTGGCCGGGAACGACGACAACGCAACTATTGCCCGTGTTCGCTCCGCTGGCGGTTTTGATCGGCGTTCACTTTGAAATCGTGATTCGTCGTTACCAACACGTACTGAACAGGATACTGCGCACGGTGGCATGGGTCATCTGCATCAGCGGACTGTTGATCGCGGCAACATGGCTATGCATCGCGACAGGCCTGCTTTCGATGACCTGCCAAGTGCCGCCGGAGCGTGTGACGCTTGTCGCAAGTCTCGTCTGCGGACTGATTTGCGTAACGATATTTTTGGTCTGGTATCTGATTTTGCGCAATAAAGGCGCGGTGACGTTCCGTGGTTGCATCATTTGGTGCATCTTCGGCGTGCGCATTTTGACGCTGTGCTCCATCCATGCATGGCACACATGGGCCCATTCGGACCGCCGTCTGGCCGGTGAAACGCTGGCGGGAACGTTGCAGACGACGACGGAAGTCGCTGAATTGGAATCTGTTCCGCTTCCGGGAAAAGACGTCCGGACGTTGCGGGACGTGAAAGGCGAGGCGGATGTGATCTACTATCTGCCGAACCGTGAATACAACTATTTGTGTCTTGTCGAAACGTTCTATCTGAACCGCCGTATCGTTCGCGTCAACGATTTGGCGACGGATCTGCCGGAAACGACGGATCCCGTCTATGTCATGTGTTCACGGGTGCCCGCGTTGGCGACGCGCAATTGGGAGCCTGTTTCGCCGGCGGTTGACATGTCGTTGCGTCGTCGGCCGGAAATGATGCTGCGCGCTCCGGAAATGCCATGGCTGTCGTTTTCGCGATTGCCGTCCAACGGCGAAGAACATGTCGCGCGTCCTCTTCTGATTTACCGTGGAACGGTTAAATAACGATCATAACTATTTGGAATTGAAAGCAATGTATTCGATTAAAGAACAGACGAAAGCGCAATTGGCGGAATGGCTGAAAGCCCATGGGCAGCCCGCCTTCCGCGCGACACAGATACAGGATTGGATTTTCAAGAAGCTGGCCATGTCGTTCGACGAAATGGCGAACCTTCCGAAGACGTTGCGCGAAGAGCTTGCGACGGATTTTTCGCCGTTCGCGTTGGAGATCGAGACATGCCAGACGGACAACGACCGGACGGTCAAATGGCTGTCTCGTCTGCATGACGGCCATACGATCGAAACGGTGCTGATTCGTGCGCCTAAACGGAATACGGTCTGCGTCAGCACGCAGGTCGGCTGCCAAGTCCATTGCGTGTTCTGCGCGACGGGGCGGCAGGGCTTCGTGCGGAATTTGAACGTGTCGGAAATCGTTGATCAAGTGGTACTTGCGAGTCGCGAAGCGGGCGAGCTCGTGAGCAACGTAGTCGTGATGGGCATGGGCGAACCGATGCACAATTTGCAGAATCTCATCCCTGCGTTGGAGATGATTTGTTCGCCGGACGGCCTTGGGCTGGGGGCTCGCCATGTGACGGTTTCGACAAGCGGCGTGCCGCGCGGCATCCGTCAACTGGCGGATTTGCAACGGCCGTGGAATCTCGCCGTTTCGCTCCATGCGGCGAACAACGAACTGCGTGCACGAATCATCCCACCAAAATTCCGCGCGCGTATCGAAGATATTCGCGAAGCTGTCACCTACTATCGTGACAAGACAGGCCGTATGCCGACGATTGAATACGTGTTAGTCGATGGCTTAAATGATTCATTTGACGATGCTTCCGCATTGGCGGACGTGGCGCATGACTTCCATGCGAAAGTCAATTTGATCCCCTGCAATTCGGAAGATCCGCGCTTCGCGCCGCCGTCGGCCGAAAAATGCGAAAAGTTCCTTTCCGTTCTCACGAAACGGAATCTGCAGGCGACATTGCGCATGCGTAAAGGAAAGAACATACGGGCCGCTTGCGGACAGCTCCGCCAAGCGGAAATGGATGAAGATAGCTAAAAGCTTAAAGCTAAAAGCTAAAAGCTAATGCACGGCTCAAAAAGCTTAAAGCAAATGCAAGGCTCAACAAGTTAAACGCAAATCGCTATTCAGAAAAAGCGATGATTTAAATGGTAGAAAGCGAGTTTTTTATCAATAGTAAAAGAGTTCATTAGCAACAACTTCAAGGAGAAAACGATGGACAAAGTCAGAATCGGATTGGTTGGTCTCGGTTTCATGGGCAGCACGCATTTCAGAGTTTATCGTGATTTCGTGCCGAACGCGCAGGTCGTGGCGGTTGCGGACGTCGATCCTGTGAAACGCACGGGCGACATCTCCAGCGTGAAAGGCAACATCGGCAACGACGACAATTCCATTCCGCTCGATTTCACGGGCATCAAAGTCTATTCGAACGGCTTCGACATGATTAAAGACGCCGACATCGACATGGTCGATATCTGCGTTCCGACGCCGTATCATAAAGACTTGATCGTGGCCGCTTTAGCCGCTGGCAAGTATGTTCAGTCCGAGAAGCCGCTCTGCCGCAATCTGGAGCAGGCGGAGGAAATCAAGAAGGCCGTTGAAGGCAGCGACAAGTTCTTCAACGTCGATATGTGCGTTCGCGCATGGCCGGCCTATCGTCACGCTCTCGTGAACTACCAGGCGGGCAAATACGGCAAGATGCGTGCCGCTAACTTCCACCGTCTGTCGCCGTGCGTCGATGACGGTCATTGGCAGGATTGGTTCAGCTACGGCGAACTCGCCGGCGGCGCCCTGCTGGACATGCATCTGCATGACACGGACTTCATCGCCACGATGTTCGGCAATCCTAAAGCCGTAACATCCAACGGTATTGACGGTTTCGTCTCCAAGAGCGGCATCGACCACGTCATCACCATCTACCACTATGATGATGGCGCATTGGTTTCCGCGGAAGGCACATGGGGCGCTCCCGCGACGGCGCCGTTCGAAATGACTTTCCAGATTTACTGCGAGAAGGCCACCCTCCGCCTGACGCCGACGGATTACACGATTTACTGGACGGACGGCACGGTCGAAAAGCCTGAACTCGACGACAAGGAGCTTCCGACGGGTTGGCATCATCAGTTCAAGTATTTCGTCGATTGCGTGAAGAACGGCGTGAAGCCTGACAAATACCAGACGTTCCAGAGCGTCTATGACGCCTTCAAAGTCATCATGGCCGAACAGGAATCCATCGACAAGAAGCAGACGATTGAAATCAAATATTAATCATCGCGAAGCGATGATGCTAATGGCTAATGGCCAATGGCTTATGGCTTATGGCTTATGGCTTATGGCCTATGGCTTAAAGCAATGCAGAGCCGCCGCCGTGGAAAAATGATTTTCCATGGCGGCGGATTGAGGCATATACCATATGCATGGGAATTTTCCATGAAGATGATTGACAGCAGGCTGTTGAAGGCTGGCGAACTTTTGCACAGGGCATTTGACGAATGAGACGGATCTGTCCATTGGGACAGGCCTGTTTTTTTCATTGATGTCTTGGAAAAGATGGTGGTGCGAAGATTTGGACTTTGCCAGTTTAAGAGAGAAGATGCTGAAAATGGCAAACAATCGTTGGGGTTTATCCAGAATGAAATTTTGTCGGTCAGTCATGCTTTTCAGCATGTCTATGCTTTTTCTATTGTTCGGACCGTCGCTTTTTGGCGTGGAAAAAAATGTACGGAAAGTTGTCCGAATTGCCTATCATAAAAACAATAGGCAGATGATTGTGGACAAGGACGACAATCTCATATCTGGTTATGTATATGATTATACTCAGACTATTGGAACTTACGCCAGATGGGATATAGACTATATTCCATGCGAGAGTATTTTCGACAGCATGAAACTGCTTCAAGCGGGAGATGTTGATCTTATCTATGAAATCAGCTACACGGAGGAACGCGCAAAAGAGATGCTTTTCCCGGATGAGCCGATGGGATATGAATACTACTATTTATACTCGCTGGAGAAGAATACTTCCATAACTGCCGGTGATTATGCGTCCATGAATGGAAAGACCGTTGGTGTTACGCGCGGGCTGATATTGATCGATTTCTTGAAACAATGGTGCGAAAAAAAGAATGTGAATTTCAAAATCGTTGAATATGAAAATATTCTGAAGAAGGAGGCCGATTTACTAGACGGAAAGATCGATCTCGACTTGGAAGTCAGCATGTTGGCGAAACACAATTTTTCGGCAGTTGAAAAAGTCGGTTCGTCCGCCTACTATCTGGTCGCAAACAAGAACAGGCCCGATCTGATCGACGATATCAATTCCGCAATGGACAAAGTGCTTAAAAACGATCTTTATTTTTTCTCCAGACTTCAGGAGCAGAACTTTTCCAATACCGTGTTGAGCCGCAATCTGACGGTTGAGGAAAGAAATTGGATTACGAACCACAAGGTATTGCGCATTGGATATTTCGACAAATATCTCCCATTTTCCGCAATGGATAAAAACGGCAAACCGATCGGTTCGGGAATCGAAGCGATTCGGGAAATTGTCAAACGATTGAATTTGGAAGATGAATTGAAAGTCGAATTCATCTGTTATGACAGTCAGGAAAAAGGATACAAGGCGGTCGAATCCAGGCAAATCGATATGATGTTTCCCGCCTATGTCAGCAGTTCGGTCAAAAAAGATTATCATATTGTTGGCGGCAAGAGTTTCGCGACAATTATAAGTGATCTGACATTTTTGAAAGATTACGGTGAAGGCAAAGATAAGCGTATTGGCGTCAATAAGAACAATCTGATGCAGTATTACTACAGCAGGGATTCTTATCCGCACTCGGAAATCGTATTTTACGATGATATTGAGGGATGTCTCAACGGACTGTTGAACGGGACATCGGACGGCACTTTTCTGAACGGAGTTAGAGCCGAAGCGCTGTTGAAACCAGGCAAATACCATTCACTTAGATCTTTGCGGGCCAAGAACGATTTTCAAATCCACATGGCATTCGCAGAGGACAACATAGGGCTCATGCTGCTGATGGACCGTGGGTTAACGATGCTTGATTCCAATTTTATCAGCAAAGCGTCATATAACTATGTAGGTCGGATTTACACGTTTTCCGTGATGGATTTTCTTTGGGAGCATATCTTGCCAGTAATTGTTCTGATCGCCATTCTGGTAACGCTGATCGTGGCAGTGATCGGTTATCAGATCAGCAATCGGCGGCTGGCAGGAATCAACCAGGCATTGGTGGAATACTCCAAAACCATCGAAAAACAAAGACAACAGGAGACCGATCTGCGGAAACTGCTCGAGAAGAAACAAGAGGATCTCGAAGATGCGTTACGGATGGCACAGGCCGCCAATCGCGCCAAAACGACGTTTTTGAACAATATGTCCCATGACATCCGTACTCCGATGAACGCAATCATCGGATTTACCGGTCTCGCGGCAAGCCATATCAATGATACGGAACACGTTCAGGATTATCTGTCGATCATTTCGCGATCTTCCGAACACCTCCTCTCGCTGATTAACGACGTTTTGGATATGAGCCGCATCGAATCCGGCAAGATGACTCTTAACGAAAAAAAAGAATCTTTGACGGATATCCTTCATGTGTTGCGTGACATCGTTCGTGCGGATATCCAGACGAAACAACACAATTTCTTCATCGATATGGCGGATGTCCAAAACGATCTCGTATATTGTGACAAAATGCGCCTTAATCGAATCCTGCTCAACTTGATCACCAACGCCATCAAATACACGCATCCCGGCGGAAAGATTTCGTTGCGGATCGAACAGAAATCCGCAGCGACTCCAGACTATGGAACTTACGTATTCCGAGTCAAGGACAACGGCATTGGCATGAGCGAGGAGTTTATCAAAACGATTTTTGAACCATTTACGCGGGAAGAAAATTCCACGGTTTCGGGCATTCAGGGAACCGGACTTGGAATGGCAATCACAAAGAACATCGTGGAGATGATGGGCGGCCGAATTTCTGTCACATCAAAGAAAGGAGAAGGAACCGAATTTACGGTTTGGGTGGATTTCAAATTAGCCGATGGAAAAGCATCCGATCTCACGATTCCAGAATTGAAAGGATTGCGAAGTCTGGTCGTGGACGACAATGTCAATGCATGTAAAAGCGTCGCCGACATGCTTCAGAAGGTTGGAATGTGCAGCGAATGGTGCGTTTCAGGCAAGGAAGCTGTCGTCCATGCGGAGGAATCTTTGCGTGACGGCGACCATTTTAAAGTCTTTGTCGTTGACTGGCTTATGCCGGACATGAACGGAATTGAAACGGTCCGTCGCATCCGCAAGATCGTTGGAGATGACGCATTTATTATCATGATGACTGCATACGATTGGGCCGACATCGAAAACGAAGCGAGCGAAGCGGGCGTTGACGGATTTATTTCAAAACCGTTCTTCACGTCCGAGTTGCAAAAAGTTCTCTTGCAGTTCGTTGGGAAAGTAAATGTTGAACAGACAAACAAAAAAGAACAGAGATTCTCGTTAAAAGGCAAAAAAATCTTGATGGCTGACGACAACGAACTCAACCTCAGAATTGCGGTGTTGCAATTTCAGGAACAAGGCATGGTTGTCGATACGGCATTGAACGGTCAGATTGCCGTTGAAATGATTCGGAAGAACGGTGTTAACGCATACGATTTCGTCCTGATGGATGTCCAGATGCCGGTGATGGACGGATATGAGGCGACGTCCATCATCAGAAAACTCCCAGAGGGAGACAAGCTGAAGATCATCGCCTATTCTGCCAACGCGTTTGAAGAAGACAGAGAGAAGTCATTGAAGGCAGGCATGAACGGTCACATTGCGAAGCCGCTGAAAATCAATGAACTTGTGAATGAATTGAAACAATTTGGGGTGTAAACGGAGGTAATTTCAAAACTGCTCAAATGTTTTTTAAGGAAACCATAGAATACACAATCTCCCGCGTCTCATGCCCAGTTGTTCCGTGTCTTTCACTCACGTCTCGCGTCTCACGTCCCGCGTCAAACCGCGTGATGGCAACGCCTTGATGTCCTTTGGGGAAGTGAAAAGCAATCAAGATTGCTTTTTGCGGGAGGGCGTGAGACGTGGGACATGAGACGTGAGAAGACAAGAGACGATAAGATGTTAGACGTTACATAAAAACAAGAAAAAGAATTTTAATAGTACGGATTTTTTAAGGCCTTTACTTCAGCTTAAAGCAGCCGCTGGTCCATTCGTTGATGGTCTTGCGGCCGATTTCGCGGCAGCCGAGGGCGGTATAACGTTGCAGAATGCCGTCGTACTGCTCCGTGAGGATGCCGGAAAGAATCAGATAGCCGGGGCGGTCAACATAGGTGACGACCGTTTCGGCGTATTTGTCCAAAACTACCGCTAAAATGTTGGCGACGACTAACTTACACTTCTGGCCCGGATAGGAGGCGAGATCCGCGACGGTGACGACGGCGCCGCTCACGCCCGCCACGGCCATGTTTTCGTTGGTCGTGGGAATGCACTGCGGGTCGTTGTCGAAAGCGAACACAGGCTTGTAGCCAAGAAGACATGCGCCGATGGAAAGGATGCCGGAGCCGCAACCTGCGTCAAGAAAAGAACATGGGCCTTGTTTCGCTTCCAGTTCGTCCATGAATTGGAGACAGGCTTTCGTCGTGCCATGGTAGCCTGTTCCGAAACACATGCCGGGATCGAGAGCCAAAACAAGATCGCCTGCCTTGGCGTCATATGTTTCCCAACTGGGCTTGACGACAATGCGGTCGGACGCGCGGAACGTATGGAAATGTCGTTTCCAACTCTGTGACCAATCTTCTTCCGCAAGTTGCTGACATTCAATGGTCAGCGGTTTCGTAAACATGTCTTTCCAGTCTTTCAGGCCGTCGATGACGGCTTGGCGGATTTCGGCGGCCTGTTCGGCAGAATCCGCCAGAAGATAGGTCGTGCCAATGCCAGTTTCCTTACTGGCGTAGGAGGAGGGATTAAAATCGAGAGCGGCGAGAGCTTCGCCGAGCATGGGGACATCGTCCAGACAGCTCAAGATTTCGACGACATGGATCTTTTTCAATGCTGAATTCATAATGCTGAATGCTGAATTTATAAATTGGTGGAATGCGCATTCCTGCGCGTCAATTGATTGTTATTGTTTTCGAAACAATAATATATCGCTGCCTGACGGAATGGCGAGAAAACGCGACAGCGCTATTGGCAGGTGGCGTGGCTGATAACTTGATAATTCTGCAATTTGTTATATATTAATAAGTTTCAGTAAGATATATCAACAATGTGCATTAAACAGTTTTTCAGATAGCGGAATGACACAAGTTCAATCAAGATTCATACCGAAGTTTCTGGCGTGGCTGAAGGAAATCAGCGGCGCTAATGAGACGTCGGCGCCTGTTCAAAGCAAGCCAGCGGAACAGCCAAAGCAGACCGTGAAGGCTGAAGCGACGGAAGCGACAGAAACGACGAAAGCGACGGAAGCGACGAAAGCGACAGAAGCCGTAAAGGCGAGTGAAACCGCGGAAGCCATTATGGCGGCAGAAACGGCGGAAACCATTAAGGCGACAGAAGCGGCGGAGACCATAAAGCCGGCGGAAGCCACTGAAGTGGAACAGGTTGATGACGAGAAGCTTGCGGGTCAGGCGGAGAACCGTGAAGTCCGTTCGATTGGCAAATGGCAAGTTCCGCCAGCCGTTCGCGAGAAAGAAGGCGACATCCTTTTCCAAGACTTCCCGTTGGATCCGCGAATCCTTCGCGCCATTTTGGAAGATCTTCAGTTTACGAAATGTACGCCAATTCAAGGCATGGTTCTGCCGCACGCTTTGGCGGGCGACGACATCGCGGGAAGAGCCCAGACGGGCACTGGCAAGACGGCGGCGTTTCTCATCACGATGCTGTACCATTTCCTGTCGCGGCCGCATGCGCCGCGCGAACCGAACCAGCCGTTCGCGTTGGCGTTGGCGCCGACGCGTGAACTGGCCATCCAGATTGCGCACGACGCGAATGCGTTATGCGCATATTGCCATTTCAACACGGTCGCCGTCTATGGCGGCATGGACTATGACCGCCAGCGGCGGTTGCTCCATTCAAACGTCGATCTCGTCGTGGCGACGCCTGGCCGTCTCATTGACTATCTCGGCAACCATGTCGTCAATCTGGATCGCGTTGAAGTGTTGGTCATCGACGAAGCGGATCGCATGCTGGACATGGGTTTCATTCCGGACGTGAAGCGAATCATCTACCGCCTCGGACCGCCCGAAGGCCGCCAGACGATGCTGTTTAGCGCGACGTTGAACCACGACATCATGAATCTGGCGTCCCGCTGGATGCGTCCGAATCCCGCCGTGTTGGAGGCCGAGCCTGAACATGTCGTCGCAGATGGCGTTGACGAAACGATTTACGCCGTCACATCAACGGAGAAGATGCCTGTTTTGTTGTGGACGTTGCAACATGAAGACTGCCATCGCGTGTTGATCTTCCGCAATCGCCGCCGCGACGTGGAGGAGCTCCATGCGGAACTGCAGCGTTTCGGCATCGCGTCGGAAATGCTGTCCGGCGACGTTGACCAGAAGAAGCGGCTGCGGATTCTGGAAGATTTCAAGACAGGCAAGACGCAGGTCATCGTGGCGACGGACGTTGCGGGACGCGGCATCCATGTCGATGATGTGACGCATGTTATCAATTACGACTTCCCGTACGAAGCGGAGGACTACGTCCACCGCGTCGGGCGGACGGCTCGCGCGGGCCATCGCGGCCGCGCGATTAGTTTCGCGGATGAAGAGAGCGCATTCGTCGTTCCGGACATTGAAAAATACATTGCCCGCCCACTGCCGATCACGCAGCCGGAGGAGGAGATGCTTCAATGGCCGGACGATTTGAAGGTGAAGACGGCGGCGAAGCCGTCGTCGAAGTCGTCGAAAGGGCATTCGTCCAGCGGTGGAAGCTATCGCGGCGGCCGTGTCCGCCGCGGCGGTCCACGACGATAACCGCTTCGCGGTGCTTATGGCCAATGGCTTATGGCTTATGGATTTGCAGAGAGAAAATTAACAATTAATAATTTATAAATAACTGGATTTTCTAGACAAACTGGATTTTCTGGATTCACACCATATCCAGACCATCCAGAATATCCAGACCATCCAGAATATACCATGACAAATATAACCGTCAGAACAGGAGATGTGAAGGCGCCCCGTGAGTCGCGGGCGCTTCCTGTTGTGCTGATACTGGACCGTCTGCGCAGCGCGTACAACGTGGGCAATGTCTTCCGCGTGGCGGAAGCCGCTCGCGTGGAGGAAATTGCGGCTTGCGGCTACACGGCCTGCCCGCCGCATGAGAAGCTGGAGAAAACGGCTCGCGGTTGCGACAAGCTTGTGCCGTGCCGCCATTTTGAGACGACGACGGATGCGGTAGGCGAATACCGTGGCCGTGGCTACGCGATATACGGCGTCGAGACGGTGGAAGGTGCGCAATGGTATTGGGAGGCGGACATCCGTTTTCCTTGCGCGTTGATTCTTGGAAACGAGGCACTTGGCGTTTCGGAAGAAGCGCTGGCGCAGTGCGATGGCTTCATCAGCCTGCCGACGTTTGGATGCAAAAATTCCATCAACGTCGGAAACTGCGCGGCGGTCGTCGTTTTCGAATGTCTGAAACGGACATTGGTTCAACCATTATAAATATAGGTAAAGAAGAGACAAGATGAGCACAGAAGAATTGTCGAAAGCCTACGATCCCGCAGAAGTGGAATCCAAGTGGTACAAGATATGGGAAGAGCGCGGCTATTTCCATGCGGACGTGAATTCGTCCAAAAAGCCTTACACGATCGTGATTCCGCCGCCGAACGTCACGGGCCAGTTGACGATGGGCCACATCCTGAACAATACGTTGCAGGACATTCTCATCCGTTTTGAAAAGCTGAACGGCCGCGAGACCTGCTGGCTGCCCGGAACGGACCACGCCGGAATCGCGACGCAGACGAAGGTCGAGAAAGAAATCAAAAAGAACGAAGGGCTGACGCGCTATGATCTTGGGCGTGAAAAGTTTCTGGAACGCGTTTGGGCGTGGAAGGAACAATACGGCGGCAAAATCATCAAGCAGTTGCGCTCTCTTGGAACGTCCTGCGACTGGCAGCGCGAGCGTTTCACAATGGACGAAGGCCTCTCCGCCGCCGTTCAGGAATGCTTCATCCGCCTGTACAATAAAGGCTTGATTTACAAAGGCCACCGCATCATCAACTGGTGTCCGAAAGGCCGCACGGCGCTGTCGGACGAAGAGGTCATCTACAAGGAAGAGAAAGGCCATCTATGGCATTTCCGCTATCCGTATGCGGACGGCAGCGGATATGTCGTCATCGCGACGACGCGTCCTGAAACGCTGATGGGCGATACGGCCGTCGCGGTCAATCCGTCGGACGAACGCTACGCGGGCAAGGTCGGCAAGAAGTTGATCCTGCCGATTGTCAATCGCGAAATCGAGCTGATTGCAGACGATTACGTCGAAAAAGATTTCGGGACTGGTGCCGTGAAAATCACGCCTGCGCATGACCCGAACGACTATGAAGTCGGTCTGCGCCACAATTTGGAAGTCATCAACATCATGAACGACGACGGCAC
>JAFZAB010000032.1 GCA_017548425.1 Victivallales bacterium
GCTGACGTTTGAACAGCCACTGCTTCAGATTGTCCAGACCGCCGATGCTTTCGATTTTCCATCTGGGCGGCGAGAATTCGAGGAAGCCCGACTTCTTGACGACGTTCTTCTTCTCGCTGAAGATTTCGTCCAGAATCTCGTCCTTGTTGCTCTCTTTGTTCTTGCAGGCGCGTTGCAGAACGTATGCTATTTCGTTCTCCGTCAAGCCTTTAAGAGCAAGCGTGATTTCGCGGATGGCCTCTTCGGGGATGTTGAGCGACGAATCTTCCGCGGCGGTCTTCTTGATGATATCGACGATTTCATTTTCGTCCGGCGTGGGAACTTCCAGAAAATGGATTTCCTTCTTAATCGCTTCTGGCACAATGTTTTCCGCGCAGACCAGGAAGATTGTGCGGTCGCCTTTCGCACGGCCGTCGTTGTATGCTTCGCGGATGGCGCGGAGCGTCTTGTTGTCGTTGAGGAACGGCGCGAGGTCGCACATCACGATGATGCCATGTATGTCTTTGGCGATGATGGTCTTAATGGCTTCGACAGGGTTTTGCGTGGTGGCGTCTTCGCCATCCAGCCCGCGCACACAGGACCATGTGATGACGGGCGTGCCGTCTTTTGCGGCGATTTCGCGGATGCCGCGCAGGATTCGCTCCTCCTCAGGGGAGAAGACATAGACAATCGGCGAACGCCCTGCGATGGCGTTCTGCAGCATGTTGAGCATTTCTGACATAAGCTTGCCTTCTTTTGTGCGGTTTGCATGTCTGATTCAGCAAAATCTGAATCGTCTAGTTGTCAATATGGTAAAAAGATATTAAAATAATGTATAAACAGGAAGCCGCAAAGCGGAATGACGAAAGAATAGACAGAAAATCAAGGAAAAACGATGAAAACGTATCGTGTAGGCATCATTGGTTTTGGTTACATAGGCAAAGTCCATGCATTCGCTCATAAGAATCTGCCGTTCTTCTTCGGCAAGCTGCCGTTTAAGACGCAGATCACGCATGTCTGCACGAGCCGTGCGGAATCAGCCGCCGCCGCAGGCGAGTTTCTGGACGCGAAAGGCGTGACGGACTACCGCGAAATCACGGAGAATCCGGACATCGACGTCGTCCACATCTGCACGCCGAACAATTTCCATAAAGACGCTGTCTTGAGCGCGATGGCCCATGGAAAGCACATTTACTGCGACAAGCCGTTGACGGTGACGTTGGCGGAAGCGGAAGAGATCGAACGCGCCCTTCCATCGTATAAAGGTATCCACCAGATGACGTTGCAACTGCGTTTCTTCCCTGGAACGCTGCGTGCGAAGCAGTTGATTGACGAAGGCTTCATCGGCAAGCCGTTGCAGTTCCGCTGTTCGTTCATGCATTCGGGGAACATCGACCAGAAGAATCCGCTGAAATGGCGGTATTCCGACGCGGCCGGCGGTGGCGTCGTGGCGGATCTCGGCTCCCATGCGTTGGATTTGACGACATGCATGTTGGGCAATATCAAGCGGTTGTCCGCCATGACGCAACTGGCCGTGGCGGAACGCCGTTCGCTGAACGATCCGAACGTCATGCTGCCCGTCGATTGCGAAGACGCGATGTTCTCCATGGTCGAATTGGAAAACGGCGCGAAGGGAACCGTCGAAGCAACGAAGCTTGCGACGGGTGCGGAGGACGAAATCCGTTTGGAGATGCATGGCACGAAAGGCGCGATCCGTTTCGATTCGATGGATCCGCATCATCTTGAAATCTATGATGTTCGGTATGCGGACTCGCCAATTGGCGGCGTTCGCGGCTGGACGCGCGTCGATACAGGACAGCGTTACGAAGCGCCGTCCTGCTTCCCTGCGACGAAATCGACGATTGGCTGGCTGCGCGCCCACGTCCAATGTCTGTATCATTTCATGGACTGCGTCGATCGCGGCGTGAAAGCGGAGCCTGGCTTGGAGCAGGGCATCATGATCCAACGCGTCATGGACGCCGTGAAGCGTTCGGCCGCCAATGGACAATGGATTGATTTGTAGAAAAATGGGAGGGTCCCGCTCCTGCGGGATCGTAATAAAAAATGGGAGGGTCCCGCTCCTGCGGGATCGGAATAAAAAATTATAAAAGGAGACAACAATGGGTGTATTCGTTTTCAACTGCCCGCATTGCGGGAAGCAGATAGGCGCACAGGACGAATGGGAAGGCAAGACCACCATGTGCCCGCATTGCCAGAAGCCTGTGGTGATTCGTCATGAAATGCCGAATCCGCCTGCGGGCGGAATGGCGCAGCCAATGATGTCACAGTGGGGCGATTATGAGGCGGGACCGCCGGAAGTCTGCAAAAACGCGAAGAACGCCATGTGGTTTGGATTGGCAAGTGTTTGCTGTTGCCAAATTTGCAGTGTCGTCGCATTGGTTCTCGGCATCATGGGATTAAGCGAAATCAAAAAATCCAATGGTCGGCTGGAAGGCAAATCGTATGCATGGATTGGCATCGGCTTGGCCCTCATACCATGGATCATGGCGATTTTGCAGATGGCCTTTGCGCCAAGGTTGGCGGAGACGTACATGCAGTTGCTGGACAAGTACATAGGCCCGAATAAATACCATATTGAAGAATATGAAGAGGAAATGGAAGACATTCCCGTGCAACCGCTTCCAGAACCGAAGACCAATCAGAAGGAAGATTCTGAACCGGAGGAAAAGCCGCAGCCGGAAGACAATATGAAGCCTGTGGAACGGGAAGAGCCAATAAAAGAATTGCCGCCTGCAAAGAGACCACGCCCGGAAGAATTGATTTGATGAAAATTGTGTTTCATCTAGAAAACTAGGCTTCTAGATTTTCTAGATTTTCTAGATTTTCTAGAATAAAAAACGGCCTTCGGACAATTTGTGTCCGAAGGCCGGATGATGGTTATTTGTCTGAGTTGTCTTTCTTGTCGGGCTTCTTGTCGCCGAACAGGGAAATGACGAAAACGACTGCCGCGATGACAACCAGTCCGCCGAATCCTGCGAGACAATAGGTGACGAATGTCATGGTATCCATGGCAAAACTCCTTTTTTTTGTGTTGATTCTTTAATGACAACGAGATATGAAACCTGGGCGAGCCAGGCTCCGTCTCATAGCCGTAGCGGAATGCAGACACAATGGCGGCATGCCATGAAAGACGTATTTGAAAAGGCTATTTCCGGCTTGTATGTCGCGTGATAAGCGTTACATGTCTCTTGGAAACGCGGGGCGGGGAGCCGCAGTTTCAGAGGCGTTTGCTCCCATGAGAAATCCAAATGACGAAGCGGCGTGAAAACCGCCACTTCCACCTGTTGCCGCCAGACGCTGGCTTCGTCATGGCCAACACGAGGCTGCTGTCCGAAGACCAGCAAGGCCACGGCCAGAAGAGGCAGAATGATTGGTTGCCAGCGGGTGAATCTCATGTCCTTTATTTACAACAGATTATAGACATCCTTGTCAGCTCCGTAGAAATCCGACCAGGCGTTGCGGAAGGTCTGGACGGATAGGTCGGTCATGGGATGCTCCGTCATTTTCCATGCAAGGTCGGGGCTGAGCGTGACGGTGTGGGCGCCCGCAAGCAGGACATCCGTGATTTGTCGGACGTTGCGGAAGGATGCGGCGAGAATCTTTGCGGGAAGATTGTGCATCTTCAGATAATCGGCGACTTGGCGGACAAGTTCCGCTCCGGAAACGCCCAAATTGTCGATGCGGTTGATGTATGGCGCGAGGAAGCTCGCGCCATGTTCCGCCGCGAGAATGGCTTGCGCTACCGAATGGATGGTCGTGGCCGTGAAGGAGATGCCTTCTTTTTGCAGAAGCGGCATCGCGTGGAAACCCGCCAGCGTGACGGGAACCTTCACATAGAAATCGCCTGAAATCTGGTTGCGGAGGGCGATGGCGTCCCGCAGGATGCCGTCTGGCGTGTCCGCCATGACCTGCGCATGCAGCATCATGTTGTCGCCGATGAGCTTGCGGATGTCTTTCAGGATGTCGAAGACATTGCGTTTTTCCTTCACGATGATGGTCGGGCAGGTGGTGACGCCCACAAGCGGAAGGGCTTTCAGGGCTTTTTCGATTTCAGCGAGATTGGCGGTGTCGATGAGAAGCATTTTTTTTGTTTGGGTTGACTATTCAGAACAGATACAGCGATTATCTTAAATAACTGTATTTCCAAAAGACGGATAATCAAGAAAACAGGAGCGTAACAAATGATGATAAAGAGATTCGGCGACGGTCGTGACTGGTTTTTCAAGCAGCGTTTCGGCATGTTTGTGCATTGGGGCATCTACTCCGTGGCTGGCTGGCAGGAGCAGATGCATTGGCGCGGCCACATGCTCAGCAAAGACTATGTCATCTATAAAGACCAGTTCAATCCCGTGAAATACAATCCGGAGGAATGGCTCGATTTGGTGCAGGACGCGGGCATGGAATACGTCTGTTTCACGACGAAGCACCATGACGGCTTCTGCATGTGGGACACCGCCTTGACGGACTACAAGATCACAAACACGCCGTACAAGAAAGACGTTCTGAAAATGCTGGCGGATGCGTGCCATCGCCGCGGCATCCGTCTTGGATTGTACTATTCCTGCCCAGATTGGCATCATCCGAACAGCATCAATCTCGGCGGCAACCACCAACTGCCTGTGCCGAATCCGGGCGACCAGCCGGACTTGATGAAATATCTCGACTATGTAAAAGGCCAGATCACAGAACTTTGCACGAACTACGGCGAAATCTCCGAATTCTTCTGGGACATCCCGCCGCGCATGGACATCCCTGAAATGAACGCCATCCTGCGGCGGCTCCAGCCGAACATCATGATCGACGACCGCGGCTACGGGCCAGGCGACTATTCGACGCCTGAACGCTGCGTTCCAGATGGACAGTCGTTCACGAAACCGACGGAGGCCTGCCAGTCCGTCGGTGCGCAGAGTTGGGGTTATCGCGTCAATGAAGACTACTATGGTTCGCGCTTCATGATGCATTGCATCGACAAAGTCATGGCCATGGGCGGCAACTACTTACTGAACGTCGGCCCGAAGCCGGACGGCACGATTCCTGAACAGGCGGCGGACATCCTGCGGAAGGTCGGAACATGGTATAAAAAGGTGAAGGAAGCGTTTGTCGATTGCGAGACATGCCCTGAACTGTGCGGCAGCGGCGACTACATGGTGACGCGGAAGGGCGACAACGTCTATATCCACTTCCCAAAGGGCCTAAATAGTTGCGGTTACGCGTTGAATCCAATCGCCGTGACGCCGAAATCCGCTGTTCTCTTGAACACGGGAACGAAGTTGACGACAACCGTCGAACACATGCCGATGCTGTGGTTGACGGGAAAGGAATGCCTCCATGTCAGCGGTCTGCCCGTTGAAACGATGCAGAACGAATGCGCCGTCATCAAGCTGGAATTCAATCCAGGTTGGGAGGAATTCATCTGGAAGTGATTGATTATGAACCACGAATGGACACGAATGAACACTAATGTTTGTTATGAGTCCACTGAATACACGGAATAAATAGAAGCCTCGCAGACGGGCCGACAATATTCCCAAGGATTTTATGATGAAACAAAACGTTGAACGCGAATGATGCAAACGGCTCCGTCTGCTCGGCGGTTCGTCACGCTTCGCGCAAGCGCAAACAACGTCGTGCGGAAGCTTGAAATCCATGGAGACTGTCTGTTCCGATGGTTTGAAAGCGCTTCGCGCGACAGAAAAGCGCAATGCAAAATCTTTGCGAAAAAACAAGAAATTGAACAATAGTAGTACGAATTTGGGCAGTCCACAGAAGACACTGAATAAACAGAGCCTCCCCGCAGGAGCCGACAAAATCAGAAGAATTTGGGTGTATATATGAAATCTAAGGAGAAGAGAATTCCAACGGCTGCCTGCGGCTCGGCGGTTCGTCACGCTTCGCGCAAGCGCAAACAACGTCATGCGGAAGCTTGAAATCCATGGAGACTGTCTGTTCAGGTGGTCTGAAAGCGCTTGGCGCGATAGAAAAGCGTAATGCAAAATCTTTGTCAAAAAATACAAGAAAATAAACTATAGTAGTATGATGCCGTTTTGCGGCACTTATGGCCAATGGCTGATGGCCTATGGATAAATGCATCAGTAGCATAGATTTATCAGACCTGCTGGAGAAGGCGAGGCTGCTTGCGTTGCGTGTCCGCCGAGAGGTCGATGCCGGGCTTGGCGGCGCGTATGCGAGCCGCCGTCGCGGCAGCGGGCTGGAGTTCGAGGAACTTCGCGAATTCGCGGATGGCGATGACGCGCGGGCCATTCACTGGCCCGCGACGTTGTCGCAGGGCCGTCCGTTCGTCAAACGCTATCGCGAAGAGCATGAATTGGACATGCTGATCTGTCTGGATGTCTCAAAATCCATGACGGGAACGACTTCCGCTTGGCAAACGGCGACGGAAGTCGCGGCGCTGTTGGCGGGGTGCGCAAGCTATGGCGGCGACGCCGTCGGACTGCTGATGCGTTCAACGGCGACGGAAGCATGGCTGCCGCCACGCAGGGGAGAACGACATCTGTTGCGGATGATTCGCGAAATCGTTGGCGTCCAGCCTGTTGAATACAAGACCGATTTGGACGGCATGCTGATCGCCGCCCGGAATGTTTTGAGACGGCGGTCGCGCGTCGTCGTCATCAGCGACTGGCTGGGCGATTCATCCGCCAGTGCGTTGCGGGCGTTGGCGTTTCGCCATGAAGTCGTTGTCTGTCATGTTTTGACGGATTCTGTCCGGCGAATTCCGCTGGTTGGTTGGCTGGAGACGGAGGATGCTGAAACAGGCGAACGGCTGCTGGCCGATTGGGAGGATGGTGAAACAAGACGTGAAATGACTGAAAAGCAAGACCTTGCGTCAAAAGAACTACGTATGCGAAGCCATGGCGCGAAGGCGGATTATCTTGTGTTTGACGGACATGAACCGTCTGTCCAGACGATCCGCCGTTGGCTGGCTTGTTGAGCGTGTCTGTTTGCAAATGGACAGGCAGTTATTATAATATTATAGTATAGGATTATTGTTGGTTCACGTCTCGCGCCCTTCAGGCGAGTGCCGTCCTCCAGACGGATGGTGCTCATACAGCTTCCTCCCCGCACTGAAGTGCGGGGTTACCACAGATGCCGCCTTTCAGGCGATTTACGTCTTTCAGACGCAAGACGAGAGCTAAAAAATGATGACTGAATGGAGAAGGCTATATGCCTGATGACAATAAGATAAGATTGGCAAAATTCATGGCGTCGGCGGGTGTGGGCTCGCGGCGGCGTTGTGAGGAAATGATTGCGGAAGGGCGCATTACGGTCAATGACCAGCCAGTTTTGACGCCTGCGTATAATGTTGATCCACGGCGGGATGTCGTGAAATTTGAAGGGCGGGAGTTGAAAGCGCCCGAAGAATTGGTCTATGTCATGCTGAACAAGCCGGCGGGTTATACATGTTCCGCAAAGGATGAACATGCGCGACAGCTTGTCTATGAACTTCTGCCGGAACGGCTTGGACGTTTGTTCACCGTCGGGCGGCTTGATCGCGAGACAGAAGGTCTCTTGCTGCTGACAAACGACGGCGAACTCGCTCAGCAGTTGACGCATCCTTCCTTCCAAGTGGAGAAAAAATACATCGCGGAATGCGAAGGGATTTTCACGGATCGCGCACGGTATGCGATGCTGGATGGCATCATGGACGACGGCGAATTGCTTCGTGCCAAACGCGTGACGAAATTCCGCGAACGGGATGGCTCGTTTCTGTTGGAAGTCGTTCTGACAGAAGGAAAAAAGCGTGAAGTCAGGCGGTTGTGCGCAAGCCTCGGCATTCCCGTGTTGCGGTTGGCCCGCGTGGAGTTCGCAGGCTTGCAGTTGGGCGACTTGCCGACAGGGGCCTGGCGGCCGTTGGATGAAAACGAACTTCGCCTTCTTCGCAACGCGAAATTTGCATCCCGCTAAAAGTGAATTAAATTATAAAGATTTAGTGTTGTAGTATGGCAGAAACAGCAGGACATTTGGAAAACGAAAGCGAAGGGCCTGTTGTTTATGTCATCGCAGGACCGAACGGGGCGGGCAAGACGACGTTCGCGTTGACTTACCTGCCGCAAATCGCCGGTGTTTTTGAATATGCGAATGCCGATGAAATAGCCAAAGGGCTGTCGCCGTTGAACGCCAACGCGGCGCAAATGGCGGCGGGCAGGCTGTTTATTGACAGGATTGAGTCGTGTATTCGAGAGCGAAAGACCTTCGCTTTTGAAACGACTCTAGCGGCGAAATCGCTCATGCTTCGCGTCACGAAGCTGAGGCAGGAAGGCTGGCAGGTCTTTCTGTTCTACCTGTATCTGCCGAGCGCGGAATTTTCGCAGAACCGTGTGAAAATACGCGTGGAGCAGGGCGGGCATGACGTGCCGCAAGACGCCATTGTCAGGCGGTATCCGCGGAGTATCCGTGCGTTGTTCGAGTTCATGCCGGAGTGCGACGCGACGTTGTGCTTTGACAGTTCTCTTTCAACGGTGAAACCCATTTTCAAGTACGATCATGATGTCCTGACCATTTACGATCAAGACAAGTACAATCGCATCAGGAGCTTCCTGGAACATGACGGAAATTGAATCGATTAGTTTTATGAATCAGGCCTTGTCAACGTTGCAGTCAGCCGTCACGGCGGCTCTGGAGAACAAGGCGAAACTTGGGCAGAAAGCAGTCGTCTTCCGAGGCGGCAGGACAAGAATCGTATCCGCCAAAACATTAGTCAGAGAAATTAAAGCAAGCCACGACCTTCCGGCGACGGATTTTTAAGACAGACAGGCAACAGAAGCGGCAGTTCCTTAAGGAAACTGCCGTTCTTGTTTTATACTACTTTCATTCATTTTTCTTGTTTTATCGCAAAGTTTTTCAATCTGTCTTCCATCTGTTGCGCGTAGCGCTTTCAGACCGCCGAGCCGCAGGCAGCCGTTGGAATTCTTTTACGATTGGATGTTGAAATTTGAAAAAAGTCTTGGGATGGCTATCGGATCCTGCGGGGAGGCAATCTGAGAAAAATCAGTGTAATCTGTGTGATCTGTGGTTCCTAAAACAAAGATTTAGTTGTGGCAAAAGCCGCTTCAAGTATATTGTATTTTATTGGACGTCAGCTATGAAGACGATACATGAAATGGAACGGGACATTCCCGTCATCGCCGAAACGGATATTTTGATCGCAGGCGGCGGCCCTGCCGGAACGGCGGCGGCTTTGGCGGCGGCGCGTTGCGGCGTCCGCGTGATGATTGTCGAAAACAACTCCTGTCTGGGCGGCATCGCCACCAGTGGCATGATGTCCCATTGGACTGGGGGGACGGTTTCGCCGATCATGAACGAACTGCAGGACGCCTGCCATCAGATCCGCTGGCCTGTGGAGGACGGTTTTCAGGCAAGTTATGCCGCCATCAATCATGAAAAACTGAAATTGGTGCTGTTCAATAAGCTAGATGAAGCAGGAGTCGTCATCCGAACCCATACGCTCTGCGCAGATGTCGTCATGGACGGCAATAATGTCTGCGGCGTCATTCTGGAAAGCAAGTCTGGACGCGAAGCCGTTTTGGCGAAAGTCGTCATTGACGCGACAGGCGACGGCGACATCGCGGCAAAGGCAAACGTCCCGTTCCGCAAAGGGCGCGATGAAGACGAACGGATGCAGCCTGTCACGTTAATGTTCAAAATCGCGGGCGTCGATTATTCGCGCGCCATTTTCCCAGGCTCTTTTGAATCGTATGTCCAAGTTCCAAAAGGCGAGATACAAGCCCTTGGAAAGCAGATCCTTCCGAAGCCGGCCGGCCATACGTTGCTGTATCGTTCCACGCAGGACGGCCATGTGGTCGTCAACATGACGAATCTCATCGACATCGACGGCACGAACGCCGATGATTTGACGAAGGCCGAAATCGAGACGCACCGCCAGATTCCGCTGATCATCGATTTCCTGCGTGAATATGCGCCTGGCTATGAAAAATGCTATCTTCTGGCCTCTGCGGAAATGGTCGGCGTTCGCGAGACGCGGCATTTCGAGGCGGAGTATATCATTACGGGAGAAGACATTATGGAGGCGACGGTCTTTCCGGACTGGATTGCCACGAAGCTTCTTTTCAATTTTGACATCCACAATCTGGATGGCGCGGGATTGGACAAGAATGGCGCCCAACATCATTTCCATAGCAAAGGAAAATACACGATTCCATATCGTTGCTGCGTGCCGAAAGTCGTTGACAATCTGCTACTTGCGGGACGTGACATTTGCGGAACGCATAAAGCGCATTCGAATTTCCGCGTCATGCCGATCTGCGCGAACATCGGGCAGGGCGTCGGTGTCGCCGCCGCGCTGTCGGTGAAGAACGGCGTGAAGCCGCGGGATGTCGATGTCGCCGCCGTGCAAGAAGTTCTGAAATCACAAGGCGTTGAGCTTTAACTTATTGACGATAATACAAAGCATTTGCTAAGACTACTAAATGTTTGATTCCACCAGAAGAGATTTTCTGAAAGGCTTGTTTGCCGGAACGGCGATTGCGCCGTTCGGTGGAATACGGCTGTTTGGCGCGGATGAGGCGAATACCGTTGTGCCGAAACTGCGTTTCGGCGTCGTCAGCGATGTCCATATCAGGCTGGAAGATGTCAAATCGACGAACTTCTGGACAAAGGCGTTGCGGTGGTTTATTGCGCAAGGCGTTGATGCTGTTATGGTTGCAGGTGATATTGCCGATACGTCGCAGCCAGATCAGCTGAAAACATTCGCCGCCATATGGAACGATGTCTTTCCCAACGACAAAGGTGCTGATGGCCGCCACGTCGAGAAGTTTTTCATTGCCGGCAACCATGACTACGATGGTTGGCGATACGGGATGAACACGGAGGAGAAGCGCAAGGCGAGTTTTGAGAAATCGATCGCGAAGGATATCAAGACGGCGTGGGAGAATTGCTTGCACGAAGAGTTCGAAGGCATTTATAAAAAGGTCATCAAAGGCTACACGTTCATCGGTGCGCATTGGACTCACCATCAGAAAATCGGTGAATACATGGCGGCGCACAAGTCGGAAATCGATCCGAGCCTGCCGTTTTTCTACACGCAGCATCCGCATCCGAAGGACACATGCCATGGACCATGGGTGTGGGGCCATGACGACGGCGAATCGACCAAGACGTTCAGCGAGTTTCCGAACGCCGTCGTTTTCTCTGGCCATTCACACAATTCGTTGACCGACGAAGCGGCCATCTGGCAGGGCCGTTTCACGTCTATTGGAACGTCCTCTTTGCGCTATATCGGCCATCGTTATGGTCGTGCCAATGCGGGGCAGCCCGGCCCGTTGGACATCAAGTATCCATTTGTCGGCAGCGGTGACTCTCATGGCATGTTAGTGTCTGTATATGAAGATCATATACGAATCAACCGCCATTCTTTCATTTACGACGAATCGCTTGGCGATGACTGGTTGTTGCCATTGCCGCTTGGCGAAAAACGTCCATACGAAACAATCAAACGCTTTCAGGCCGCCAAACAGGAGCCGCCTGCGTTCGCGGAAAATGCCGCCGAACAGATTGTCGTCAAAGAGAATCCGACCGACAAACTGCCTGCGCATATCGCCGTCATGTTTCCGTCCGCTTTTAGCGGCGGCATGGTTTTCGATTATGAAATCAAAGCGGAAATCGGTGATGACCACAGCGAACACGAAGCCATCGGCAAGCCGATCTACGATGTGCAACCACGCAAATGGACACGTCGTATTTTCGCGCCTAAGTACTTCATGCCGAAGTCACAACGACCAAAGACGGTCACCTGTCTGTTCGCCTATACGGAAATTCCGCTTGGCGAGACCATTCGTTTCGCCATCACACCGTTGGACGCTTTTGGCAATCGTGGCAAGGCCATCTACAGCAAGCCAGCCAAATACGTAGCTCCCACTCAAAACACAACCCATTGAACCATAAATAGATAGGAGAAAGCATCACATGTTCGATTTCACCAGAAGAGATTTTCTGAAGAGTTTGTTTGCCGGAACGGCGTTTGCGTCGTTCGGCGGCATGCGGCTGTTTGGCGCGGACGAGAAGAAAATCGTCGTTCCGAAACTGCGTATCGGCGTCGTCAGCGACGTCCATATCAAATTGAATGCGACGACAACGGACATGTGGGAGAAGACATTGAGATGGTATGACGCGCAGGGCGTCGATGTCGTGCTGGTCGCTGGCGACATTGCGGATACGGCTCAGTTGGAGCAACTTAAGAAGTTTTCCGCCACGTGGTACAAAGTCTTCCCGAACGACAAGGGAGCAGATGGCCGCCACGTCGAGAAGTTCTTCATCCAAGGCAACCACGACTATGTCGGATGGCGCTACGGCGCAAACACGGAGGAGAAGCGCAAGGAGCGTTTCGAGACGTCCATCATGAAGGATATCAAAGCCGCGTGGGACGTCTGCTTCCATGAGGAGTGGCAGGGCATCTACAAGAAGGTCGTCAAAGGCTATACGTTCATCGGCGCCAATTGGCCGCATCATGTCAAGATCGGCGAATATATGGCGGCGCACAAATCGGAAATTGATCCGGCCCTGCCGTTCTTCTATACACAGCATCCGCATCCGAAGAACACGTGCTACGGACCATGGGCGTGGGGTCACGACAACGGCGCTTCGACGAAGACGTTCACCGAATTTCCGAACGCGATCGTGTTCACGGGCCATTCCCACAATCCGCTGAGCGACGAGGCGGGCATCTGGCAGGATAGCTTCACGTCCATTGGAACGGCTTCATTGCGCTATATCGGCCATCGCCGCGGCCTCGCGAACGGCGGCGAACCAGGGCCGGTCGAACTCAA
>JAFZAB010000033.1 GCA_017548425.1 Victivallales bacterium
CCCGGCATGCCGATGCCCCAGCCGCGCCGCGCCACGGCTCCTGTCGCCCCCGGCAATGTAGCGGCGCAGGACAGCCTCCAGCCGGCCATCCCCAACGACACGTTGTTCGTGCCCGCGGCGGACAATGGCCCCGCGCCCGCCGTCACGTCTTTGTTCGGCAACGGCCAGCCCCAATTGGTTGCCGTCACTTCCGACAGCAAGACCAGCACGACGCCCCAGATCATCAACCGTCCGGTCCGTCCGGCCATCATCACGCCGTCGGTCATCCAGCCGCCAGCTGGTTCGCCGAAATCCGGAACCACTGTTGCCCAGCCCGGAACCGCCGCTGGCCATTCCGCCTCTCCGGCTCCTGCCGCAGGTGGCGCGCAACGCACTGTCGTTGTCAAATCCGGTGACACGCTCTCCGGCATCGCCTATCAGTACGGCATCTCCATGCAGTCTCTCGCCAGCGCCAACAACATCACGGATCCGTCCAAGATCCGCATCGGCCAGAAACTGGTTCTGCCCTCCACCGCTCTTGCCAAGCCGCGCGCTCCGCAAGCCAAATCCACCAAAGCTGCTGCCACGACCACAAAAGCCGCTGGCCAGACCGCTCCTGCGGCCGCCAATGCCGCCGCGGCTCCCAAGGATGGCACGCATATCGTGAAAGCCGGCGACTCCCTCTGGACCATCGCGAAGGCTCATCACATCAAATTCAATGACATCCAGGCCTGGAATCCGAGCGCTGTGGACAAGCCCCTCAAGATCGGTCAGGTCATCATCATCAAAGCTCCGGCCGGCGCTTCCGACAAACCGGAAGCCAAACCCGAAGAGAAGAAGGCGGATGAAAAGAAAGCTGACGACAAGCAAAGCAAAGTCGTGACGCCCGTGCAGCCGGTTCTCCCGCAGCCTGTCACGCCTGTCAAGCCCGCCGCTGGCTCCGTCGTCATCGGCCCCATCCCCACCACGCCCGAACCGCCCAAAACTGATACCCCCGCCCCCAAGGCGGAAGCGGAAAACATCCTGAACCACACCGTTCAAGAAGGTGACACGCTGGACAAGATCGCTCTCATGTACGGCGCCAACACGCCTGCCGATGTCTCCCAGAAAGTGAACGATATCAAGGCCAAGAATCCGACCATCCAGTCGGACAAAGACCTGAAGGTCGGCACGATCATCCGCGTCCCCTTCACGCCTGTGGTTCCTAACTAAGCCATAGCCGTGCAGACTAGATTCTGATTTCCATAACGCCCGCGAAACACGCGTCTCGCGGGCGTTTTCATATCAACGTCCCACATCCGTCATCCGCTATACCATATTATAATAATAGGAAAAAACATGAGATTTGAAAATAAGACCGCCATCGTCACAGGTGCCTCCCGCGGCATTGGTTTCGAAACCGCCAGCCAGCTCGCCCTCCAAGGAGCGAATCTCGCCATTTGCGCGACAAAACTGGAAACGGCACAGGCCGCCGCCCAGAAAATCGCAGACGAAACGGGACGGACTGTCTTTCCGTTTCAGACAAATGTCGCAGATGCGGCGCAAGCCACTGATTTCGTCAATCAAGCAGCCGAAAAGCTTGGCAAAATCGATCTGCTTGTCAACAACGCAGGCGTCACTCGCGACGGATTGCTAATCAAAATGACGGAGCAGGCATGGGACGACGTCATCGACATCAATCTCAAAGGCGTCTTCAATGTCACAAAAGCCGTTGTCGCGCATATGATGAAGGCGCGTTTCGGCCGCATCGTCAGCATCGCCTCCATCGTCGGCCTCCATGGCAACGCGGGGCAGGCCAACTACGCCGCCTCCAAGGCTGGTATCGTTGGTTTCACGAAATCACTCGCCAAAGAACTCGCCTCACGTAACATACACGCCAATGTCGTCGCTCCGGGCTATGTCGATACCGACATGACGGCCGTGCTCAAGGATGACGTCAAGCAGGCCCTCCAGAACGCCATCCCGCTGAAACGCACCGCCCGTCCCATCGACATCGCCAACGCCGTCCTCTTCCTCCTGTCGGACGAAGCCGACTACATCACCGGGCAGGCCATCGAAGTCGATGGCGGTCTGTCGCTTTGACGCGTCATACAGCCTTTCCATCTGCGGAAGTCATCACTCTTTACGTCGAAAGGATTTGTCAAAATCCATTCCTTGCATTACATTACATGTTTTGCAATTTCATTGTCCATTAGTTTATAAAACCTGTTCAGGAGCACCCCGTGAAAAACTGTCCCGTTGACAAAATCAGAAACTTCGTTCTCGCCGGCCACGCCGGCGCTGGTAAAACCACTCTCGCTGATCTTCTTCTTTTCAAATCCGGAGCCGTCGGCCGCAAAGGTAGCGTCGATAACGGTACTTCCGTCTCCGACTTCCGCGCCGAAGAACAGGAACGCAAGAACTCCATCTACACTGGCATCCTCCACTGCCCGTGGAAAGACGGCCATTTCTTCTTCACCGACACGCCCGGCAATACCGATTTCTGCGGCGAAGCCATGAACGCCATCAACATGTGCGACATGATGATTCTCGTCATCGACGCCATGTCCGGCATCGGCCCTGGCACCATCCGCGCATGGAATCAGGCCCGTGACCGCAAGATGCCCCGCATGATCTTCATCAACGGCTGCGATCGCGATCAGGTCAATATCGAAGGCACGCTCGAAAACGTCGTCAACAGCTACGGCAAAACCGTCTGCATCCCCTGCACGATTCCGGACGGCTCCGCCGCGACCTTCAAAGGCGTTCACTCCGTCCTCGCGGAAGACGCTCCCGCTGAAGCGGAAGACTACAAGTCCGCCCTCATGGACGCCATCGCCGAATCAGACGAAGACTTGATGGCGAAGTATTTGGACACTTTGGAACTCTCCCCTGAGGAAATTGCCACAGGCTTCAAGAAGGCCGTTCTCAGTGGCACGCTCGTCCCGATCTTCTTCGGTTCCGCCAACAAGGATCTCGGCGTCGCCGAACTGGCGGACGCCATCCTGACATTCGGCCCCTCCCCGCTGGAAAACATCCCCATGAACATCGAGGAAGGCGAACTCGACCGCACGAGCAGCACGGCCGTCGGCTATGTCTTCAAGTCCGTCAACGACTCCTTCATCGGCCAGATGAACTACATCCGCATCCTCAGCGGCACCTTCAAGTCCGATTCCGAACTCACGAACGTGACGAAGAACGGCAAAGAGCGCATTGGCAACCTGTTGCAGATCCAGGGCAAAGACCAGGCCACCATCGAAGAGGCCGGCCCCGGCGAATTCATCGCCATCGCGAAACTCAAAAACACGGGCCTCAATGACGTTCTCGCCTCCGGCGACGTTCCCGTCAAGTTCGGCCCCGTCAAATATCCGCAGTCCACGACCTTCTACGCGGTTTCCGCCGTGGCGAAAGGTGAAGAAGACAAGCTCGGCGCCGGCCTCAAGCGCCTGCAGGATGAAGATCCCACCATCGTCATCGACCGCAATCCTGAAACGAAACAGACCATCGTCTCCTGCATGGGCGATCAGTATATGAACCTGATGGTCGCGCGCCTGAAGAAGGACTTCAAGGTTGAAGTCGCTCTTGACACGCCGCGAATCGCCTACCGCGAAACCATCAACGGCACGGGCACGGCCCAGTTCCGCCACAAGAAGCAGTCCGGCGGCCACGGCCAGTTCGCCGAAGTCCATCTCCGCCTCGAGCCCTATACGCCCGAAGAAGGCGGCGAAGACTTCGCCTTCGCGAACGAAGTCGTCGGCGGCAACATCCCGAAGAACTACATTCCCGCCGTTGAAAAGGGCGTCGGCGAGACGCGCCTTGTCGGCCCGCTCTCCCGCTC
>JAFZAB010000034.1 GCA_017548425.1 Victivallales bacterium
ATGGAACGAGATCATCTATGATCCGCAGGTGGCCGTTGAAGAGAAAATCGAAACCAACAAAGCCTGCGTGGCATTGGACGATCACGTTCAAGGGATTCTTGACAAAATATTCAATTCACAGTACAGCAACGACTACGCGGCTTTCAAGGAGATGAACGACAAGCTCCAGTTCCTTCTGCAGAACGACACGCGGACAAAGTCGATATCAACCATCACGATCACGAACGAAAAAGGCGATAAAGAGCAAGTCCTGCTGGAGTATTGATTTTGACTGCCAAGCCGTAAAATATAGAGGATAGGGTTGAAAAACACAGAGGTGACAACGATGACAAACTGTTCCAAATTGTTTCTGTTATTGGCGTTGTTTGTTTCAATGGGCTTTCAACATGCCGACGGGCAGCCTGCCAATGGCAAGCCCAAGCCATTGATGGAAGCCATTGAAAAACATGATTTTGCCAAAGTGAGGGAAATGTACAAGCAGGATCCGCAATGCCTGTATGAATTATTCAACCGCCAGGCTTATCAAGATTCATATCTCCGTCTGAGAATGGCGATTGAAGAAAACGACAAGAAAGCCGTGCTGGATGTGCTTCAAGGAGAAATCGATATCAACATGCTGACAAGCCACGATCTGCCGATCAATTTCGCCATCTATGCGGGGAACCTGGAAATGGTCAAGTTGTTTGTGGAGCACGGGTCGGTGGTCGATGCCGTGTCCGAAGATTGCACGCCGCCATTCGTCTTGGCAGTTCAAACCGGCAATCTGGACATTCTGAAATTTCTTGTTGAGAAAGGCGCAAAATTGTCGTTTAGCATCGGAAAGGACATGTTGCTTCAGGCCGCGCAGAATAATCTGGATGTTTTCAAATATGTCCTTTCGCTGGACATCGGCGGCGGCAATCTGCCGTATGGAGGAAACACCGCCTTGCATCTTGTCGGTAATGCCGACGCCGTTGATATCCTGCTCGCTGCCGGCTATGATCCGAACAAGAAAAACGACGCAGGTCTCACGCCGCTGGATTGCGCCATCCAAAACGCCCACTATCAGAAGATCAAACGGCTGATCGCCCATGGCGTGGATCGGAAAGGGCGTCATTTTCTGAATTGGGCGGTTTTCAGCGACGATTTGGAAATGGCGCAGAAACTGCTTGACGAAGGCGAAGACATCAATCGGCCTAATTCAGCCAATTGCACGATCCTGTATGATATTTTCAATCAAGATTATCAAATCAGTCAGGAGACACGTGAGAAGAATGCCCGATGGCTGATGGCGCACGGGGCCGATGTCACGCGTGGAAACCTGTCGTCATGGAAAGGCCACGCACCGTCATCTTTGTATGCGATAGCCGCGCATGGCGGTGTCGATTTGCTGAAAGAGGCGATGGGAAAGGTCGATGCGGAGAAAATCCGCGAACTGTATGCATGGGATCTGGTTGTCGGGGCGGCTTCGACCGGCAACATGGAGAATCTGACGTTTGTCTTGAAGGAACTGGACGCCAACAAGATAGCGCGGGCCATTCTGGACGAGGCCATGGAAGGCGCCGCTCAAAGCAACAGCCTGGAGATGATACGGTTGCTGTTGAAACAAGGCGCATCCGCCAATGGAAAATCGAATTCCTGGCCTCCAATTTACATGGCCATCGAATATGAACATCCTGAGGTGGCCAAACTACTGGTCGATAATGGTGCGAATGTGAATGCGCAGGTTGGCGAGCATGGAACGCCGTTGATGCTCGCTGTCAAATATGACTTTTCTGACTTGGTGGAATACCTTCTGGAACATGGCGCGGACGTGCATGGCAAGTCGATTTATGGCTTGACGGCCTTGCATGTCGCGGCGAAGACGGGCAATGTCGCGATCATGAAGCGGCTTCTGGCGGCGGGAGCGGATAAGGATGCCGTCAATTCCATGAAGCAGAAACCGATTGACGTGGCTGCGTCGGAAGGCAATCCGCCGGCGTTCCGGCTGCTGTTGGGGCTATATGATAAAAAGGAAAGAAAAGCATTGCTGGACAAGGCGTTGGAGCTGGCGTTCAGACATACGCAACGGAACATGGTGCTGAACATTCTCGAACATAACGAGACGGAAGACGATGCGACGGCAGTCGTGGATGACGGCGCGTTGCGGCAGGCCGTGCTCGCGTCGGACGCCAAAAAAGTGAAGGAGCTTGTGGAGAAAGGCGCGGATGTCAACGCCGTTGACGGTGACGGAAACACGATTCTGGATTTGGCGTTCAAGTTGAGAACTGGATCTGGAAGTTCAGACGGGATGGGCACTAAAAAACGCGACATCGTCAACTGCCTGATCGACCATGACGCGAAGCTCGGCAAGACCAAACCCACGTTGTTTGTGGATCGCTACTGGATGACATTTAATGAAAAATTGATGGACTACATGCTCAAAAACGGGGCGGATATCAATGAAGAGTATCATCCGAACGTCAGAATGACCATGGTCGCGATATTGGCGATGAATAGGGATCTGCCGCTTCTGAAACGGCTTATTGAAGCGGGCGCGGATGTCAATTATCATAAGAAATGGACGTCTTCACCGTTGGAACATGTCATTGAAAAGCGGTGGGATGCCGATGATTGGAATGAGTGGATCGCCGTCGTGAAATGTTTGATGGAGCATGGCGCGGATGTCAATGTTGGCCTGCCGATTGTGCATGCCGTCGAAGGGAAGAAATACGATGCCGCCTTGATCATGCTGGATCATTGCAAGGAAATAACGGATAAGGATAAGCATGAAGAGGCCATGTTCTTGGCGATTGTGGGGGGCAGGACGGATGTGGCGCAGAAGCTCGCGACATTCCTGCCGAAGACAGACAAGACCATGGCGAACGCCGAGGCGTTTTTGAGGCGGCTGGCCTTGGGGGGAAATGTTGTCGGCATGGAGCGACTGATCGAGGCGACGGGCGTCGGTTTGAATGGTAAAGACAAAGACAACGATACGGCATTGTTCTACGCCATGGAAGGCCGCAAGATGGATGCGGTCATGTATCTCATCAACCACGGGGCGGACATCAAAGCCATCGGCTGTGGCGACGAGACGCTGCTCCATTGCGCGGTCAAATTGGATTTAGGGCTGGTGAAATATCTTGTCGAGCATGGTCTTGATGTCAACGCAAAGAACAAGGCGGGCATCACGCCGTTGCATCATGCCACCGGGCGGTTTGCCGTTGTGGCGTATTTGCTTGAACATGGAGCGGACGTCAACGTGACCGCCACCGACGGGATGCCGCTGGCGGTTTGCGCCTCATTGATTGGTACGGAGGAGACGTTGAAGGCCCTTGGAGAAAAAGGCATGGATTTCAAAGCGAAAACGAAGGACGGCTTCACGGCCATGCATGCGGCGGCCGCCGCCAATCCGGCTGTGGTTCCCTATCTGCGGTCGCTTGGATTGCCGGAACTTTCAGAGGAGGACGTGAAGAAGGCGAAGAAACGATTCATTGAGAACTGGGCCGATCATGAATCAATCCACTGCGGCAATCATGTTTGGGCCCATCAGCACATTCTGTTTTATGATTAGGGAAGTGGCGCGGCGGCCCGCTGTCAACCAAGACTTCGTAGATGCCATATACGGAAAGACCATAGAACATCAAAATTTGTTTGGTGCGTAAAAAACATCAGACCTTCATAAGATTTTCACATGTCGTTCGTCTAATTATTCAATGGAGAAAGTCAATGAACAGATTATTATGTATGACCATCCTGTTTGTTCTGCTGATCCAAGCGGTCGTTGTCGCGGATCAACAGCCAATCGATGATTTTGACATTCGCTTCGATTCATTGAAAGCCAAAGTCACCGCTGATTGTACCAAAGAAATAGAACGTTTCCGTAAGCTTGAGAGAACTGATTACGATACTGCTCTTTTCGGTTCGGTGCTAAAGCATCAAGATGAATTGCAATCACTTGTGACGACCGCGCTTTCATTTCCTTCCCTTTGGGGGACGGATGAAAATGGACATAAGCAGCCATTTTCCCTTATTGCCGAACCGTTTTTCATCATGAAGGACGAAAAGCTGAAACTGGCGAATCCCATGTTCTTTATGTCCATGAAACGCCTTTTTGAGTCAAAAAGGATATCGGAAGCCAAAATCCATGACGAAACAATCGCCCGTCTCATCGAGATGACCGATAATGAAGATGCGTTTGCCCCGGGTGGACCATGCAAGTTTCTATTGCAGGATCTTGTCGCCAACGGAAAATGGAACGGACGGCTTCAAACATTGATGAAACAGAAATTGGAGCGGCGGTTCCGTTCCGGCGACAAACTCAGCCAACGCTGGTTTCTGTTTTATTGGTTCATGGATTGGACGGATGCTGAAAAACAGCGGATAACGGATATCTTGAAACCATCCGCCATGATGTTGGAAACGCTTTATTCAAGACGGATCGTGTATGATTGGTTTGATTTGACGGATGCTGAAGAACAGCGTATGAGGGAGATGAATGTCTTGAAACCATCTGTCATGAAGTTGGGAAAGCCTTCCAGACAGCCTGTGTATGAATGGTTCGCTCTGCTCATCTGTTTTACAAACGGTGACGATGAGGCGCGGGAACAACTTTTCAATGTCTGCCGGAACACGGATTATTCACGGGACGGAATGGAGGCTTTCAAGGCGAACCTTCCATTACTCGTCCTTATACCGCGTCATGAAACTGTGGAGCTTCTGACCATGCTCATGGAACGTGACGATATTCTGGACAGGCCAAAGGACTTTTTGAACAAGAAAGGAAGTCTTGCCTTTTTCTCCGCGATTTATCTTTCCGCCATGCTTCCGGAGCTGCCTCCTCTGTTTGACGGAAAGCCACAACCGCAAAAAAAGGAGGTCGCTCGACATGATGACGGCAATGATGATGACGAAGGGCCTAGCGACATTGTTTGGACGGATGAGCATGACGGCTATCTGCCGTTTCCGGAAGGAAAACGGGCGGAACTGCTGACATGGTTGAAGCAACAGAAATCATTTGTTCTCAAAAGATATGATTTTTATCCTAAAAAGAATGAAAATATAGGAAAAGAAGAATTAAACTATCTAAACTACATATATTTTAAACTGCTTCCTCGAGTATTAGGTTATGGTGTCATTGGCGTTCCGCCTTTGTTTCAAGAGTGAACGCTCATGCCCCCATGGCGGGAGCAGAGCCTTCATTCCTGCCGTTTCGCCGTGGTTCCGACGGAAGGAACCGCCTCTGACGGATCTGCGGCGTTGATGTATAAATAATTGAAAATTGCATTTGACTTCTTAAAATAACTTGGAGCGGCCTTTGGCCGCAACCAAATAGTTCTCAGGGAACCACGAAAGGCACGAAAGAGCACGAAAATTCAAACCACAGAATACACTGAATACACTGAAAAAGCCTCGCCGCCGGGCCGACATCATCCAAAGGATTCAATGATGAAAAAAAGACTTTGATTGCAAATGATGCGAACGGCTCCGGCGGCTCGGCGGTTGTGAAAGCGCTTCGCGCGACAGAAAGCGCATGGCAAAATCTTTGTCAAAAAACAAGAAACTGAACGATAGTAGTACGATATATATTTAAAAATATTGCCATGTATTTACCTTGAATATAATCTTTTTAGAAAATGGCAGTTAAATCTAAGAAAGCAGGAGGAAAGTCATGAGAAAGCATTTTGGGGTAGTCGCTGGATTGTTTTTGATGGTATTGCTATTTACTCCGCATGGACTGAAGGCGCAGGAAAATGACATGGATGGCGAGTTGCAGAAAGATATCCAGCAACTGCTTGCAAATCCTATAAGGAACTACAGGCGGTTTGAATCGAGAAACTTGCGTTTCAACGACTCTTTGCCTGCGATTCAGGCAAAGTTGGAGGAAGCTTTGGGGAAGACGGAGGATCCGGAAGCGGTTGTAGCCTTGCAATGGCTTCTTGCGAAAGCGGATGAGTATCGGTTTGCCGACCAAAAGCGCGATGCTTTCTTGAATATCAGAGACCGACGCATGCCGTTCAAGAGGAATGGTGAACGGCCTTCCAGGGAGGAAATCGCGAAGATTTCAAAGGAGGCCGCCGAGTCAGTGGACGACAGCCCCCGGTTTGCCCGTTTGCCCGCCATGATTGCGGCTTTGAACAAACTGCCGGAGAAGGAGTTGTCATTCATGTTGCGAAGGGACATGGTGAACAGCATCAATTCGATTCTGGAGAAGGCGAAGCCCGGGAAGTTGCCGGAGGAGATGCGAAACGTCATTGTCGATGAATACGTGAACGCCGCTTATGATCCGCTGGCGTCGTTCAATAATGCGGATAAGACGGTGGCCGTGTACAGGAATCTGCAATTGGATGCGGAGCTGAAAAAACTGTGTGAAACACCGCCGAAGGACATCGAAAAGCCGGAAGTCCTGCTTCGCCGTATCCAGCTGTCGGAGGCGGCAGGCATGGAAGAGCAGGCCATTGCGTTTGCGGATGAACTATTTGCAAGGCTTGGAGCCATGGATGCGATGCAGGCCGATCGGTGGATCTACGAACTGGCGGAGGACTACGCCAGACTGAGGCCGGAGGTCGCCTTGGAGAAATTCAAGGAGATGGCGAAAGTCCATTCACGCGTGTATATCAGTCTGTACAGGGCATCGCGTCGTATCGACCAGTTCGGAGACGAAATGCGGCGTTGCCGCGAATGGCTGCTTCCATGCCTGGAGTTGCAGAAGCCGATTATTGAAAAAGAAAAAGCCTATCGTGCCAAGAACAAAGATAATAATAATCCAATATCCCCCGAGAGGTATTTCTATGGATTGATTTTTCAGGAAGTGGACCGCGAGAACAGGCTTGCCTTCAGGGAACCCGCACATCACAATGAATCCGACGCCACGCTTTTTGTGGCCGATTACATCCTGTCGCGGCCTGGCATGGAGAAGGATCCTTATTATGGTTATATCCTGTACAGGAAAGGAATTTGCCTGAAGAGGATAGGCAGGCTGGATGAGGCAAGGAAAGCTTTTCAAGCTTCTTTGGATTGCGAATCGACGGAGCCGCGGCTGAAAGACACCGTGAATAACGAACTGAAGCGGCTTGGGCAACAGTAGGGGAGAACATCAACATCGCCATTGTTGGCAACACAATGCACAAAACATCGTTATGATCGACAGGAGTTGAACATGATAAGAACAGCATCCAACCGAATTATAATCGTACTTCTTGTCTTCTGCATGGTGCTTTCCTTTGCCGCGTATTCGGAAGAGGCGTTCGACATGCAGTTTCTGATGAAGAATGTGCTCAAAATCCATAGGCGTCGCACCAATTTCAAAGGCACACAGGCGGAAAGGGAGGAGATAGAAAAAATCTGCAAGCGGGAAATCGCGGCCATGATGACGAACATCGCAAAGACTTCCGATGTCACCGTTCTCAAGCCGTTGCTTGAAGACGCATGGGTGTTTTACCATTGCATTCGCGACATCGTGGCGGAGCAGGAGAAACTACAGCCGGAACTCAACCATAAGATTATGGATTTCATCATCCGGAACGGGACGGAGACAGTCAAAGAGGGGTGGAGTACAGCCGCCGTGCATTATGGCCGGGAACTGCTCGACCGTCAGTTGCCTGAGGCGCATCTGTCGCCGGCTTTTCTGGAATACGCCACAGAGCTTCTCTTCTCGCAGAAGCTTCTTTTCTGGTATTATTTTGAGTTGCCAGAATCCACCAGGCAGAAGCTGCATCCAAAACTGCGGGATTTATCCAAATCACTTGTACCAGACGGCGAACATACCAGACGAGCGATGGAGATATCGCTACCAGCCACGGCATGTCTAGCCTTCGACGGCGATGAGGAAGCGACAACGAAATTGTGCCTTTATCTTGACCATATGACGACATCGAATTTTGATTTATGGGATGCAATCACTATCTGCGCGTTGTCAAAACAGCGGAAAGTCATAGACAAGATCATCCATATCATGAAGACGGACATGCGGGAACGGGTTCTTGGTCTGGACGTCATGCCCAATGTGACTGGCCCAAGACGGGCGGCGGCGAGTGCTCTTTCGAAGATTGACAAAAACTTCCCGCCTTATACTTACAAGGCTCGTGACATGCGCCATGATACTGAAATGGACGCTTGCCTTGCATGGCTGAAGACGCATGAAATCGACTTGAAGCAGCCGCTTTATCCCCAAAAGATAAATCTCCGAATTTTTTTCAATTGAAGAAATTATGCAAAAAAATAAAACAAAAGGCGGTATAAAGTCAACAAAAATGGAAAAAAATAAGACAAAAATATTTTTTTTAATAAATAGATGATATAATATTATTCATAATAAATCTCTCTTAAAGTTTTCAGGCATCCATCTCAAGGAGTTTATGGCATGCGAAACCAATCGGTGATCATCATCCATCTGATTTTGATTGTGATACTTGCAATAATCGGCTGTTTCCTGTTCATGGACATGCGCCATGTTGATGAACGGCACCCCAATGTGGAAATCGTCAAGGAAAACGAAACGGGCGAAATTCATTCCGAAAAGGACAAGCCTGTCTCCAGACGCATGACCAAAGCCATGCGAGAGGAGGCCGTGAAGAAAATGGCGGAGGCTCTGGACGACGTGACGGCCGAAGATGCCTACGATTGGTTCCAGAACATTCTGGAAAAGGATATCCAAACATGGAGGAATCCGTCGAGCAAGTCACTTGACGATTCAGTTGAACGTAGATTATTGCTGGGCGATGAGTTAGAACGTCTTAGCAGTCTTGATTATGTCAGTATCGAGGATATGATGAGACGGGCGGAGGATTCTGATTATCTGGACAAAGAGGTTGGGCAGAAAAGAACGACGGCTAGCGATTTGCATGCCTATCTGGCGGAACAGGACATGTCGCAGTTCGATGCGAATTTCCAAAAACAGTTCACGGATTTCAACGCCAGACTGGGCGGTCTTCTGGAGAAAATGAACCATGCGCAGGAAATCCAGGAGGACGACTGCCAGCTTGCCCTGGAATTGCTGCGGGAATTCAACGAGACGCTCAAGACCGAACTTCTAAAGCAGCATTGGGGGGCGGATTATGTGATTCTTGGGGAAATGACAAGCCAGCCGGTTCCCATCCCGGTGTTTTATAAACAGAATTCATCCATGGAAAAAAGAATCAATGATTCCTTTATCGACACCTTATCAGGGCATAAATGGCTTTATCCTCTAAAACAGCCGGAGCAGGAATAAGGAGGGCGGAAACATGAAAAAACAGCAAATCACATTTGCCATTATTTTGATTCTGCTCTGCGCGGATGTCGTCCTGCTCGTCATGAACCGCAAGGCCCATGCGGAAATGGATGGACAAAGTTCTGTGACGGTGACCGAACAAAAGCCGTCCATAAATGATGTCACAAAATCCGTCAGAAATATGCTGAACGACCTTCCGGAAGAAGAGGAGAACGACTCGCCACAGGCTGAACATCGGCAGCTTAGGCGAAAAGTCCGAGAGGAACGCGCCTACACGTTGATGGCGTTGGATGCGTTGCGCATGAGGATTCTCAAGGAGGCCAAGCAGAAGGCCTTACACGGGCGAGAAGTCTGCCGGCCGTACATGGATATGATCAACGGCCGCAACATGATGTTGCAGGACATGGTGCGGGAAGAAGGCAAGAAGATCGCCCGTAAAAACGCCAAATTGTTTACGCCGCGCATGAAGGCGATGGCGGCGGAACATCAAGAACGCATACGGAAAAAGCGTGACCAAATCAATGCCTTTATCCATGATTTGGACACCGGCCGCTTCGACAGCGCAACCGCCAACGCCCATGCCGACTATCTGGCGGCATTGGACGAATTCCGTGCATTGTACAACGATCCTTCGGCCAGTTATGAAGCGAAACTGGCGGCGCAGAACAAGGCCGACACCATGGCGGGAAAATTCAGTTCCTTGTTCAAATCCAACTATTTGGATCAAGGTTTCAATCAGGAGAAGCAGAAGAATGAGCGATACGTGTCCGCATTGCACGAGCTTCTTTGCCAAATCCGCTTCCAGGCCGAAATCAACAAGTCGGAACCAAGTGATGATTCAAACCAACAGGACAACGGACAAAAGCGTGAAAGCGAGAACCTCCCCTAAAAAAATAATTGTCGTGACATCCAATCTTCGATAGCTTTCAAAGCCTTCTTCCGCTCCTCCCGGCGACCTTTTTCCTTCATCTTCTCGATTGCAAGACACATGTTGTTATGCTCCTTCTGTCTTGGGACGGACAGATCCGCCCCTTTTATGTCCAGAACACATGCAAGCCTCTGAAAGATCGCAGGGAACAATTAAACATAATACTCTTTCAGATAGGCGGACGCCTCGCTCTGCGTCAGATGGTAGCACCGCATCAGCCGTTGACACACCTGTGCAAGAGATTCCCCAAAGTCACGGCATGTTGCTATCAGATTGCAAATGCCATTTTTACGCTCTTCATCAAGAGCCTTCGAAGACTTCTCACGCTCCTCCTCAAGGGCTTTCAAAGACTTCATCCGCTCCTCACGGCGGCCTTTTTCCTTCATCTTCTCGATTGCAAGACACATGTCGTTATGCTCCTTTTGTCTTGGGACGAACAAATCCATACCGTTTTTCCCGAACACATGCAAGTCTTGCAAGATTGCGGGAAACAATCAAACATAATACTCTTTCAAATAGGCGGACGCCTCGCTCTGCGTCAGATGATAGCATTCCATCAGTTGCCGGCAAGCCTTTTCCAAAGACACACCAAAACGGCGGCATGTAGCTATCAGATTGCAAATGCCATTCTTACGCTCTTCTTCAAGAGCCTTCGAAGACTTTTCACGCTCCTCCTCAAGGGCCTTCAGAGACTTCATCCGCTCCTCACGGCGGCCTTTTTCCTTCATCTTCTCGATTGCAAGACACATGTCGTTATGCTCCTTCTGTCTTGGGACGGACAAATCCGCCCCCGTCAATTGATTGAACGCACGGTACAGCACCGACGGCGCGTCGCGGAACAGCGGGTCCTCGCGCGCCCTCCTCAGCATCTCCCCGTC
>JAFZAB010000035.1 GCA_017548425.1 Victivallales bacterium
AGCGGACAACGTCACGCTGTTGGAAGGCGATCTTTTCCAGCCGCTCCCGCTGGACTTGCAGTACGCGCTCATCACGGCCAATCCGCCGTATGTATCGTCCGTTGAATATGAAACACTCGAGCCTGTCGTCAAAGAGCATGAACCGCAAATCGCGCTCGTCGCCGAAGAGGACGGCTTGGCCATCCTCCGCCGAATCGCCGAAGAGGCGTTCGACCGTCTGCTGCCAAATGGATGGCTGATTTGTGAAATTGGCGACCGACATGGCCCGCGAATGAAAGACATTCTGCAAAACTTGCATTATAGTATAGTAATGGTAGAAAAAGACTACGCGGGGCATGACCGCTTCGCGATTGCAAAACGATAGCCGCCGAAGGCGGCGCTTATGGCTGATGGCTTATGGCCTTTGGCTTTAGTTTTTACTAAAAAATCGAATAGATAGTACAAGGCATCGTATCATGACATTGTTTTTTCTCAGAATCTTCGCCAAAGTCGCGCTTTGGCTTCGATACAGAATCCACGTCAGAGGACTTGAAGACATCAAGAAGCTCGGCGACAAGAGCATCCTCTTCCTGCCGAACCACCCCTGCCTCATCGATCCCGTCATCGTCTCCACAACCCTCGTGAAGGATTTCAAACCGCGCGCCCTCGCGACGGAAAAGCAAGTCCGCACGACGCCGCTCCGTTATCTGCGGAAGCAACTTAGAATATTGGAAATACCGGACTTGGGCATCGTCGGCAAAACGGGTATCGATAAAGTCGAAAAGCAGATCACCAACTGCGTCGATGCGTTGCGCAACGGCGACAACGTCCTGCTCTATCCGGCGGGCCGCATCTACCGCAGCCGTTTCGAAGACCTCCGCGCCAACGGCGGCGTGAAGCGCATCATCGAACTGTATCCTGAAGTCCGCATCGTGCTCGTCCGCACACGCGGCCTGTGGGGCTCCTCCTTCGGCCGCGCCAAAGGCTATCAGACGACGTTCACCGAAACCATTATCGGCAACCTTAAAGCGTTGCTGTCCAACTTCTTGTTCTTCATGCCGCGGCGTGACGTCACCGTCGAATTCGTCAACTGCCCGGATGACTTCCCGAAACACGCCGACAAAGAAGCCATCAACCGTTATCTGGAAGCCTTCTACAACGACAACGCGCCGCACAACCTCTACGTCCCCTACCACTGGTGGGAAAAAGGCGGTCCGCGCACCATGCCGGAGCCGGAAAACTTCGCGCCGAAAATCAATACCGCCGACGTTCCGGAAGACGTCCGCAAGACCGTTTACGCCAAAATCCATGAGATGACCTCCAACAAAATCATCCATGACGCGGATCTGCTCGGCGCCAATCTCGGCCTCGACTCGTTGATGATCGCGGATTTGCAGCTGTGGATTCAGGAGACATTCGGCCATCAGGTCAACAATCCGGAAACCCTCCGCACCGTCGCCTCCGTGCTCATCGCCGCCATCGGCCAGAGCGACGGCATCCAGCCGTTGCGCCCCATTCCCAACGAATGGTTCATCAAGCCGGACGCCACGCCGCTGGAAGTTCCTGAAGCCACAAAAGTTACGGAAGCCTTCCTGAAGAACGCCGCGAAATTCCCCAACCGTGTGCTGTTGGGCGATCAGAACAAAGGCGTCTGCTCCTACCGGAAAATGGTGCTCGCCATCATGGTTCTCAAAACCGCCTTTGAAAAAATTCCGGGCGAACGCGTCGGCATTCTGATGCCCGCCTGCCTGCCCGTCGTACTCGTCTATTTTGCAGCGCTTTTCGCCAACAAAATTCCCGTCATGATCAACTGGACGGTCGGTCTCCGCAACATGCGCCACTGCCTTAAAAACGCCGCCGTCGAACATATTCTGACATCGTCCGTCGTCATCGAGCAGTTGGAAGGCCGCGGCACGCAGTTCGCGGAAATCAAAGACTCCTTCATCTATCTGGAAGAGATCGCCAAAGAGATTTCCGTCTTCACAAAGATCAGATGCCTGCTGGCCAGCAAGTTCAATTGGTCGTCGCTCCGCAACGCGCCCGTGCAGGACACGGCCGTCATCCTCTTCACGTCCGGATCCGAAAACCTGCCGAAGGCCGTTCCGCTCACCCATGAAAATCTGTTGAACGACGCCAAATACGCCATGAAGCACATCGACATGACGTTGGACGACTGCATCCTCGCCATGCTTCCGCCGTTCCATTCCTTCGGCGTCATGATCAATTTCATCATCTCCACCTGCTCCAACTGCCGCCTCGTCTTCCATCCGAATCCGACGGAAGGCGAGATGCTCGCCCGCATCGTCGCAGCCTATCGCGTCACGATGGCCGTCGGCACGCCGACGTTCATCGCAGGCATATTCCGCAACGCGCCAATCGAACAAGTCCAATCCATTCGCATGACCATCACCGGCGCGGAAAAATGCCCGCAGAGCACCTACGATCTGATCCATTCGAAGTGTCCAAAAGCCGCTGTTCTGGAAGGTTACGGCATCACGGAATGCGGCCCCATCGCCGCTTTGAATCCAATCACCCATCCGAAACAGGGCACGCTCGGCCTGCCCATCGGCTGCGAAGAATGGACCGTTCGAGACGAAAATCTCCAGCCTGTCCCGCCGAACACGACAGGCATGCTCTATCTCCGCGGCGCGAACGTCTTCAGCGGCTATATGAACTTCGACGGACCATCGCCGTTCGTCACAATCGACGGCAAGGAGTTCTACCAGTCGGGCGATCTCGTCTCCGCGGACGAAGAAGGCTTCCTCACGTTCAAAGGCCGCAAGAAACGCTTCGTCAAAATCGCCGGCGAAATGGTCTCCCTGCCCGCCATCGAGGAAGTCCTCCAGAGAAACTACAAATCGGCGGACGAATCGCTGGCCATCGCCGTCGAATCCGTTGGAACGGAGGAACATCCGGACATCACGCTGTTCACGACGCTTGATCTGGACCGCGACGAAGTCAACCGCACCATCCGCGAAGCAGGCTTCTCCGCCATTCACAGCATCAAGCAAATCGTCAAACTCAACGAAATTCCCGTGCTCGGCACTGGCAAGACGGACTACCGTTCCCTCAAAACCATGTCCGTCAACTGACCAGGAGGTGCCATCGGCGTCACGCCGTTGGCCAAAGAGGTGCCATCGGCGTCACGCCGTTGGCCAAAGAGGTGCCATCGGCGTCACGCCGTTGGCTAAAAACATACCTTAATAATATATTATGAAGCAACTGTACAAAATCGAAGTGGCCCCCGGCCTCGAATACGAAAGCATCGCGGAATGCGGCCTCGGCCTGAAACTGAACGACAGAGTCGTCGTCCAATGCGAACGCTATCTCGACTACGCGAAAGTCACGAAAATCTGCGGCGATCCCATTCTGGACGAAGCGGAATTCGAACGGCAGCGCGCCATGAACACAAAAGGCCGCCATATCGAAGGCCAGAAAATCCCGCAGATCCTCCGCATCGCCACACAGGAAGACATCGACAAAGCGAAAGACAATGACGTCCAGGCATTTACAGCGCATAACAAAACGCTTGAACGCATCAAGGCTCATGGCCTTGAGATGAAACTCATCCAGACGCATTACTCCTTCGACAAGACTCTCATCATCTTCCAATTCTCCGCAGACGGACGAATTGATTTCCGCGAACTCCTCCGCGATCTTTCCGGCCTTCTGAAAGTGCGCGTCGAACTGCGGCAGGTCGGTGTGCGCGACGAAGCGTCCATTCTCGGCGGCGTCGGAACATGCGGACGTCCATTCTGCTGCGCGAAGTTCCTCAACACCTTCAACAGCATCAACGTGAAAATGGCGAAACAGCAAGGCCTTTCGCTCAATCCACAGAACATTTCCGGCTGTTGCGGCCGCCTGAAATGCTGCCTTCAGTTCGAAGCCGAAATCTACAAGGAAATCAGCGCCGAAGCCAATCAGCGGCAGGCGGAAGACGTTGCCATGGACGATGATGCGGATTTCACAGACGAAATGGACGACGTGCAGGCCGTGCGTCTGCAGCCGCTCCGCGAAGAAGAACCGTCCAACAATTTCCAAAGGCCGCAGCAGCAAGGCGGCAACAACCGCCCGCCGCAGCAGCGTCCGCGTAACAACAACGGCCAGAACAATAACCAGCAACGTCAGAACAACAACGGCGGACAGAACAACAACAATCAGCAGCGGCGGTTCGACGGCAACCAGAACAACCGCAACAACAACAATAACAACAACAACCGTCCGCGCAACAACAATAATAACAACAACGGCGGCAATAACAACGGGCAGCAGCAGAAACAGCACAAGAATCCGCCCAAACGTCCCATGCCGCCGCCAGACAAGCAAGTCAAACATCCTCTTCCGCCCGAGGCCTAGCCTCTGGAGAGCTTAAAGCTTAGAGCTTAAAGCTTAAAGCCGAAAGCAAAAAGCAAAGCTCTTAAGCCACAATTCTACTAGTATTCTAGCCTCCTAGCCTCCTAGCCTCCTAGCCCTGCCTTTATGCTTTAAGCTTTTAGCTTTAAGCTTTTAGCTACTAAAATGTCACGCAAAATCCTCCGAATCTATATCTGCGCCTTCGCCTTCCTGCTACCGTTCCTCTTCGGAAGCTACGCCAGCGGGACGGAGCAGCCGAACTTTCCGGTCAGCCTGCTCGAATGGCTCGTCAGCGGCCTGACACCGTCATGGCCGGCATGGCTCGCGCCTATCTTCGCGGGCGTCGCGTTGCTCGCCGCGGCCATCATTCATCGCCCCCCTGCGAAAAGCCGTTTTCTGCCGCTCTGCCTCCTGTGGGGACTGCCGCTAATTGGCGGTCTGATCGGTATTTGCGTCACAACAGAAAATGACTATGCCCGCAACTGGCTCATTCATTTTACGGGCGCTTTGGCTTTCGCCATTGCCGTCAAATGGACGGCGGACAACGACGACAAACTGCTGCCCAGCCTGCTCTCCTCCATCGTCGCGGCCTCCATCCTCCTCTGCCTGTGCGGCTGGTATCAGCATTTCATCGGTCTGGACAGCATGCTACAGATGTTCCGTGAAAATGCCGCCAGAACGGGCATCCCGCTGGACGGGCAGTTGGAGCAGAAACTGTTGCAAAAACGAATCTACGCGTTCTTTATCGACCCCAACCTGCTGGCGGCCCATCTCATTCTGCTTGCGCCACTTGCAATCGTTGTATTCAGCCGTTGGAGCCGTCATTTCCAGCCCGCCAACGTCAGCCGCCCTGTCTTCATCATCGGCGGTATTTTATTATATGTCATCACGATTTTCTGGACAGGCAGCCGCGGCGGCGCCATCGGCCTCTGCATAGGCGTTGCCGTTTTCATCTGGTGCCAACCGTTCATCCAGAAATTCCGCTGGCGGTGGTTGCTACCGATCGCGGCGGCCATCGGCATCGTCGCCATCGTCGCCGTGGCGGCCCGCAGCAAAGAACGCGAAGGCGCGAAATCCGCCTCCGCCCGCATGAACTACTACAAAGTTTGTGTCCAGATGTTCAAGTATCGTCCACTGACAGGGCAAGGGCTCGGTGAATTCTTTCCGAACTATATGCGGCTCAAGCCTTTGACGGCGGAAGAGACGCGCGATCCGCACAACTTCCTGCTCGGCATGATGGCCCAATGCGGCATCATCGGCGGCATCGCCGCGCTCATCGCCCTGCTCTTCCCGTTCGCATTGGCGTTGAAGGGAAAACTGGCGGACGCCGCTTCGCCGTCCGCCGAACTGCTGCCCGCCGTTTTGGCGGGGCTCGCCGCATGGTCCACCCACACGTTGTTTGAATTCAACGAACTCATTCCGGGCACGTTCTTCATCGTCGGCTGGTTCATTTGCTTTGCGCTGCCCACCGCCGCTGACGATGCCAAACGGCTTCCTGCATGGACGCGCATTCCCGCCATCTTGCTGGCCGTCGCCGCCTTGATTCCGCTCCTTCGTATTCCCGCCGAATACGAACTCCAGATGATCGAACGCGGCGAAGCCGGCGGCAATCCATTCGGCCTGCTGAAAGAACTCGACGACAAATTGCCGCGCTCCATCGGCCCTGCCCAAATGCGTTTCACGCCATGCCTGAACGCCATCGCGCCACGGGCGGGCACATTGCCGACCAAACAGACCATGCCGCTGGATTTCGCCGCCGAAAACGCGTGGCAGGCGGCGAACATGCTCGTCAAACGCGCGCCGCATCGCTCATCACATTGGTATAAAGTCGCCATGACCGCCGCCGCGACACGCAAATGGGACGAAGCCACCCACGCCATCTTCAAGGCGCGCACATGGTATCCAACCAACGGCGACTACTGCCTGCTGGACGTCGTCATCCAAGCCCAACGCGCGGAGTGGGTTAGCTTCGTGCGGCTTGCCGATGTGAAAATGCATGAACAGGAAGACAATTCCGTTCTCGCGCTTTACGACATCCCCGAAACCTTTGTTCCGCAATTCAAGGAAATAACGGAATTGGCCAATTCCATGAACATCCATTTGCAGGACGGTCGGCCCGTCCGCTTCCAATTCACCCCTATCCCCACACCACAAACCGCACCATGAAACGTCTCGGAACCGCCATCATCCTCTCCGGCCCAAGCGGCGTCGGAAAATCCACCGTCTGCTCCTTCCTCTTCAAAAAATACGCGGAGCTCAAATTCTCCGTCTCCTGCACGACGCGTGCCCCACGGCCTGGCGAAGTCGATGGCGTCGCATACCATTTTCTCACCATCGATGATTTCAAACGCCGCATCGACGCAGGCGACTTTCTCGAATGGGCGGAAGTCCACGGCAACTACTACGGCACGTTGAAGCAGGAAGTCAAACCACGTGTTATCAACGGTCAAGACATCATACTCGACATCGACGTGCAGGGCATGCGGCTCGTCCGCAAATCCGTTTTGGCCGAGCCGGAATGGGGCCCCTCCGTCATTTCCGTCTTCCTTGCGCCGCCATCCTTTGCGGCTCTCGAACAACGCCTTCGCGGACGCGGCACCGAAACGGAGGAATCCATCCAGAAACGCCTCGGCAACGCCGCGAAGGAACTCGCCGCATGGCGTGAATACGACTATATCGTCGTCAACGACGTCGCCGAACAGGCCGCCAACCGCCTCGACGCGATTCTGACCGCCGCCCACGCCCGCACGGCGACTTGCCTCGAAGCGCCGTGGCTTGCATAACATTTTATCTGAAAACCACTTGAGGGAAATCACGACATGAAGAAAGTCATCGTTCTCGGCATCACAGGCTCCATCGCCGCCTACAAAGGCGCCGACCTCTGCTCGCAGCTCGTCAAAGCGGGCCATGACGTCCATGTCATCATGACGAAATCCGCCATGCAGCTCGTCACGCCGCGGACGTTCTTTACGATTTCCCGAAATCCCGTCGTGACAGACCTTTGGGAGACTCCAGACTGGAAGCCGGAGCACATCGATTTGGCCGAACAGGCCGATCTATTGCTCATCGCGCCAGCTACCGCCAACATCATCGCCAAAATGGCATGGGGCTTGGCGGACGACGCGCTTTCGACGTATCACATCTCCCACACAGGCCCTGTCATCGTCGCCCCCGCGATGAATTTCCGCATGTGGCAGCATCCCGCCACGCAGCAGAATTGCAAGACGTTGCAGAAACGAGGCGTCATTTTCGTCGGCCCCGCCGAAGGCCGTCTGGCCTGCGGCGCGCCTGGCAAAGGCCGTTTCGCTCCCGTGGAGGAAATTCTGGAAGCGGTGGGAAAAAGCCTAGAAGCAAAAAACTAGATTTCTAGAAGTCTAAAAGCCTAGAATACTAGCCATATCTATCTATAGATAATCCGCCGCCCTTCAAAGCTGGTGAAGGCAAAGCCATCACCAGCTTTTTCCAATTCGCAGCCGGGCTCCAGACGGATTTTGCCGCCGCTTTCCGGCAGATCGAATGAAAACGCGGGCATGGCCATGCCGCTGACGCGATTGCGCAACGCCGCCATCAATTCAAGGCCGCGTTTCACACCCGTCCGAAAATGCATCGTTCCCTCAATCGGATCGCCGTGGAACAAATAGTACGGCTTCACTTTCATCTTCAGAAGTCCCGTGAAGAGAAGGCGTAGCGTCTCTTCGTCGTCATTGACGCCCTTCAGGAGAACGCTTTGGTTCACGATGGGCACTCCATGCCGCAACAGCCGTTCCACAGCCTGCCGCGCCTCTTCGGACAGCTCCGACGGATGGTTGAAATGCGCCGCCAGCCAGACCGTCTTCCCGCAACCGCCCAGAATGTCGCACAGCGATTCCGTAAACCGCTGCGGCATCACGACGGGAATGCGGCTGCCGATGCGCAGCATCTCCAGATGATCGACCGTCGCGAAAGCCTTCAACACATGGGCGATGTCGTCGTCAGCAAGCGTCAGCGGATCGCCGCCTGAAATCAGTATCTCCCTGATTTCACGGTGTTTTGACACATAGTCAACGGCCGCTTCCAGAACGGCGTCCGACGGCTTGCCGTCGAAGCACTGCCAATTGCGTTTCCGCATGCAATGGCGGCAATGCGTTGCGCAACGGCTCGTCGTCATGAACAATGCGCGGTCCGGATAGCGGTGGACCAACCGTTCCACGGGGCTGTACGCCTCTTCGCCAAATGGATCGGCGGCTCCGCCGCCGTTCAACTCCTCTTCTGACGCAACGCATTGCCGAAGAATCGGATCCATGATGTTTTTCGTATTGGCAAGAGACAGATAAAACGGCGTGGCCTGCATGGGATAACGACGGCAGACCTCCGAATCGTTGTCGAGACCCAGAGCGTCCATCACGCGTTCCGCCGTCCGCCATGACTCGCGCAACTGCCAACGCCAGTCGTTCCATTCCGCGTCGCCCACGCCCCAGTCTTTTCTGTCAAACACACTGCCCATGTCGTTATGTCGTCGTCGTCAAAAAGATAGATTCTTTAACAAAAAATTTTCATTTTTTATGGTATTATGTTCAACTTGTAATATAGTATCAAATTACCATCTTTGAAGTCGAGAGCTCTCGACTTGCATAGGACACAACGAAAGTGCGCAAAAGCGCACAAGCCAAAACAGATTGATTCGCAAGGAGTTGACGTGGACAAGCCTAACTTCAACATCGTCGTCACCATCACAGAGACCTCACCCTGCGGCCGTTCGCTCAAGATTCAGGTCGCGGCCGAATCCGTGCAGAAGGTGTATGATGACGCCATCAGGACATTGAACAGCCAGATTCGCCTGCCCGGTTTCCGTTCGGGAAAAATACCGCAGGCGATTATCGTCTCGCGATACGGAAAAGAACTCGAAGGGGAAACCATTGACAAGCTGATCAACAAGGCTTTGCGCAAAGCTTTGGAAGACAACAAGCTCAATCCCATCGGCCAGCCCGAACTGGACAAAGACTCCAAGCTCGAACTGAAGCTCGGCGAACCGTTCGAATTCACCGCCAACATCGAAATCGCCCCCGTGTTTGATCTTCCGGAATACAAGAAGCTCGCCCTCACGAAGGCGGATACGTCCGTCACGGAAGACGAAGTGAACGACGCCATCAACACGTTCCTGGAAAACAACATCGACTACCAGAATACCGGCAAGCCCGCCGCCCAGAAGGACATGCTCAAGGTTGACTACAAGGCCACCATTCCGGAAGGCGAAACCTATTCGGATAAATGCAATTACCTCCTGAACGGCGAGAATTCGTGGCTCGTCCTCCGCGAGCCGGAACTCCTGCCCGGAGCCTCCACCATCCTCGTAGGCGCCGTGCCCGGCGATGAAAAAGACGCGGACATCACCTTCCCGAAAGATTTCTACAACACGGAATTGGCCGGAAAGACCTTTAAATACCATATTAAGGTAAACGAAGTCCACAGCGCCGTCGTTCCCGAACTCAATGACGAATTCGCGAAAAAGTACAAGATGGACTCCGCGCAGCAGATCAAAGACAACTTCAAGAAGAACATGGAAGGCCGCAAGGAACAGGTCGAAAACGAAAAGCTCCGCACGCAAGTGATGGATACCCTGCTCGCCGCCGCCGACTTCCCGCTTCCTGAAAAGCTCCTCGCTTCCGAAGTCTCCCGCATCAAGACGCAGCTCGTCAACCGCGAAAAACAGCAGGGCAAGAAGGATGATGAAATCACCGCCATGGATGCCGATCTCGACAAACAGGCGGACACGCAGGCCCGCAACAGCCTGCGCCGCGAATTCCTCCTTACCAAAATCGCACAGGAAGAAAAAGTCGATGTCAACATCAATGACATGCTGCCCGTCATCTCCGAAATCGCGCAGCGCGAGAAGAAGAACATTCAGCAAGTCATAAAGGCCCTGCAGGAAAACCGCCAGTTGGAAGTCATCGGCAGCACCATCCTGCTCACGAAGACCATCGACAAGATCATCAGCCTCGCGGACGTGACCGTCGTCAAGGAGCAAAAATAACCGGCCGTCCGCCAAGGCGGCTTACCCCGAACCACGGAGGAGAGCATGAAAACCAAGAATTCATCCTATTACATTCCGGTCGTCATCGAGCAGACCGCCCAAGGCGAACGCTCATACGACATCTATTCGCGGTTGCTGAAAGACCGCATCATCTTCTTGGGGACTGAAATTGACGACGGCGTCGCGAACTCCATCGTCGCGCAGTTCCTCTTCCTGCAAAGCGAAGACCCCAAGAAGGATATCGATCTCTACATCAACAGCCCAGGCGGATCCGTCACGGCGGGGCTCGCCATCTACGACACGATGCAGATGCTGTCCTGCGACGTCAGGACCTATTGCATCGGCCAGGCCGCCTCCATGGGGGCGGTCCTGCTTGCCGCAGGCTCCCACGGCAAACGCTTCGCCCTGCCGAACGCCCGCATCATGGTCCACCAACCATCCGGCGGTTTCGGCGGAACCGCGGCGGACGCTGAGATTCAAGTCAACGAGCTGTTGCATTACAAGACACTGCTCTACGACATTCTCGCCAAGCACATCGGCAAGCCGGCCGATCAGATCAAAAAAGATTCTGATCGCGATTTCTTCATGTCCGCGACGGCGGCGCAGGAATATGGTGTCGTTGACCAAGTCCTGCCGCCAGCGACGAAGGAAACACAGGACTCCCGCACCGACGACCAAGTCCTGCCGCCCAACGAAGCCAAACGCTGATTCGCCCTATGTCCCCACGTCCGGCCGGACGTGGGGATTTTATGGTTTTACGCCGCTGGCGCATGATGTCCGCGGCCTCTGGAAAAGCCTTTTATTACGTCCATTCCACCATGGCCAAGTCTCCTAAAAATTTTTGTTCTTTCTGCGGACGCTCCAATTCGGAGGTCCAGCTCATACATGCTCCGGACGGTAGTTGCGCCATTTGCAGTGAATGCATCGACATCTGCAACTCCATGATCCACGCGGAAGAATCCGTCCCGCAGGAGGGGAAACGCAATCTCAAGCGCATCTATGTGCCGAATCTCGTTCCCCCCGCCGAAATGAAAGCCTATTTGGATCAATACGTCATCGGGCAGGAACAAGTCAAAAAAGTCCTGTCCGTCGCCGTTTACAACCACTATAAAAGGCTCCGTCATCTCGCCGATACCCGAAAGGACAACGACGTTGAACTGGAAAAAAGCAACATCCTTCTGCTCGGCCCGACCGGCAGTGGCAAGACGTTGCTAGCCAGAACGTTGGCGAAAAAATTGGATGTCCCGTTCGCCATCGCGGACGCGACGACGCTTACCGAGGCGGGCTACGTCGGCGACGATGTCGAAAACATCCTTCTCCGCCTTGTCCAGGCGGCCGATTTCAATCTCGACAAAGCGCAGGTCGGCATCATCTATGTCGATGAAATCGACAAGATCGCCAAACGCAACGACAATGTCTCCATCACGCGTGACGTTTCGGGCGAAGGCGTACAGCAGGCTTTGCTGAAGATTCTGGAAGGCACCGTCTCCAACGTCCCCCCGAAAGGCGGCCGCAAGCATCCGCAACAGGAATATCTCCACGTCGATACGACGAATATTCTTTTCATCTGCGCTGGCGCGTTCGTCGGATTGGACAAAATCATCAAGCGGCGCCTTGGGCAGAAGGTGCTCGGCTTCGGAAAGAAAGTCGATGAAGACAAGCTTTCCATGGACGAAAGCACAGGCGAGACGCTCGCCAAAGTCGAACCGGAAGACCTTCTCAAATTCGGTCTCATTCCGGAATTCATCGGCCGTCTTCCCGTCATCGCCAATCTCCGCGAACTGGAGCGTGACGATTTGATCGCCATTCTCACGCAGCCGAAAAACGCGTTAGTCAAACAGTATCAAGAGCTTTTCGCGATGGAAGGCGTCAAGCTGACGTTTGAACAAAAAGCCTTGGAAGCCATCGCGGAACTCGCCGTCAAACGCGGAACCGGCGCGCGCGGCCTCCGCTCCATCATGGAAAACATCATGCTCGACACCATGTACAACCTGAACAAGGAGTCACGGGACACGAGCATCGTCGTCACCGAAGACATGGTCAAATAAATCACGAAGAACAAGCCACTTATATCAAAGCGAACATGCAGAGAACTGTCCGCACCATCATCGCCATACTAGCCTGTCTCCTGATGTCCGCGCAGCCCGCCCTCTACGGGCAGTCTGCCGCGAACAAGCAGAAAGCCATTCGCGTCTTGACGCTCAACCGCGTCCAATTCCTTTATATGGAAGATGTCGCGCGTTTCTATGGCTTCAAAATGGCCGTCAACGGAAAGACCATCACCCTTTCGTCAAAATATTCGCGGCTGGTCTTCACCAATGACGGACGCACCGCCAACATCAACACGGTGGAACAGTATCTCGCCTTTTCCATCCGCACATACCAAGGCCATGTCCTCCTCAGCCTCATCGACTTCCAGAAGGTCATTGATCCAATCCTCCGTCCGGGAACCATTCCGCGCCATGTCGTCCGCAAAATCGTCATCGATCCAGGCCACGGCGGAAAGGATCCGGGCTGTCAGAGCGGCGTCGTGAAGGAGAAGGACGTCAATCTGCAGGTCTCCCTCCGTCTTGCCGACTTGCTGCGCAAACGCGGCTACACCGTCTATATGACACGACAGTCCGACATCTTTCCGACGCTTGACCAGCGCGTCAACGCCGCCAACAAAATCAAGCCGGACCTCTACATCAGCCTCCATTGCAACGCCACCGCCAATCCCGCCATCGACGGCATCGAAGTGTATTGCGCCACGGCGGCCGGTTCCGCTCCGTCGGACAGCAAGGTCATCTCGGCGAAGCCCTGCCCCGCCAACGCTTATGATCTTGAAAACGCGTTTCTTGCGTATCATATTCAGAAGCGGCTTGTGTCGGCCATCCGGACGTCCGACCGCGGCGCAAGGCACAAGCGTTTCAAAGTCATCGCCGACACGACGGCCCCCTGCATCCTTGTCGAAATGGGTTTCCTCACCAACGCGGGAGACCGCCAGGGCCTCTCTCACAGCCAACGGCAAATGCTCACGGCGACGGCCATCGCCAACGCCATTGAAGAATATAAAAACGCCGTCGTACCGAAAACTCCGCGCGCAGCCACGAATTGACGGCGCTTCCATTTTTCAATTTTCGTCATCAACCAAACAGTCTAACGAGGTGAAACCATGCCACTTGTGAAAGAATGCGTATTCTGCAAAATCATCCGCGGCGAAATCCCGTGCTGCAAAGTCTATGAAGACGATCTCATTCTCGCCTTCCTTGACATCGCCCCCTTCAACATCGGCCATACCGTCATCATCCCGAAAGACCATCAGAACAGCATCACGACGTTGGACGAAATCTACGCCAACCGCATCATCAAGATGGCGCCCAAAATCGGCGTCGCCCTCATGCGCACCATCAACGCGGAAGGCTTCAACCTCTTCCTCAACAACGGCAGCGTCGCCGGCCAGACCGTCTGGCATTGCCATATGCACGTCCTGCCGCGCTTCGCGGGCGACAAGGTCGTTATTTCCTCCGAACCAATGAAATACGATAGCATGGACCAGATGGCCGAACTCGCCGGAAAGCTCTTCAACAAGCTTAACGCATAATGACACTGGAAGAACAACTCGACATCATCCGCAAAATCTGCGAGGAAGACGACACCTTCCCGCCGATGGCCTATTGCTTCGTGCGGGATTCCGTCCACAAGGCTCTTGACAATATCGCCAAGGCCAAACGGCAGAATCTTTTCGCGGATGACGATCCCCCTGACATCAAGGGGGCCGACCTCTGCCGCTTCTTCCGCGACACCCTCATCAATCGTTTCGGGCCTTCCGCCATTGATGTTCTCGACACATGGAACATCAAGAAAACAAGCGACTTCGGTAAAATCATCTACAAGCTCATCTCCGTCGAAATTCTCGGCAAATCGGAAAATGATTCGATTGAAGATTTCGACGACGTCTTTGATTTTACCGAAGAGTTTGTCATGCCCTACAAACAGGGCACGACGCCCGGACATGGCCTCCGCGCATGACCGCACAGGCGTTTTTCCAACAGGCCATCACATCATTTGACAAATACCAACAAATCCATGCAAGGCATGAATAGAAACTTGTAAAACATTCCCTGTATGGTACATTATATAATATATGTTGGTATGGATTGTTTTTCCTCAAAACGGCGCTAACGCGCCGTTTTAAAACAACGGAACGCAGCGCCGTCGGTTCGTTAATGGAATTTTCGATACATGACCAACAGTTCGCTGACGCCAATGTCCAGCTTGTCGCCAACCTGAAGTCCTAAAAAGTCTATCTGGCCGGCCGCAAGCTCCAGTACGAACTGGGCGGGCTTCCCGCTGTCATATGTCGGCAGACGATCATAATAAGCCTCCTCGCTCTCGTTGCGCTGCTGAGGCTTCTCCATCTTCATCCGGTGCATCGCCACGATCCCCCCTTGAGCATCCATGTAAATCAAATCCAAATCAAAACGGCATCCTTTCATCCAAAACGACCTGCGGGACATCGTGTCTGACACGAAAAGCATCCCGCCAGTTTCCGCCAGCTTATCACGATCCATCAGCCCTTTGGACTGTTCCGCCGCCGTGAAAGCCAGCTCAATCTGATCATACAGATACCCGTTGATGGTCAACGGCCAATAAACGGGACGTCCGTTGGCTGATTTCCCGCCTTCAGCATGGCAGGAAAGCGCCGCCAAAAAGCACAGCACACTCAGTACGATACAATATTTGATTTTAAGCAACATCTATGATTCTCCTTGTAGGTGTAACGACTTTAAAATAATAAATCATTCCCGTTTTTACAAATCAACCGGTCGTAAAAATACTCATCCACGCGATGAGTTCCATTTGTAAATATCCAATCCCAAACATATCCCCAAAAAGAGAAAGACAATGAACTTGAAAACCGCCTTCACGTTGAAACGGATCCTTCTGGCCGTGGCCATCGTCATCCTTCTGCTCTGCATCGCATGCGTCAGCGTCCTGCTCATCAAGCATCACAAAAAGCTTGACCGCTTCAACAAAGCCAAACAGGCCTATTTGGACGAAAAATATGAAGACGCCAAGCCGTTGCTTCGCGAATGCCTGAAAGACCAGTATAATGACGAAGAAGTCAACGTCATGCTCGCCAAAATCGCCGAAAACGAAGAGGAATGGGCGGCGGCCGTCTGGTATTGGCAGCGTTCCACAAAACTCAATCCGTTCAAGCCGGAATATTTCGACAGCTACATCAACGCCTTGAAGATGACCAGAGATTTCAGAGTCATCGCCGAAGTTCTGGAGCTTAAAGCGTCGCAAAACGACATCACGCAGGAACAGTATCTCCTGCTCGCTTTCAGCCAGTACTCGCAGGAAGGACAGGCCAAAGCCCACGAAACCTTTGAGAAGGTTACGGATGAAGACGTCAAGAAAACGGAACTTGGCGAAATCGTCAGCTTCATCATGGCCATGGATTCATCCAACTTGGAGAACACGCAAAAGACTGAACAAACGTTGAACTTCCTGAAAAAGTTCCACGACTCGTCCGATCGATTCATCTCTTTCGAAACGCTCTACATTTCAGCCCTCCAATATGCCAGAATCCGCGATTTGGAAAACGGCCGGAAATGCATGGAAAGAGCGGCTAAGGTTTCGCCTCTCCTCGGCCGCCCGTTGCTTGCCTTCTATCTTTATCAGCAGGGCTTTATCTCCGATGCGATGGAAATCTTCGAAGAATACGCCAAGAGCAACACCCCCAACGAAGTCGGTGTGACGCTGGGCGAATGCTATGTCATGACGCAACAGCCGGAAAAACTGGCCGAATTGCGCAAGCAGTTCACATCGGGCAACAACAACAGAATCACGACAGGCCTCTATCTGGAAGCCCTCCACGCCTTCATGGTGCAGGACACCAAAGCCGTCACGCAAGACGTCGCCAAATGGCAGGATTCTTTCTCATCCACTATCTCCACGCTTGTGAAACTCTACGCGGCGACCTGCAGTGACAATGTCGAAGAAACCAAAAAGCATCTTCTCTACATTCTGAATCTCGCGCCCAACAGCGGCATCACCAAACTTGGCAAAAACGAAGCCGAACAGCAAAAAGACAATGCCGCGAATGAAAACAACACAACGACGCTTTTCTTCAATAGCCGCAATTACGCGTTCAATATTGGTTTCCGCTATGTTGTGGATCTCGTGACCAAAAATCAGACCATGAAAGCGGCGGAAGTCGCCGTGGTGCTCAAGCAATTCGGCCCCCGTCCCACCCTCCCCAATCAACCGAATCCAGACAAACTCCTGACGGAACTCGAAATTGGCTACAAACTCCAAAAAGGCACGCTCACCAAGGAAGATGTCGCGAATGTTCTCGCCAAATATCCTGACAATCCTTTGATTCTGAATTACATTGCCAGATATTATGAATCCATTGGTGAATTCGAGAAGGCCACCGCAATCGCACAGTCCAATCTGAACAGACTCCATGAAGAACAGAAAAAACAGGTCGCCGAAGGAAATCAGCCTAAGGATTTGACACCGTTCGCGGTCAATTTGCTCGGCTCGCTTGAAATGAATTACGCAAAACTCCGGGAAGATGTCGCCAAACTCCAGCAGGAAGGGAAAACCGCAGAAGCCAAAGAACTGCGCGGCAAAATGCAAAAGCAGTTGGATGAAACCAGAAAAGCCGCCAAGGCCCTGCTCGCTGAACAGGACGCCATCGCCTCCAATATCATTTATATCGACTTCTGTTTCCGCAATCGCCTCCGTGACGACCTCAAAGAATATGCCGCCACCATCAAAGATGATGAATCAGACGATATGAAGGCTCTCAAGTACTTCGCTCGTGCACAAGAAGCCATTATGCCTGATCCGGAAGACGAAACGGCGGCCGCCCCCGCCCAAGCGGAAGACAATAAGAAAGAACTGACGGAAGACGAACAGAAAAAGCTGTTGGAAGCCGAACGGGAAAAACTGGCGGCGGAATTCGCGAAAAACAAAGCGGATGTCGCCAAACATCTGGATAATATTGTCACGGCGCATCCCTCCATCCTGTACAAGGTCGCCCTCCTCTATGCGGCTTATCAGCACTACGAAAAGGCCAACGCCACGTATCAGAAAATCATCGATCTGAGACAGCAGGCCACAGACATCATCTACTTGAACATGTCTGAAAACTGCTCCGCTCTCAACGACAAGGAAAAAGCTCTCGAATACGCCCAAAAAGCCATCGATCTCTCACCGAACAAGAGCTTGCCCAAAGAAGTTTACGCCATCCGCCTCTTCGAAAACGACAATGAGCAGGATAGGCAGAAGGCTTACGACACACTGGATTCCCTCGTCATGGCTAAAACAGCCACTGAACGTGGTTTGAGTGCATGGTACATCTTGCAACAGGAAAAAATCGCCAAGTCGATCGAAACCAAAGACTGGGGCAAAATCAGAACGGAAGCCAACCATCTGCTGAGTGTTATTCCGAAAGACACGCGTGCTCTGGAAGCCCTCAAACAAGCGGATGACCTCATGAAGGAAGAAATTGACAAAGAAAAAGAAAATGAGAAAGAAAAACAGGAAGATTGATTCGTAAAATCATAAAGGATAAAGGGGCGATCAAACACATGACAAACACGAATAGCCCATCCAACAGCGAAACACGTTCCTTGATGGCTTTGTTACGCCAAAAAGACAAACTGTCCAGTTGCCTTCCGTGCATCTTCATCTGCTTTGTCGCTTTCCTATATGCACTTGTCCAGGCAATTCGGACATGCAATGGACAATGGGACAGCATGGTCGCGTCCATGCTGCTCGCCCTCGCCGTCGTTTATTACGGGCTTATCCGTTTCATGAACGGCGCCGACAACGCCTTGACATCGTCAGCAAAGGAACGCATCGTGGCATGGGCGATTCTGGTGATCGCCATCTGCATCCCGCCTCTTTTCGCCACATCGCCGACGGAACTGCCCCATAACACCGCCATCGCCTTGTTCGCCATCGCCTGCATGCTGTTTTTCCATGGATGGCGCCCCGCCTTGTGGATGTCCCCCGCCCTGATCATCTTCTGCATATTCATCCCCATGCGGGAACAGATCATGCTGATGGTCTCCTATCCGCTCAGACTGATTTCAACCACCTTGTCAGTATTGGTTCTTAAGTTGTTACAAGTCAACATCGAATATCATCTGACCACCATCACCCTGCCAGGCTCGACACAAATTGTCATCACAGATGCCTGCAGCGGCATCCAGCAGTTGGAAGCGCTGTTGCTGATCGGTTATCTCATCATCCATCTGCAACCCAAACCGCTTGTTTGGAGCATCTGCCACTATCTCTTCCTCCTGCCGATCATCATTCTGTCCAATTCCGTTCGCATCATCGTGACGATCCTTCTTTACCACGCTATCGGGCCAGCGGTTCTCAACAACACGTGGCACACGACGCTTGGCTACTGCCTGGTGCTCGCCTGTTCGATTCTCTTCTGGTATTCCGGTTTGCTTTTTCCAACCGCAACGTCCGAGTCTTCCAAGCCAGACAACGCATAACCATCTAACCGCCAACTGCGAATCCAATCATGAATAAAAGTCTAAAGAACACGTTATTTGGCCTCGGCATGCTCGTCGCATGCCTCCCCTACGCATGCAAGCTTCCCTATATCACAACGGCCTGGAAGCAATCGCCGCTTGATTCGCACGACTGGATCTTCCTCCTGATGGGATTCGTCACATTGGGCATCACATTGTTCGGCATCCGTCGCAAGGAAGTCCATCATGACTGGACAGGGCTGTTGCTCATGGCCGTCTTCGCCATTATGTATGTTATTGGATTGATTAAGGATATCCATGCCATCTCCATCATGGCGGGTGTCTTGATCGCCGCTTCCGCGACTTGTTTGTTCTGGGGATGGGAATGCTTCATCATTCTCCTGCCGGCCTTCGTGGTCTTCTGCCTGTCCGTCACAAGCACGAGTTATTGGATAACCTATTTGCTGTCGCCAATCGGCCTTAAGAGCCTGCCAGTCAAAATCTTCCTGATGGTCGTGGCCATCGTGATCGCCATCATCCAATACCGTGTCCATTTCATTCCGAAAAAGCAAAGCACCATCTTCGTATGCGTCCTCTGCTTCGCCGTCTTGTTTGTCGGCCTCCAAAAAGAAGCCCACATCAAATCCGCCGCCTTCATTCCGGACTTCTCATCAGGCATGTTCAAAAACGCCAAAGGCTATGCTTTGGATCCGACGCCAGGCGATCTCCAATTCTTCGAAGGCTCCAAAAAACTGGAAAAATACACGTTCGGAACCGATGATTCAGTCATTGGCATTCTGGGCATCGAACTGGGAACAAACGTTCACCAAATCCATCCGCCAACCCATTGCCTTCGCACACAAGGAACAACCATCTTGAGCGAAAAGCTTCAAACGGTCGAATTCCGTTTCGCGCAGATAACCATCACGGAAATCAACTATCTCAATACCAGCAACAATCCAATGCTTTGCTGGTATTGGTATTCATCCCCCCAATTCTCCACGCCAAGCCTCATCTCCTTCAGAAGACATTGGAATCCCAAACACGAATGGCATAGCTATCAGATTACGACGCCTATCTATAGCAATGACCTTTCCAAGGCACGGGAAAGACTCAAAGTATTTCTTGGAGACGTAGCGGAGGAAAACAGCAGCAAGGCCTCGAAGGAAGCCCAACAACCATCAAATTGACCGTTTTCCCAATCACCCGCTTATTACAGCATTTCAACGACGCCATGGCACTTGTTTGTCCATGGCGTTTTTTATTGAAGAAATCACATCGACGCCATTTTTCCGTCCCCCCTGTTTGACATTATACCTATATTTATATAGATTACTCTAACGCGTTGCATTCTTCACACACCAACAGACCAGACACCATGTCGGCTTATAAAACCATTTTCGCCATTCTTCTCATCTGCGCCTTGAGCCTTTGCGCATTTGACGGTTTCGATGTCTCTTCCGCCCATTACAGACTGTTCGTCGAAGAGATTCCCGTCGTCAAGGCTCCGGCTGAAAAGACGTCCGTCACCGTCACTGTCTTCAACAAGACCGACAAGACAGCGAAGGCAACGGTCACCATCCACAAGCTTGTGGACGACTGGAAAGTCGTAGGACAACCTTCCCAAACGGCCGAACTGCCGCCGAATTCGCAAAAAATCGTGACGTTTGAAATCGTGTCCGGCCCGTTTGTCTTCGATGCGCATTATCCAATTCATACACATGCCGTCTTCACAGCGGAAGACACTCAGCAAGAAACACTTGACGCCGTTCGCGTCTTTCTTGTCCAAGAGAATAAACTCGGCGTCAACCTCCCCAAGCAACCGGACATTCCTGTCATCGCCGTCAACAACGATTCCTCTCTCTGTCTGGCGGACCATGTTGCCGACGCTTCCATCGAATGGCAGTATTTCGGACAACCTGTCCAATATCGCGCCATCGGCTGGAAAGGCCATATCGTCGAAAGCGGCGCCAACGTCAATTCAGACTACCAGACGCGACCGGACGCGGACGGCAAAAGCACGACCTACCGCGCCATTTTCATGCATCCGCCATGGCGCTCCGCCGAAGGCACAGCCGCCGTCACGTTCCGCCTCAAGTTGCCAACTTCCAATAGCATCCATTTTCTTTTCTCCCGTTCGCAACGGAATGAGAAGCCCTCCGAACCACGTAGTGACGGCATTACCTACACGATTCAGGCGGCTGAAGTCGGCCAGCCATTCAAAACATTCTATGACCGTCATGAAAACATCCGCGTCTGGAAAGACGAAGACATTGATCTGACCGCCTTTGCAGGCAAAACGATCGATCTCCGCCTTGAAGTCCATCCCGGCCAGAACAAAAATTCCGCCTGCGACGCCGCCTACTGGGGCCGCGTTCTCATCCAGGCTGGCGAACAGCCGCCCGTCATCGACTACGCCGCACAGCCACCAGCGGCCCTTCCAACGATCACCTCTGATTCCAATCCTCCCTTCGGCCTTCTGGACCAATGGCATCCGCACGGAAACGCCCTCCATCACGGCTTCGAAATCTCACTGGATAATTCACCGCTTTTCAAGCCCGGCAGCGCATTCCGTCTAATTGACTGCAAACGCCAACTTCAGCCGCATGGCTTCATGGACGTCTATACGTTGCAAAGCGCGGAAAAGACCGCCAAGCTGTTCATCTACAAAAGCTTCCCGCGTAAAAACGCCATCGGATTTCAATTCCACGCGGAAAACGCTCTCATTACGGAAGTTAAGACCGGCCCATGGCACGACAATCCGAAACGGATCTATTTCGGCCACGGCTATGTCGTCGAAAATCCAGGCAACCGCAGTCTGATTTTCAACGGCCACACCGTCGCCGCCTCTCATGCGGCATATGAATTCGAAAATGGCACGACCGTCCTGCAAGCCATCGACAATCCGCCCAACCATTTGGAAATCAACAAAGATCGCCATACGGCCTCGCTTGTCTCGCGCGGCAATTGCGTCTTCACTTTTTTCACCGCCCCCACCGCCTTCGAAGCCGCCTTCCAATACAGGGAGTATCACAAAATCCGCAAGCCCGCAGGAGCTTTCCACAATCTCGCGGGGCGGTTCATTTTCGACATCTGGCATGGCACGAAAGGTGCCGCCGCTCTCATCACAGGTCTCACGCAAGCAACACGTTATGGCATGACCGATTCCATGCTGACCATCCATGACTGGCAGCGTTGGGGCTATGACTACCGCCTGCCGGACATCTGGCCGCCGCGTCCGTCATGGGGCACCGTCGAACAGACGAAAGTCATCGAAGCCATCTGCAAACAGCATAACATCCCTTGGGGCTTCCACGACAACTACATCGACATCTATCCGGACACGGATGACTTCTCATACCGCCTCGTCTATTTCCGCAACAACACAGGCGACTATGACGTCCCCTTCCCTGTCTTCGACAAACACAATCCGCAGCCCAACCGCGCGTGGTTTACACGCGGACGCGACGCGCAATCCTATAAGTTCCGTCCGGACAGCATCTTGCCGTTCGTCAAACGCAACTACGAACGGATTTTGCAGGACGTCCATCCCACCGCCTCCTTCGTCGATGTCCTCTCCTCCGTCAAGCCGACGGATTGGTATGATTCCGACGGCAATTACCATTCCATGGAGGAAACGCGAAAGTATTGGGGCGAAGCCTTCGCGACCATCCGTAACATGCTCGGCGGCAACGCTCCCACTACGTCCGAAGGCGGTCATGACCAGTTGATCGGCTGGCTCGACGGCGCGGATTGCCAATGGCTCACGATTTCAGACGAACCGAATTCCTTCTACACGCGTTTTCCCTGCTCCGACTGGGCCCGCGTCCCATGGTTCGACGCCGTCAACCATGACAAATTCGCCCTGCTCGGCGCAGGCTATTCCAATCGTTATCAAGGCAACCGCCCGCGGCTGACGCATGGCATTGGTTCAGACGACTATCTCGCCTCCGAACTGCTTGCCGCCCACAATCTTATGGGCGATTCCAATCCGTTCAACTACGACAATGTCCGCAAATACTGGCTTGCGCAGGATTTCATCCGCCGCACAGCCGCCCACAACATGACCGCCCATGAATTTGTCGGCGGAGACATCCATCATCAACATGTCCAATGGGACAACGGCGCGGATGTCTGGATCAACCGCTCCGAAAAGCCGTGGGACATCGGCGGCCACGTCCTACCCGCTTACGGCTTCCATGTCACCTATCCACAGGGTAAATTGACGCTTGAAACCGTCAACGGCCTCGTCCGTGAATACGCTCGTTGCGATTCACATGAGTTCTTCAACGCCCGTAACACGCGGCAGCGTATCTTCCCCTGCGTTCTGGATATCCGCCCCTATATTTCTGATTTCCAATATCTTAGCGGCAACAAAATCAAATACGTCATCAGTTGGGAGGCCAACGAAGCCGCCCCCTACAACCTCCGTTCCTACGTCCATTTCCTCACGCCGGAAAGCCATGCGCAGATCGCCTTCCAAGACGATCATGACACGCCAGTTCCGACAACAAAATTCAACGGCGTCATCCGTGATGAACGCATCGTCGAAATTCCCGAAGACCGCCTCAAATTCGATTCCTACCAATGGACATGCGGCCTCTTCACCTTCGAACTTGGCCGCATGCTGCTGCGCGGCTATACATGCAACGATTCATCCGTCGATCTCGGTACATTGCGTCTCAAACGCGATCAAGACGGCCATATTACGGACGCGACGTTTGCCCAAGCCACGAAAGGCGTTTATTTTGAAAAGGATATCAACGCCAATCCGGCCGGAACGCTCGTCGATTTCGGCCGTCTGAAAACCAGCGGTGCCTTCCGTCTCGTCAAGAAAGACAACGCTTTGCAGATCACGCCTGTTCCGCAGCAGAATCCGTTTACAATCGAATTGAATCTGCCAAATACAAAGAAAGCCGTCGTCACGGCGGAACCGTTCGAAGCGGGCGGCACGCCCGTCTTCACCGCCACGCAGAACGACTATACCCTTACTATAACATTAACGCCCACAACAATTTTCACCATCACCATCCAGTAAATCCAGAACATCCAGAATATCCAGTAAATCCAGTAGAAAAAGGAGCTTATCATGCATTTCTTCGATGCAAACTGCGGCCCGTATGGCCTCACGGAAAACAACGAACCCACCATCTTCCCGACCGTCAAAGAGATTTTGGCGGACATGGACGCGGCAGGCGTCGAAAAGACGACGCTGTGGCACATCTCCCAAAAGGAAATGGGTTGGGCACTCGGCAACAAACTCATTGTCAAAGACTTGAATGAAAATCCAGAGGCGAAGAAACGCATCTCGCCATCATGGTGCGTTGTCCCGACCGTCACGGGCGAGCAAGGCAGCGCGGAACAAGTCGTGCAAGAGATGCTCGCCGCCAATGCGGGAACCGTCCGCATCTTCCCTGAAGACCATCGTTGGGAGCTCTATCCCGCCGCTATCGGCGACCTCTTCACGCTGTTCACGGAAAACCATATTCCCGTCTATCTCTCCGTCAAGGCCATGGGATGGGACAAAATCTACCACACGATGTACATGTTCCCCGACCTCTATGCCATCATCTGCGACTGCGGCCTCTGGGGCCCAGACCGCCGCATCCGCCCGCTTCTCGTCAATTACAAGCATACCTATTTTGAAACGTCCGAATACTGGGCGGCCGGCAGCATCGCCGACACCGTCCACGCCATCGGTCCGGACCGCCTCCTCTACGGCTCCGGTGCCCCGCACTACGGCCGCGGCTCTATGATGCTCGCCATCATGCATGCCGACATCTCCGACGAAGCCAAAGAGCTCATCGCCCACGGCAATCTCGAACGCCTCCTGCAGCATTGATCATTTTTACACGGCCACGCCGAAAGGAGATACATACCATGTCATTCATCCGCCAAAACTCCAAGCTCGTTGACGAATTCTGGGAAAAGGGCATCGTCGAATCCTGCCCCATCTACGATATGCACGGCCACATGGGCGAACACTACGCCATCTATTTCGCCGCGCCGAACGAAGACGAAATGGTCACGCTCATGCGCCGTGCCAACGTCGCGAAACTCTGTTTCTCCCATCACTTCTCCCTTTGGGCGACGCCCCATGTCGGACAGGATCCCGCTCTCGCAGCCGCCAAAAAGTATCCGGACATCCTCCGTTTCTACTGCTCCATCAATCCGAACTATCCCGATCAGATCAAGAAAGATCTCGCGAAAGTCGGTGAATGGATCCCCTATTGCGTCGGACTCAAATTCCTGCCGGACTACCACAAGATACCCGTCTCCGCTCCCGCCTACAAGCCCGCGCTTGAATTTGCGGAAGCCCTTCATCTGCCGATTCTTATCCACACGTGGAACGGCTCCCCCTATGACGGTCCGGATGTCATCCGCGACGTCGTGCCCCACTATCCGCATGTCACCTTCATGTGCGCGCACTGCTTTAACAACAACTGGACGGCGGCCGGCAATCTCGCGAAGGATTTTCCGAACGTCTATATCGAACTGACGTCCGTCCCCGGCGTCCGTGGTGCCATCGAAAAGATGGTCTCCATCTGCGGCTCCGAAAAGATCCTCTACGGTACGGACATGCCGTGGTTTGACGAACATCAAGGCATCGGCGGCGTTCTCGCCGCCGACATCTCCGACGACGACATCCACAACATCCTCCACCGCAACGCTGAAAAGATTCTTGCGCCGTTCATCGCGTAAAGAGGAAAAGAGGCAAAAGAGACAAAAAGGACATAAGAGACAAAGGAATCATATCTGTCCCTTTTGTCCCTTTTGTCCCTTTCGTCCCTAAAAAAAATCAAAAAAAACTTAATTTTCCCTTAAACATTCTCTTGATTTTGTTGTTTGATGATGTAAACTCATTATTAAACTATTATTAAAATCAAATGTTCATTGACTTTCCCAAACAAAAATCAAAAGGAAAACCAAACATGAAAAAACACTTCACGCTGATCGAACTCCTGGTCGTCATCGCGATCATCGCGATTCTCGCCGCCATGTTGCTGCCCGCTCTGGCGAAAGCCCGTGCGAAAGCGCAGTCCATCTCCTGCCTCTCCAACTTCAAGCAGATCGTTCTGGCCAATGCCATCTACGGCAATGACAACGCTCATTACTGGGTTGGTTACTGGGAAACCGACCAAGGCAAAGGCCAGAAGAGCAACTACGTTCTGATTGTCAACGAAGGCGGTCTGGACAAGAAGACCTACTTCTGCCCGAGCCATGAAAACAGCAACTACAACGCCGCCTACTCCGTCGGTATCATCCGCGCCGACATGCAGTACCAACTTTCCTGCTTCGCGCTCCGCCAGAATGTCCTCGGCAACTTCGTGATGCGCGACGTCTGGTATGACTCCTGCTACTACCGCACCAACGGCTGCAAGGCCCCGACCGAAGCTCCCTTCTGCGGCGACTCCATCGGTCTCACCGATGCCCAGGGCCGTTCCGTCTGGACGTTTGACACAGGCCATGCCGAAGCCAACCACTACTGTGGTTCCGCCCACCACAACAGCCGCATGAACGTCGGCTTCATGGACGGTCATGCCACCTCCTGCGGTAAAGGCGATCTCATCAATCTCGGTTTCCGCTACTTCTCCACGGACAATCAACAGTTCGGAACGCAGTACTAATTTAATCTGACATGCTTTTCAAGTCCCCGAATTCCAACCAATTCGGGGACTTTTCTTTTCAGCTTAAAGCTTAAAGCCAAAAGCTCAAAGCAAATGCAGGAACATTTCCAAACACAATCAAATATCACTTGTAAAATTGTTAATTATAAATTATTAATTGTTAATTGTTAATTATGTTAAGAAAAGGCGTCGTCCTGACACCGGACGATTTCATCGGTGTCGATTGGCTTGCAAAATTCAAGGAACTCGGCCTCAACACGTTAGGCCTCCATTCAGGCGGCGGCCCAGGCCACAATGTCTTGGAACATCTCGCAAACTGCGCGTCCATTGAATTCCAAAACAACGTGAAGGCGGCTGGCATCGACTACGAATACGAACTCCACGCCCCCCACGATCTTCTCCCGCGCGATGTCTTCGCGACTCATCCGGAATTCTTTATCCAGCCGATGGGCCACAAGAAGGAACGCGGCACGACCGGCAACTGGTGCGGCGGCACGAACGCGGCTCTCGACACCATCGCCGCCAATGGCGCCAATCTCGGCCATCGACTGAATCCATCCACTCATCGCCATTTCTTCTGGGGCGAAGACCTCAACGACGGATGGTGCCATTGCGACAAATGCGCCCAATACAGCCCGTCGGACCAGAATCTTAAGACGGCCAACGCCATCGCCGACAAATTGGCGGAAACGGATCCGGAAGCGTCTGTCGGCTGCATCGCCTACCATCAGACGATCGATCCGCCGGAACTCATCCGCCCGCGACGCAATGTCTTTCTGGAATTCGCCCCCATCCACCGTTGCTACGAACACGCCATCGACGATCCGAACTGCGCCATCAACCGTCAACAGTGGAAGACGCTTCTCGGTCTTCTGGAAGTCTTCAACGCCGACACGGCTCACATTCTTGAATACTGGCTCGACAGCTCGAAATTCTCCGGCTGGAAAAAGCCCGCCAAGAAACCCGAATGCCGCCCGGAAATCGTCCAGAAGGACATTGAGGCATACTATCGTCTTGGCATCCGCAGCTTTACGACGTTCGCCGTCTATATGGACGGCGTCTATTTCGACACGCATGGCGACCAGGAGATAAAAGACTACGCCGCCATACTGAACGCGCTGCATTGAAACCGTGGGAGGGTCGCTGGGAGGGTCGCTGGGAGGGTCGCTCTCCAGAGCGACCGTTTGCGCAAAGCGCAAACAATCCATTGACATAATCGTCGCGCAAAACACGTCCTGACAAGCGGCGACAAATGTCGCCGCGGTCGCTCTGGAGAGCGCCCCTCCCCACACAAAGCACACAGGCCACCGCCTCCAAAAAGGCGGTGGCCTGTGGTGTTTTAAGGAAAATATTACTTCAAGTATGCGGCCACATGTTCGGCAACGCTTTCAGCCGTGAAGCCATATTCTTCCGCCAACTTCTCGGCAGGAGCGGAGGCGCCGAAGTGGTCGATGCCGATGGACAGGCCTTCGGCTCCGACATACTTCGCCCAACCGAACGTCGAACCGGCTTCGATGGAAACGCGCTTCGTGCAGCTCTTCGGGAGAATCTTCTCCTTGTATTCGTCGCTCTGCGCATCGAACAGATCCCAGCTCGGCATGGAGACGACGCGGACCTTCTTGCCCTGCTTGCGCAGGATTTCGCACGCGCCCAGAGCCGTGTTGACTTCGGAACCGCTGGCGATCAGCGTCACTTCGAAGCCTTCTTCGCACGTCACGATATAGGCGCCCTTCGCGACATCCATGCGGTTGGCGACGACGTCCGCCGGCAGGTTCGCCAGATTCTGGCGGGTCAGGCAGAGGACGACAGGATGATCGGCCTTCAAAGCATATGCCCAGGCGTGGGCGACTTCGTTCGCTTCCGCGGGACGGATGACCGTCAGGCCCGGAATCGTGCGGAACATCGCCAACTGTTCGATCGGCTGATGGGTCGGGCCGTCTTCGCCGACGAAGATGGAATCATGCGTGAAGACATAGATTTCATGCAGCTTCTGGATGGCGGCGAGGCGCATCGCGGGCTTCATGTAGTCGGAGAAGACCATGAACGTGGAGCTGAACGGAATCGCGTAGCCGGCGAGAGCCAAACCGTTGGCGATCATGCCCATACCGAGTTCGCGAACGCCGAAGTGGATGTTGCGGCCGGCCCAGTCTTCCGGACCGAAGTCGCCCATGCCCTTCAGATAGGTCTTCGTGGAGGGGTTCAGGTCGGCGGAACCGCCCGTCAGCGACGGAACCAGTTTCGCGGCGGCGTTCATGATCGTGCCGCCGGATGCACGCGTCGCCGTGGCCTTTTCGGGAACGGCTTTCAGCAGTTCGTCCAGAATGTTCGCGGGAACAGCCTTCGTCATCAACGCGTTCATGAGAGCCTTCTTGTCGGCGTCCATCTTCGCCTTGAAGCCTTCGAACTTCTCGTTCCATTCGGCCGCGCAGGCCTTCTTGGCGGCGACCTTCTCGTCGCAGAGGGCGCGGACTTCGGCGGGAACGACGAACGACTGTTCGGGATCGAAGCCGAGATTCACTTTCGCGGCGGCGAGCTCTTCCTTCGGCAGCGGCGCGCCATGCGTCGCTTCGCTGCCTTCCATGTTCGGAGCGCCTTTGCCGATGGTCGTCTTGCCGATGATGACCGTCGGTTTGCCTTTCGTGACGCGCGCCATTTCGATGGCGGCGCGGATCTGCTTCACGCACTGGCCGTTGATTTTGATAACGTTCCAGCCGTAGGCCGCGAAACGAGCGCCGACGTCTTCCGTCAAAGCGATCTTCGTGGAACCTTCGATGCTGATGCCGTTGTCGTCATAGAAGAGAATCAGATTGTCCAGTTTCAGATGGCCGGCCAGAGCGCAGGCTTCATGGGAGGTGCCTTCCATGATGCAGCCGTCGCCGCTGATCACATAGACCTTCTGGTCGAACAGGCAGTCGCACGCGCCGATGGCGGCCTTGAACTGCTTCATGCCGATCGCCATACCGACGGCGGACGCGAGACCGGAAGCCAACGGGCCAGTCGTCACTTCGACGCCCTTCGTGTGGCCATATTCCGGATGGCCCGGGCACTTGCTGCCCCACTGGCGGAACGTCTTCAGATCGTCGATCGTCAGACCGAAGTTGAACAGATGCAACAGCGAATAGATCAGCATGGAGCCGTGGCCCGCGGAGAGGACGAAACGGTCGCGGCCGACCCACTGCGGATCATCGGGATTGAAGCGGAGGAATTCGCTCCACAGCGTGAACGCGTAGTCCGCGCAGCCCATCGGCATGCCCGGATGGCCGGAATTGGCCTTTGAAACACCGTCGGCGGACAGAAGTCTCACCGTGTCAATCGCTTTCTTGAACACTTCGCACTTGCAAGCCATTTCGTTTCTCCTGTTAGCTTTTCCTGTTGGACAGGCTTCCTTTGAAGCCTGCACTATTTAAATATTTGAAAAAAACTCTGCAACTCTCTCTCCGTCCCTTTCGTCCCTTTCGTCCCTTTCGTCCCTTTTGTCCCTTTCTCTTCTGCTTTAAGCCATAAGCCATAAGCCATAAGCCATAAGCATAAACGCCGCTTGCGGCGTTTATTCCAGATCTGCATCCGAAACGGCATGTCCGCCGCCCGTCCGCAGATACGCCTCCGCGAACATGTCCAGATCGCCGTCCAGCACGGCGCCGATGTTGCTCGTCTCCGCGTCCGTCCGCAGATCCTTCACCATCTGGTAAGGCTGCACGACGTATGAACGGATTTGGTTGCCCCATGCGTTGTCGCCCTTCGCGGCGGATTCCGCCGCGATGTTCGCCCGCCGCTTGCTGTCTTCCAAATCATACAAACGCGCGCGCAGAATGCGCATGGCGTTCGCCTTGTTCTTATGCTGCGACCGTTCGCTTTGGCAGGTCACGACAATGTTCGTCGGCAGATGCGTGATGCGCACGGCCGAGTCCGTACGGTTGATGTGCTGTCCGCCCGCGCCGGACGCGCGGAACGTGTCGATGCGCAGATCCGATTCCGCGATGTCGATCTTGATGTCGTCATCGACTTCCGGCAGGACATCGACGGATGTGAACGACGTGTGGCGGCGTTTGTTCGCGTCGAACGGCGAAATGCGGACCAGGCGGTGGACGCCCTTCTCGCCTTTCAGATAGCCGTAGGCGAACTCGCCTGTGACCGTCATCGTCACGAGTTTCAGCCCCGCTTCATCGCCGGGCATGATATCGACCGTCTCGTATTTGAAGCCGCGTTTGTCAAACCAATGCGTGTACATACGGTAAAGCATTGAACACCAGTCACATGCCTCCGTTCCGCCCGCGCCTGGAATGATGGTCATGATCGCATTCTTGCGGTCCATTTCACCGGAAAGGAAGCTCACGAGCTCCAGTTTGTTCATATCTTCCGCAAGCTGCTCCCACGTGCCGTCCGCCTCCGTGTAGAGAGCGGAATCGTCGCCTTCCATTTCAGCCAATTCAGCCAGCACTTCAAAATCGCCGACGCGCCCCGCCATCTTGTCAAACGGCTCCACGACGCCTTTCACGGCGCTCAGATCCGCGACCGTCTGCTGTGCGCTTTCTGGATGGTCCCAGAAATCCGGGCGGCCCATCTTCGCCTCCAGAAGCGCCAGTTTCTCACGCTTCGTGGCGACGTCAAAGAAACCCCCTTAAGTGCTCAAGGCGCTTTTTCGCCTCGGCGACTTTCTTCAAAAGTTCTTCATGTGTCATGTTTGTTCCTCTAAATCTCTCTCCAATAAATTGGCGCAAGCGAGACGCACACGCCTCTTCATGTTCTGTGAAGACGGCGGAAGCCGTCGGGCGCAGGCAAGACGCACGCGCTACCTTCAATAATATACACCTTCTTGCTTGACTTAGACAATTTTTAAGCCATATTTTATTATTGTTTTCGCCAATGCGGCGGCGTTCCAACCTGTATTTTTCCAATCATTGTTTTCCGTGGACACTTCCTCCATCATATCGATTCATCATCTCTGCTTCTCCTACGACGCCAGAGAAATTCTCCATGACGTCAGCCTAGACATCGCCAACGGCATGTTCGCCGCCATGGTCGGCCCGAACGGCGGCGGCAAGACCACTTTGCTACGGCTGATTCTCGGACTGCTCACGCCCAGGCATGGCTCCATAAAAGTCTTCGGCCGCGAACCGTCAACCGTCCGCAGCCAAATCGCCTACGTGCCGCAGGCCATTCTGTTCGATCCGAAATTCCCCGCCTCCGCGCTCGACATCGTCCTCATGGGGCGCGTCGAACGCCATCTGTTCGGCGGCTACAGTCGGCAGGACCGTGACATCGCCATGAAACGGCTTGAAGACGTCGGTCTGAAAGATTACGCAAATCATTCGTTCTCCGAACTTTCCGGTGGCCAACGGCAACGCGTCATCATCGCGCAGGCCCTCGCCTCCGAACCACGTCTCCTCCTGCTGGACGAACCGGCCGCCAATCTCGACCAAGAAAACGCGACCACCCTTTTCGACCTCCTCGGCAAGCTCAACGAAAGCGTCACCATCCTCATGGTCTCCCACAATCTGACGCTTGTGTCCAAATACGTCTCGCATGTCATCTGCGTCAACCAAACCGTTGATATGCACCGCATTGAAGACATCAAATCCGCGACGGACGATCTGACGGGATGGGTCCATCTCATCCATCAGGCCTGCCCTGTCACCAGCGGCAAGAAGACGGACGAACAGAACCATCCGCACCACCATTGACCATTTTCGAAAATAACCATATCATCGCATGATTTTCCTGCAAGATTTCATTGAATTCGACTATTTGAAGCGGTCGCTTCTCGCCATCCTTCTGGCCTCCATTGCCAGCGGCATCGTCGGCGGCTATGTCGTCGCCAGACGGCAGAGCTATCTCATCGGAGCCGTCTCCCATTCGCTGCTCGGCGGCATCGGGCTGGCGCGCTATCTGCAAATCGCCCATGGACTGTCGTGGTTTTCCACGATTCTCGGAGCGTTGTTTGCGGCCGTCCTTTCCGCCATCGCCATCAGCACGTTGACGTTGAAGAACCGCATGCGGCAGGACACTGTTTTGAGCGCCATCTGGACGCTTGGCGTCGCCATCGGCGTCTCCTTCATCGCCATCACGCCAGGCTATTCGGAGGATTTGACAAGCTATCTTTTCGGCAGCATCCTGCTGGTTTCCAAGGCGGACATCGCCGTCATGGCCGTCATGACAATCGCCATCGTTGTCACCGTCCTGCTTTTCCGCAACCGTTTTCTGACGCTTTGCTTCAATGAAGAGACGCTCGCCCTGCGCGGCGTTTCCGCCGCTTGGACGTCCTTCGTGCTTCATCTGCTCATCGCCCTGACGGTTGTTCTGCTTGCACAAGTCGTTGGCATTGTGCTAGTTCTTGTTTTGCTCGTCATTCCGGCCGCGACGACCGCGCAATTTGCGAAACGAATCTCGCAAGTCATGTTGTGGGGAGCCATTTTCTGCCTGCTCACCTGCACAGGAGGCCTTGTCGCCAGCTATGAAGCGGACTGGCCCGTAGGCGCCACCATCGTCGAACTCGCCGTCGCCGCCTATCTTGTCTGCGCCGCCATCGTCGCCATCCGCGACAAGACAAGAAAAACCCATGAAAATGCTGAATGCTGAATGCTTAATGCTTAATGCTTAATGCTTAACGCTTAATGATTTTTCTTGTTTTTCATCTGTTCCGCAAAGCGCTTTTACAACCACCGGAACAGACATACCATGGACTTCAAGCTTCCGCATGACGTTGTTAGCACTTGCGCGAAGCGTGACGAACCGCCGAGCAGACGGAGGCCTTCCAGATTCTTCCCCACTTAAGTTTCTCTTACTGGCAACAACCTCTTAAGAACGATGGCCGACGTCTGCGAGGCACTCTGTTTCTTCCGTGTATTCAGTGGACTGCAAAAAATTCGTGTTCATTCGTGCCCATTCGTGGTTCCTTATGACTTGCGATTATGGCTTTTTCCATTACATTATGGTGATTTTCTTTTCCTTAATTATATAATAAGCCTTTTACAACCATGAAAAAAATTCTCCTTCTTCTTCTAATCGCCGTCCTCCCGCTCACCGCCGACCAAATCAAACTGAAAAACGGCAAAACCTACGAAGGGAAGGCCAAAATCAATAACAACAACGTCACGATCATCGTCGGCGAGAATCTCTTCCAATTCAACAAGAACGAAATCGCCGAAATCAATGGCGAAAAAATCATTCCAGCGGCGAATCCGACCATCCGCATCGCCACGTCTGAAGGCGACATGATTGTTGAATTATACGAAGACGAAGTGCCCAACACCGTCGCCAACATCATAACCCTCGCGGAATCAGGCTTCTACAGAGGCATGAAATTCCACCGTATCCTCAAGGGCTTCATGGCGCAGGGCGGCTGCCCCTACTCCAAAGGCAATCTGACGGGCGGACAGCCTGGCACAGGCGGCCCCGGCTATTCATTCAATGACGAATTCTCGCCGAAGCTCAAACACACGGGCCGCGGCATCCTCTCCATGGCCAATTCCGGCGCCAACACCAACGGCTCC
>JAFZAB010000036.1 GCA_017548425.1 Victivallales bacterium
CCCCATAAGCCATCGGCCATAAGCCATAAGCAAAAAAAGCGGTTGCGCTTTGTGAAGCGCAACCGCTTTTTTTTATAATTGGCAGGAAAGGAATTTCTCCACCATGTGAACGCTCAGTCGCGCGTCCTGAATCGTGTTTTCAGGCGTTTCGCCGGATTTGACGCAATCGATGAAATGACGGTCTTCGAAATAGTAGCCGTAGAATTTATGGAAATCATTGCTGCCGGCCAATTCACGACCGTCCAGAATGACGCTTTCCTCCTTCGCGGCTCCCGTGGCAGCAAGCGAATAGCTGATGGCCCCGCTATGCGTCAGAATGCGGCTCGACACATCCATCTGCGCCCCCATGCCAAGATCGATAAATGCACTGACGCCAACGCCATGCATCTGGAATTGATGGACGCGGCCGCCCACGCGGTAGTTCGCTTTGATGATGCCCGTTGCGCCATTGTCGAACACACAGACGCCGTTCCAGGCATTGTCCACCACACTGTCAAAGCGGTTGACAATCAACGACGCCTTGACTGCTTCCTTTCCGTCGCACAGATAGCGCATCAAGTCAATTGAATGGACGGTGTCGGACACAAACGACGGCAACGAGCCTTTGTCAAACGCCGCGTCACCGAACTTGAAGAAGCAACCTTCAACCTGTATCACTTTGTCCGTCAATGACTTGACCATTTCCTTCGTCTTTCTGACGACAGGAATAAACCGACGGTTGAAACCGACCATCACCGTTTTGCCGGAAGCGTCCGCCTTGCGCGCCAACGAATCCGCCTGATAGGATGTGATGCCTGGCGGCTTTTCCAGAAATGCGTGGTAACCATGTTCAATGGCGAGACTTGCAACATGGAACATGCTGCCGGGCTCCACCAGGCAGAAGACCGCGTCAATCTCCTCATGGGCGAACATGTCGCGCATGAGCGTATAGGTCTTCGGAATGCCCCACTTCTCCGCCTGTTCTTTCGCTCGCTCAGGCAGGAGATCGCAGATGGCGACCAACTGGACATCTTCCATCTCCTTCAGCGACGGCAAATGCACGCTTCTCGCGATGCCACCCGCTCCGACAACGGCGACCTTCACGGTGCCGCCCGATGAATTGCTGCTCATTCTTGCCTCCTTGGATAATAGGCTTCAAAGAATTATCTCAAATCATTTCCAATACTTTACCATATATATACGGCTTGTCCATACCATGACGGAATTACGGCGTGCTTGTCAGAAGTTTTCGAATGAGGCGCAAACGATGCTCGCGGATGGTTTCCTCGAATTCGATTTTGGACGCAAGGATGATTTCCAACTGGCTTTGCAGATTCCGCTGGAGGCCGAGGAACTTTCGCGCGTCGCCTGCCAAGGCGGCGATTTCCCAAATGGCGTCCATGCCTTTGACTTGTTCGAACTGCTCCGCCGTCAATGTCTGCCGCAGATAATCTTCATGCAACAGCCAACGCAACTTACGGTAACGGCGCGTCGTCTCCGCCGCCAACAATGGCGGCTGGCGGTAGCTTGCGTAGAACGGCGCGAGAATCTCAATGACCATTTCGCGCTGTTTGATTGAATCGAATTTCTCTGTGACCAAATCCAATTGGGCCGTCGCGAAAAGATAGGCGTTTTTGTCGCCGAACGTCAGCCGCTCGATTGTCTCTTTCGGCGAACGGCCTGCCCGCATATCGAAGATGAACGTGCGGCGGATGACGCGGCGGCAGAATTCCAGCAAGGCGTTGTCCCACTGCTCCAAGCCCTGCCCCGCCAAGCCCATGAGAGCCATCGCGAACGTCACGGGGCCGTTTGGACGGCACAAGATCTGGTCAGCAGCCAGAAGAATGGCCGGAAACAATGCAGACAGGCGTCTAAGTTCGCTCAAAAGAGCGCCTTGCAGACGATCCTTCTCTTCTGAATCCGCCATTGTCTTGTTCAGTTCCATGATGCGAAGGACGCATTCGCCGAGATTGCCCAAAGCGGATTCCGCCCATGTCAGCATCGCTTCGTCACCGATCTTTCCCGTCTTGAACATCAGTTGGAGATGCGCAAGACTCGTCGTGCGAGGAGGATGCGCGGCAAGCCATGCGCGGATGCCGTGGCGGCACAGAAGGCGGTCGCCTTTATAGACGACGGTCGGCCAATGCTCCAGCAGGCCGAAATCGCCGCACCAGCGGCACGTCCATTCCAGAAATTCCTTGCTGACAGACGGTTGCGTCAACGCAATCGTCAATGCGTCGCGAATGAAATCCGGATCGAGCTTGCCTTCATGGGCTTTGAAATAGGCCACGAACCAATCATCCGCCTGTTTCGCGTCCAATTTCCATAAGACACGGAACGCCAGTTCCATAACGGTATTGACGACTTCATTGCGGCGGCGGAACGCATCCGCCGCCTTTGCCAGAAGCGATGGCACCGTGCCGCGATTCAGCACGATGCAACGATCCAACGCCGTGTTCATCTGCCGCGGAACGAGCGCCGTCGTGCGATTGTCGGCCGTCGTCTGGACAGGAGCGGAAATTTCTCCCGCCTCCAGCAGCCGCTGAGCGTCTTCGCTCAAACAATGGAAATATTCCGCCAAGACTTCCGCGCCCTGCTGCTTCGTCTGGCTTTGAAGATATAGATCAATCAGCTTCGCCGTCTGTGCGGCGGCGTCCGCAAAAGCGGCGCCGCCAGCCTCCTGCGCCCACGCATCCGCCTGACACAAATCCGACAGGCTGACTTCAGGATTCAAATCCTCAAGCCGCCTCAAATACGCCATCAATTGTTCTGCTGCCGTCGCCATACCACTTAAATAATTATGCATTATGCATTATGAATTATGAATTAAAAAAGACATAAAACGCTCTTTCTGTGCACGTTGATCCGTTTCGTCCAGCGGCCTCCGCCCGAAACGCATCCGTTCCACGTCAATCAGATAGATTTCGTTGTCGTCCGTCACGAAAAAATGCTCCGGCTTGCAGTCTTTCCGCCAGTTGCAACCAGCCTGTTGCAAAGCCGCAAGTGTCTCCAACGCAAGATTCAATGCTTCCTTTTTTCGTTCTTCCGAAACCGTCGCATCCTTCCAGATGTCCTCCACAGGACGGCCTGGAACGGGAAGCGTGACCATGACGGCCTTGTCGGGCAAACCGCAACACGTTTCCGTTCCCCATGCCACGACATCGTAGCTCTTGAATCCCAGTCGTTTAAGCTGTTCCACAGACAATCGTTCCCGCTCCGTTTTCGTGACCGGACGCTGGAATTTCACCAACGCCCGCAATGTCGCCTGCCACGCCGTGCTCAAATCGTGCTTCACGAACACGAAACCGCCGTCAGGCAACTCGACACGGCATGTGCGGCTGCGCTTTTTGTTGCTCATGACATCGCCGCCGCGAAACGACAACGCGCTCTCCAAATCGCCGAGGCCGATGCCCGCCAATTTCTCCTGCCAGCCGTTCTGGACATGCCATTGACTCATGCGTCACCCTCCGATTTCATCTCCAGCCAGCAGCAGACACGCTGTCCATTCGGAAGTTCCTTGACGGGAGGCGTTTCCAAACGGCATTTTTCCATGCAGTGAGGACAGCGCGGATGGAAATGGCAGCCTTTCGGCGGATTCAATGCCGACGGCACTTCACCCGCCAGCCGCAGAACGGTCCGCTTGCCGTCCGCCTCCACACGCGGTGCCGCCGCCATCAACGCCTTCGTATAGGGATGCTTCGGCGACTGCAAGACATCCGCCGCTTCGCCCTCCTCCACAATGCGGCCAAGATACATGACGGCGACGCGATCCGCCAGATAGCTGACGACGCTTAAATCATGCGTGATAAAGAGATACGAAAGTCCCAGCTCTTTCTGCAACTCTTTCAGCAGATTCAGAATCTGGGCCTGGACGGACACGTCCAACGCGCTTGTGCATTCATCGCAGATGATGACTTCCGGATTGACGGCCAACGCGCGAGCCAATCCGATACGCTGCCGCTGGCCGCCGCTGAACTGATGCGGATAGCGGTTCAGCACGTCTGGCGACAGACCGACGCGCGTCGAAAGCTTCTCCATGAGCGATTGCCGTTCTGCCGCATCTTTCCCAACGCCATGCACTTCCATGCCTTCTTCAATCGTTTCGCCGACCATCAGTCGCGGATCCAAACTGGAGAACGGATCCTGAAAAATCATCTGGACGCGTTGCCGCAACGTCTCCATGTTTGGTTGCGTCATCTGGCCATTGCCGTCCGCCAACAGCACATCACCTTCCGTCCGTGGCGCAAGACCGACGATCGATTTGCCAATCGTCGTCTTCCCGCAGCCTGATTCTCCGACGACCGCCAACGTCTCGCCTTTCTTCAGTTCGAAACTGATGCCGTCAACGGCTTTCACATGGCCGACCGTCCGTTTCAGGATGCCCGCCTTCACGGGGAACCAGACACGCAAGCCGTTCACTTTCAACACAGTCTGACCATTTTGCACAGAGGCGTTTTCCGCTTTGTCAGAACTCTTCTCCAGCTGTTGCAATTCTTTCATCCGCAGGCAGGCGACTTCATGACCGCCGTCAAACGCCTCCAACAACGGCTTTTGCGCATCACAGGCGTCCGTTTTGAACGGACAGCGGCTCGCAAAACCACAGCCTGTGATGATATCCGTCCCTTTCGGAACCATGCCCGCAATGCTCGCTAGCCGCCGTCCGCGCTGTGTCGTGCTCGGCACAGATTGCATCAACAGCCGCGTATAGGGATGCATCGGAGCTTTGAAGATTTCTTCACAAGTGCCCTGTTCCATGATACTTCCGGCATACATGACAGCGACGCGGTCCGCTTGTTCGCGAACCAATGCCAAGTTGTGCGTGATGAACAAAACGGACGTGCCGTATTCCGACCGCAATTCCGCCAGCAGATCCATGATCTGAGCCTGCACCGTCACGTCCAACGCCGTCGTCGGTTCATCCGCGATCAGCAGTTCAGGCCTACATGCCAACGCGATGGCGATCATGACGCGCTGCCGCATGCCGCCGGACAATTGATGCGGATAGTCCTCTGCACGCTTTTCCGGCGACGGAATACCAACTTTCCGCAAGAGTTCGATGACTTGTTCATGCGTCTCATCCGCATTCAGCCCGCGATGCCGTTTCAGTACTTCGCCAATCTGCCAACCAATTGTCAAGACGGGATTTAACGCCGTCATCGGCTCCTGGAAAATCATGGAAATACGGTTGCCACGGATGTCGCTCAGCTC
>JAFZAB010000037.1 GCA_017548425.1 Victivallales bacterium
GGCGAACGCCAATACGCAGGCCACGAAGAAGATCGCGGCGGGCAGGAAGTTGGCCAGCTTGCCAGCGGAGGCTTCCATAATCTGGGCGATGTATTCCTTTGCTTCCAGCAGGCCCGTCATGTTCTTCAGAGCCGTTGCAAACGTCAGAATCAGAATGGCGGGAACCATGGCGTTGAAGCCCTCGGGAATGGCTTTCATGGCGTCGCGGAGCGGGATGACGCGGCGGAGCGCAAGATAGATGATGGTGAGGATCAGGACGATCATGCCGCCCCACGGAAGACCAACCGTCGCATCCGTGTCGCTGAACGCGGCGATGAAGCCCTTGCCGTCTTCGCCGATGCCGCCGACATAGACCAACGCGGCGATGCAGATGACGATGAGCAGGATGATCGGAACGAGCATGTCGCGGACTTTGCCCTGCGCATTCTGAAGCGGGCGGACGCCGTTATCGACTTCGCCGCCGCTCGTGAACAAGTCGCCATTTTCCTGCGCGTTCTTTTCATGGCGGGCCATCGGGCCGAAATCGACCTTCATCAGCGTGATGCCGATGATGAACACAAACGTCAGCAGGGAGTAGAAGTTGTAGGGGATGGCGCGGCAGAACAGCTCAAGTCCGCTGTACTGAGTGCCTTCCGCATATTCGGAAACAGCCGCCGCCCAAGAGGAGATCGGGGCGATCATGCAGATCGGGGCCGCCGTGGCGTCAATCAAATAGGCCAGTTTCGCACGGGAGATCTTGTGGCTGTCCGTCACGGGAAGCATGACGCTGCCGACCGTCAGGCAGTTGAAATAGTCGTCGATGAAAATCAAAACGCCGAGCACGAATGTCGCCAGACATGCGCCGACGCGGGATTTGACATGCGTCTTCGCCCATTCGCCGAAGGCGTTGGCGGCACCGGTCTTGTTGATGAGAGCGACAAGCACGCCGAGGATGACCAGGAAGATGAACACGCCGGCGCTGTCTTTCACGGCGGCGATCAGACCGTCGTTGATGATATGGTCAACGGTCTTCAGGAAGTTGAATCCGCCGGCGAACAGGCCGCCGCACAGAATACCGATGAACAGCGATGAATAGACTTCCTTCGTGATCAGGGCCAGAACAATGGCGATGACCGGCGGAACCAACGCCCAGAACGTACCCGCCATGCAGGATTTCTCCGCTGCGGCCTCTTCCGTCGCTTCCGCCGCGGCCTCCGCCGCAGGCGCCACGGCCGCCGCCGCTTCCTTCACTGCCTCAGCCGCCTTTTCACCAACAGCGGCCGCTTCCTGCCCGAACAACGCCGGAGCGAACATGAGGCCCAGCATCAGCAGGACCATCAACGACGAAACCGAAAATCGACTCTTCATCTGCACTTTCCTTGTTTTTGAGTTAACTACCTTATTATGACTTGAAAACAACCTGTTTGAAAACAAAAGACGCTCCAACCCGCAAGGCAATCCCCTCAAAACAACAAAAGTTTAAATATACCTTAATATAAGGAAATATCAATTCATGGAAGCATAAAGCATGGACTGCTTTTATCGCTGTGATTTATTGAAACATGACATTTCCGCATTTATCTTAATAAAAGATGTCAAAACACGTCAAAACATTCAGCCATACATGTTCGGTAATTTCCACAATACATTGAAGAAACGCTTCATCGGGAGCCACGAATTCTACCGTGAAGTCGCGGTCATCGTCATTCCGATGATCATCCAGAACACGGTCACGAACATCGTGAGCATGCTGGACAATCTGATGGTCGGCGCCATCGGCACGAATCCGATGGCGGCCGTCTCCATCATCAACTATATGCTTTTCGTCTTCAACCTCTGCGTCTTCGGCGGTCTTTCCGGCCCGGGCATTTTCGCCACGCAGTACGCAGGAGCGCATGACGACGACGGCCTCCGCCATTGCTTCCGCTTCAAATTGATCATCATGATGCTGATGACAGCCGTGGCCACCGCCATTTTGCTCCTTTTCGAAAAGCCGCTCATCGGCTGTTTTCTGAAAGGAGAAGGCTCGCCGGAAGACATCACGAAGACGTTTGAAATATCACGTCAATACCTGCAAATCATGCTGTTCGGACTGTTGCCGTTCGCGTTTGCCATGATGTATTCCAGCGCCTTGCGCGAGCTTGGCGAGACACGCGTCCCCATGATCGCCAGCCTCACGGCCATCTTTGTGAATCTGATTTTCAACTATTTGCTCATCTTCGGCAAATTCGGCTTTCCGCGTCTAGATGCGGCGGGCGCGGCTATCGCGACCGTCCTCTCCCGCGTCGTGGAAATGGCCATCATCGTCATCTACACGCACGTGAAACACACCAAATACCGCTTTATCGAAGGCGCATACCGTTCCCTGTACATCCCCAAAAAGCTTTTCATGGACATCTGCGTACGCGGTACACCATTGCTGTTCAACGAGATGTGTTGGTCTTTCGGGATGACGTTTCTCATTCAGTGCTATTCGTTGCGCGGCATCCAAGTCATCGCCGCCTGCAACATCGCCGTAACGTTCGCGAACATCTTCAATTGCGCGTTCTTCTCCATGGGCGTCGCGACAGGCGTCGTCATCGGACATGAACTGGGTTCCAACAAATTGGACACGGTGAAGGAGACCGCTTGGAAACTGATTGCGCTGTCGGTCGCCATCAGCATCGTCATATCCATTCCGATATGTATTTTAGCGCCTTACATCCCAAGGCTTTACAAGACAGAAGAGACCGTCAGGCTGCTGGCCACGCGCATGATGTGGATCAATGCCGTCCTCAGCCCGTTGCTCGCCATCATGCACTCAAGCTATTTCACCGTCCGCGCGGGCGGTAAAAGCTTCCTGACGTTCATGATGGACAGCGGCTACACATGGCTCGTCGTCGTTCCCGTCACATGGTGCATCGGCAATCTGACCGCCCTGCCGATACTGCCGTTCTATTTCATCTCCCGCGCGGCGGACTTCAGCAAATTCCTTGTCTCGATAATCCTCGTCAAATCAGGAATTTGGATACGAAACATCGTCAGCGAGAAATGAGACGACACAGCCTCTTCCCTTTCACTTGTCGCTTTCATCGCTTTCGTCCCTTTCGTCCCTTTCGTCCCTTTAGTCCCTTTCACTTATATTAGGTAGGGTCTTACAACTTCCGCCATCACTTCATAGGCGGCGAATGTGACATGCGTTCCGTCTGGCTTCGCGTATTCCGCCGCCAATTGTCCCGTTTCGTCCTTTAACGCGGAATGGTAGTCCATGAAACCGCAGCCGTTCGCGTCCGCCCATTTACGGAGCATCACGTTCAGTTCCACAATCTTATCTTGGTATTGGAAGCGGTCCCATTTGTCCGGATTGCGCAACGGCAGGACACTGGACAGACAAACGTCAATGTCGCGTTTCTGCATCATCGACGCCAGCGTGGAAATCTGCGCAAGCATCCGTTCATTCGGGGCGTTGATGCCGTTGATGCCGATCAACATGAAGACGCGTTTCGGCGTGTAGGGGAAGACATCCTCCTCCATTCGCAGGTAAAGGCCCGACGTGTTGTCGCCGCCGATGCCTCTGTTCAAAAGACTTGCATTTGGAAAGAACTCCTTCAGCGGCCATCCGGCCGTGATGGAATCGCCATAGAAAATATTCTGCACATGGCCAACCTTGCCCTTCAAACGACGATAGTCATGCAACAATGCCTGGCATGGCTCATAACTGTCATAAAAGGCCTGAATCGCATCGCAACTTTCTTTCGTGAATAAATCTGTGTATTGCATGGTTTTACAGTGACTAAAGGGACTAAAGGGACATTATTACCAATTGACTGCGAGGTGTTTAGGCCATGAGCCATAGGCCATAGGCATCATACCATGTGAACGCACGTGGCGTTCACATGGTACGATTCTTGTATTGTGTTCCAAATATGTAAAGGCATAGTGCGCAGAGGCCGCTGATCAACGGCCCATAGACCACACCGGCCAGACCAAACGTCTGCAATCCGCCCAACAACGAGCAGAAAAGCACGATATAGGACATGCCTGTACGGCCGCCGCAGATGAACGCGGGACGCATGAAATTGTCAACATTCGCCACAATGCCACCGCAGCCGAACACGACGAACGCCGCCTGCAATGGCTGTCCAATCAACAGGAAATAAATGGTAATGGGAATCCACACCAACGACGTTCCAATGAACGGAATCAACGAACACATGCCCAGTAGGCTGCCCCACAGCAACGCGGGAATCTTCACGATCCGGAAGATGATCATCGCCACAAGACTCTGCACAAGTGCCGTGCCCAGAATGCCGAACAACACGGCGCGGGACACTTCGCTGATACGATCCAGAATCTGCTCCTGCACTTTGTCGCTGAACGGACTAATATCACGGACATATTTCACAAACGATTCACCGTCGCGGAAGCCAAAGAACATGACGAGAAGCATGATGAAGAAATTCACAACCATCATCCAAATCTGCTTGGCCACGCCCATCAACGCACGAATGATGGATGACAAACAATTTTGCAAAATCGTCGCGACCTTTCCCGCAAGCTCCTGAAGTTCCGTCTCCTGAACACGTTCCATCTTTTCCGGCGGTTCCTGAATGACCGTCTCCCCCTTGACTTGCGGCTTTTGTTCGGCAGCCACATCATGTTCAGCCGTCTGCGACGGCTTGTCGCCGTTCGTTTCGACAAGATTTTTTTCCTCTTGCTTGATTTCAGGCACGCCGAAATCAAGCGCGTTGTTCAACGCGTTCAATTGTCCCCAACGGCGCGAAATCTGGTATTTGCTGTCCAGTTCCTCCAGATGCTTCGTCAGCGTCGAACGGCCGTCCGGACCTTTGGCGAGCCATGTCTTCGCGTCCGCCAACGCCTTCTCGCCTTGGTTGATCAGCGTGAACATGAAGAACGTCAACGGGATGAGAACGCAGAAAAACACCAACGTGACGGAACACAACGCGGCGGCCCGCTTTTCGCCGTTCGTGTATTCGCCTTCCTGTTCGGCGGGCGTTTCTTTCTTGTCCGATTTTTTCAGGCTGAATTTCGGCAGTCGTTTGTTCAAATGACGGATTCCCTTGAGGATACGACGATGAACAGGCATCAGCATGGTCGCGCCGATGATGCCCAGAATCAACGCATGCAAAAATCCTTTCACCAAAAACAGGACGCCGAACAAAAGCAGGATGGTCAGCGCGGCGAATGCGTATGGCGCGATGTTTTTCGCTTTGATTGGTTGTGGTTCGTCCATATCCGTATCTTCCTACTTGATAATCACTTGCCTTCTTGAGCAAGCTTCAGTGCCTTGCCGTATGACTCACGGAAGAAAATCGCCCATTCCCGCGTCGTAACCGTCTGTGTTTCAGCCACCCATAGTTTCTTCGCCGTATCGCCGCCGTCTGAATGCTTGAACGGCAGACGGCAAAATTCCGCATAGGCTTCTGGAACGGCAGACGGGCCGCCCGCGTCGATGATCGCCTTCCAGCTGGCCTGCAATTCGTCGCGGCAATCCAACACCATGACGCGAATCAATGTGCGGATCAAATCGAAATACGGCCCCGTCCAAGCGCCTTTGTAAGTAAATGAACCAGAAAGGCCAAAGGGATCCGCATCCGGTGCGCTCATGAGCTTGCGGCATTCCTCTGAATACATGTCCCGCCGCACAGGCAGACGATGAAGCGTGTATTTGATTGGACCGCCTTCTGTGCCCGCCCGCTGGTTCCACAACCGCTGGCCTTCCGCCGTCAACAGATAGCGGATGAACAACCGCGCACGCTCTGGATTGGGCGCGCCGCGGAACATGCCGATTGGATCGACCGACACGGTCGATCCAGCATCTGGCGTGTAGTACGTCATCGTCTTGCGGCCAACGTGCGATTCCTCCCATTCCGCCTGGGAACGGCCATAGAAGTCGATGCACATGCCGGCGGCCACCTGCCCGCTCGCTGTGTCAACCGGAACTTTACTGGCGGACATCGTCAAATACAACGCATTGCCGCCCACCGCTTTAACAAGAGCCAACGCTTCCTGCCACGACTGGTTGACGGCGTCTTTTTCCGTCATTTTTCCTGCCGCCACATCCGCCGCCAGACGTCCATACGTGTCCTGCATCTGCCGTTGGATGATCATTTCGAAGCATTTGTTGATGGAACCGCTCTTCGACGGATCGGCCAAACCGATCTGCTTGTAGAGCCGCGGATCCGCCAAATCGCGCCATGTGCGCAACGGATAACCTGTCGAAACGTCATAGCCAAGTTTCGCCAAACGGTCAAGATTCACGCAAATACCGAACGATGAGAAACATAGGCCATAGTACATGTCGCCTTTGTCATACCATGTCTCGCCACCCTGCCCTTGTACAAGATTCGGTTTTTCACCGCTGAACAATTCGTCGTAAAGCGCAGGATGGGCGCCGGCGGGTGTTTTCGGATACGTCCGTTCGCGGGCTTCATCCGTCAACAGCTTGTACAGTTCGCCATTCGGATCTCCTTTGTAAAAAACGCTTTCGGGATCGGACGCACCGATTTTTGTCAGCGTTCCGGCCTGGGCCTGCTTGTTCAAATCATATTGGCCGCCGCCGAAGAACAAATCGATACCGATACTGAGATCGGACTTCAGGAAGGCTTCGCGCGCCGCATAGTCCGGATCGTCCGGTTTGATCTTGCGGTTCATAAAGGCCATGGCGACTTTGTCGCTCCATGGTTGCTTCAGCGTGTTCACCCAATAGTCGCGGAAGACGGCTTCATACGCGCTGGAAACATAGCGGGCGATTTCGCTCGTGCCGCCCGTGGCACGCCAGTCAATGCTGACCTTTCGTCCTGTAAGTTTCTCGTAATAAGCACGGAAGCCCTGTTCGAACTCATAGCGGATCGCCTCGTTGTGCGGCGAGACGATGACCAACTGATCCGCCGACAAGTCGATCTTCTCGCTGCTTTTCCGGAAAATCAGCGGGAGGGCGATGATCACAATCAATGGAAGCGATGACAGCAACAGGCGTTTCAACATGGTTTCTATCCTTGACGTTCGTTAGAACATGATGATTTCATAAAGTGACAAGACTTTGGCCACCAGCAGGTTAAGGAAGCGGCTCAACGTGCTTCCCCACAGCAGGATGATCGCCACCAGCAGAATCACGCCGCGTTGTTCCGCAGTAAGACGCCGCATCGGCGGGATGAAATATTCGCCCACGCCCCATCCGTCCAGTGACGGAATCGGCAGCAGGTTGAATACGGCCAGAAAGACATTTACGTATGCTCCGCAATAGAAAAACGTCTGGAAAATGATCGGCAACGGACGCGAAATCCGCACCATCACGGAAAACAACAGCGCCAACGCCAGATTGGACAGCGGCCCGCAGAACGACACCCATGCGGCTCCCCACTTATGGCGCATGTTCGATGCGATGATCGGAACCTGCCCCCACGCGATGCCGAACAGGAAAAGCGCGATGATCGACGTCGGCCCCATGACATGCATGGGATTCAACGTCATGAATCCAAGCCGTTCGCCCGTGTCGTCGCCTTCCATCAACGCCGCGTATGAATGGCAGAATTCATGCACGCAGATGGAAAACGCCATCAGCACGACGATGAAGAAATACTTCACCGGATTACTAAACAGTAAAAATATGAACAAATCCATCGTTGGTTCCTTTTATTAAATAGTAAAATTTCTAATGTAATCCGTCATCACGCAAAAGGAAAAATTTTCCAGCAAAATCTTCATGCCATGGGCATGATTTATGAAAAAGCACGCTGTTTCGCCTGCATTTTGGCGAAAAATGGATTATGTTATATGAACGACTTGTCCAAACCAAAAGGAGAACACACCATGCCGCTTATCTCGCTTTCTGACCTACGCAAATCCGACGGTTCGTCCTACACGCTTCTGCCGCCTCCGCCGCCCGTGTGCAAGCCAGGCGATTTCACCATCGCCGCCACCGCTCTCGAACATGGCCATATCGACGGCATGGTCGCCTCGCTCGTCAAGGCGGGAGCCACCCTCAAATGGGTCTTTGACAAAAACGAAACCAAAGCGCAAAAGCTTGCCGCCAAATATCCTAACGCCAAAGTCGCGCGTTCTCTGGACGAAATTTTGGACGATTCGGACGTCAAACTCGTCGCCGCAGCGGACGTTCCCTCCAATCGCGGCCCGCTCGGCGTCCGTTGCATGAATGCCGGAAAGGACTATTTCACGGATAAGACGCCATTTACGACTCTTGCACAGCTAGACGAAGCTCGCAAAACCGTCGCCGCCACTGGCCAGAAATACATGGTCTATTATTCCGAACGCATCGGCAACGAATGCTCCATGCTGGCGGACGATCTTGTCTCGCAAGGCGCCATCGGAAAAGTCATCAGCGTCATCGGCCTCGGCCCGCATCGCATGGGCAAGCCAGAATCGCGTCCGGACTGGTTCTTCAAAAAGGAACTCTATGGCGGCATCCTCTGCGACATCGGCTCCCATCAATGCGAACAGTTTCTCCAATACACGGGTGCGAAAGACGCGACGATCAATTTCGCGCGTGTCAACAACTTCGCGCATCCGCAATTCCCTGAATTGGAAGATTTTGGCGAAGCTTCTCTGAAAGGCGACAACGGCGCGTCATTCTATTTCCGCGTCGATTGGTTCACGCCGGACGGCCTCCGTTCATGGGGCGACGGCAAGACCATCATCCTCGGCACGGAAGGCACCATCGAACTGCGGAAGAACATCGATATCGCCACCGACAACGGCGCCAACCAGCTGTATCTCTTCGACAACAAGCAGGAAGTCCGCATTGACGCACGGAACACCGTCGGTTGCAAGTTCTTCGGACAGTTCATCTTGGACTGCCTTAACCGCACGGAAAACGCCATGACGCAGGAACACGCCTTCAAAGCCGCCGAACTCTGCGTCAAAATCCAAATGGCCGCTGACGTTGCCAAATTGTAAATTATTAATTGTTAATTGTTAATTGTTTATGCCCCAAGTCATTCTGACAGCAACGCAATTGCATGTCCAAATCGCCGGCAATGTGCTGGTTGACAATCAGGACCTGCTCCTCCATGAAGGCGAACGCGTCGGTCTCATCGGCCGAAACGGCTCCGGCAAGTCAACCATCTTGAAAATCCTTGCGGGAAAAGAGCATTTCTACACGGGCGACGTCACGCTGACGCGTGGCGTCCGCGCCGCCTATCTCCCGCAGGAAGTCGATTTGACGCATGGCAAAACCGTCCGCGAAAACATTCTGGAAGGTGCGCAGGATATTCTGCATCTTCTTGATTTGTATGAACATCCGAAAGCAGGCGTCGATATCCATGAACTCGAACGGAAAATCACCGCGCGGGACGGTTGGAATCTCGATTCGCGAATCGACCAGTTGCTGTCCAATCTGGCCGCTCCGGACGCCAACCGCATTATCGACGACCTCTCCGGCGGTGAAAAACGCCGCGTCGGCCTCTGCCGCGCACTCGTCGATTATCCGGATCTGCTGCTGTTGGACGAACCGACAAACCATCTGGACGCCGAAACGATCGCATGGCTTGAAAACTATATCCTAAAGTCCAACGGGACCGTCCTTTACGTCACGCATGACCGCGCGTTTCTCGACAACACCTCCACGAAAGTCATCGAACTTTTCCATGGTCTGCTTTACACTTATGAAGGGAATTATTCGGACTTTCTCATCAAAAAGGCGGAACGCGAAAACGAAGCGGAAATCAATGAAGCCAAACGTCTTGCGTTCATCCGTCGTGAAATCGAATGGATCCGCCGCGCCCCCTGCGCACGCGGCACGAAGCAGCAGGCCCGTATCCAACGCTTCGAAGCGGCCTACAATCAGGAAGCCCTCAAACGAGACCAAGACGTCAATCTCATCCTCCCGCCGCCTCCCAAAACTGGCAATATCATTCTCGAACTGCATGACACGGCGCTGTCGCTCGGCGGCAAACAGCTCTTCTCCCATCTCAATCTGGCCTTCGAAACAGGCATGAAACTTGGCATCGTCGGCCGTAACGGCCTCGGCAAGACATCGTTGCTGCGCATGATGATCGGACAGTTGAAACCAACGGAAGGAAGCGTCCGCATCGGCGAACGGACGGTTTTCAACTATACGGATCAGCATCGCGTTTTGCTCCACAATGACAAGACGGTCTATGAGGAGATCGGCGAAGGCAACGATTTCGTCCTTTTCGACGGACGGAAGCTCAACATCTGGTCGTATCTGAAAGGCTATCTTTTCCAAGATGACGAAATCAACACGCTCGTTGGACAGCTTTCCGGCGGTGAACGCAACCGCCTTGTATTGGCCAAAAAGCTCAAGGAAGGCGGTAATTTCCTCCTGCTCGACGAACCGACAAACGATCTTGATCTGCCGACGTTACGCATTCTGGAAGAAGCGATTATCGATTTCCAAGGTTGCGTCGTCATCGTCTCCCATGACCGATATTTTCTCGATCGCGTCTGCACACACATTCTCGCGTTTGAAGGCGACGGCAAGACATTCTTCCAGCCTGGCGGTTGGACATACTACGCCCAGAAACTTGCCGAACGCGAAGCCGCCCGCCGCTCCATCGAACAGGCCGTCATCCAGAAAGAGAAAGCCGCCGTGGAAGCCGCGAAAAAACCAGCGGTCCGCAAGCTTAAGTATGCGGAACAGAAGGAGTTGGACTCCATAGAGGATACAATTGCCGCCGCGGAGGAACGCGTTGCGGAAATTGAAGCCATCTTCTCCCAACCGGACTTCCATGTCAAATATGGCAAACAGACAGCCGAACTGACTCAGAAGTTAAATGACGCCAAAGCGGAAGTCGAACGCCTTTACGCCCGCTGGGACGAACTGGAGAAGATCAAAAACGGTAGCCTATGACGGCCCCTCTCCAGCGCGATCAATATCGCGTGACGGCAAACCGTTATCCGCCAGCCGCCCAATATAAGATTTTCTTGTGGTTCTCCAATTGACAACCGCCGTTTCAGGACGTATTGTATTACGTTGTCGTTAGAAAACCATAGACGGTATAGTTATGAAAGACTTGAACACCAGTGTTTACAGTTTTGAAGACCTGATCAAGGGCGATTTCTTGTACGTTGACAAGACTGAGTACATTTGGCAGCTGATAAAACCAGCCAAAGAGATGTACTTTCTATCCCGTCCGCGTCGTTTTGGCAAGTCGTTGACCATTTCCACGCTGAAAGCAGTCTTTGAAGGGAAGAAGGAGCTTTTCAAAGGGCTGAGCATCTATGACAAACCGTATGAATGGAAACCGTATCCGATTATTCATTTGAGTTTCGGGGACTACAATTGTGTGTCAGACGCCCTGCTGGAACTGCCAGCTTACCTGATGGCCAAAGTCCGGAAGATTGCGGAAGAGCACGCCATTCAAATTTCAGGCGACACGCCGGGGCTTTGTTTTGGAAATCTCATAGATGTTTTATCCAAGAAAGGGGAAGTCGTCATTCTGGTTGATGAATATGACAAGCCGATTCTTGACAACATCTTGAATCCGAACATCAAAGATATCCAGCATTGCCTGAAGGGATTCTACAGCGTTCTGAAGGATCGCAACAGCTTGGAGCGCCTGCTCTTTGTCACAGGCGTCAGCAAATTCAGCCATGTATCCATCTTCTCAGACCTGAACAACTTGACGGACATCACGATGGACGCCCGCTATGCCACGATGCTAGGCTATACGCAGGAAGAGCTTGAAACAGCCTTCGCCGACCGTCTTGCAACGCTTGCCAGCGACCGTCCAAAAGACGAATTCTTGCAGGAAATCAAAAAATGGTACAACGGGTATCGCTTTGAAGAAAACGCCCAAACGGTTTATAATCCAGTCTCTTTGGCGAAATTCTTCCAATCCGGCGGCGAATTCAAAAACTACTGGTTCAAGACTGGAACGCCGACATTCCTGCTGGATTTGATCATGAAATCCAAATTCGATTTTTCCCTGTCGTTGAACAAACCTGTCTCCGAAGCGTTTTTCGACGCTTTCGAAGTCACCGATCTGGATCCGATGGTGATGCTGTTCCAGACAGGATATCTGACCATCGACCGTGCGGAACGTCAGCAAGTTCCTTTTACCGATAAATTCGTCACCAAATATTTTCTGCGTTTCCCCAACATGGAGGTGGAGGAATCCTTCAACGGCTCCCTGCTGACGTATTGCACCACCGTTCGAAAGCAGGATGCGCAGGAATTGATGCTGAATCTCGTCACGGCGGTCGGAACTGGCAACGTGGATGGCTTCATGAAATTGTTCAAGTCCATTTTCGCGGGAATTCCCTATGCAATCCATGTAAAGGACGAACATTACTACCAGACCGTCGTCTATGTCGTCTGTGATTTGCTGAAACTGCTTGTCCAAGCGGAAGTCTGCACCAGCGACGGACGGATCGACATGATGGTCGCCGCCGGAGAATGGACATACGTGATCGAATTCAAGCTCAACAAGACGGCTGACGACGCGATGAAACAGATAGAAAACAAAGACTATGCGCAGAAATACCGTAAGGAAGGCCATCGCATCATGCTCGTCGGCGTCAATTTCGATTTCAATACCGGCAATATCACCGACTGGCTCAAAGAAGAATATTATTAGTGAAATCTTTACATTATTAAATTCACCCACCGTAAAACAATTTTGAACCTCACAAGGAATGACCATGTCCTACATACTGTTTGGAATCATCATCTATTTGTTTGGTTCAATAGCCATGCTAATTTGTGAATTTAAAGAACACATTGCATGGGGCCTGTTGGGGCTGTTCACCCAAATAGGACATTTTATCTTCGCCATCCTTCGTTTTGGCAAATGCAAATGGTATCTGGCATGCATCGTGATCGGTTTCGTATCCTTCTTCCACGGACTTGTTTCAGTATCCAAGGAATATATCGTGCAAGAGAATCAGTATATGGATGAAGATGCGCAAAATGTGTTCATACTTCCAGAAAACCAAAAGGAATACCATCCCAATTCCAAGTTGCCTGTTGAAAAGCGTCCAGCCGCTCCTGTGTGCGACGACTGGCCGGAGACCGGTTACTGGCTGTCCACAAACTCTTTTAAGCGGCACAATAAATATTGCGAAAACTATCGCAGGACTCGCGGCTATCCCTGCAAGAAGAACGAAGGCAGCCCCTGCGGAAAATGCGGCGGATGAATTTCTTACCGTTCCATGTGATTAATCAAAAACACGACTTCAATGCATGGCGAATCTGTTTGTTTTCTAACTGGCACAAAAGTATTAGCTAATCATTTCACCTGAACACCAGTTCATATCCGGCCAGCAGTTTCCAGACTGGTACGACCTTTAAGCCGCCTTCCAATTCCGTCTCTTCGTCCCATGTGACCAACAGCAGCCGCTTGATGCCGAGCTCTCTTCCAGCATTGAGGAACGAAACAATTTCATGTTTTGTCAAATTTATGCTAGCTAAAATATAGTTGAATTTTAATACCCTTGTAAATAGACACTTACAAAATCTGTCTCTTTTTAGGAGACAGATTTATATGATTCTGTCTCTTTTTAGGAGACAGATTTGACCGATTCTGTCTCTTTTTAGGAGACAGATTGGTATGACTGTATCACAATCCGTGCTTTGTCGCTTCCGCGACAGAGTCATTGTAAGTGGCGCCCTTGCGGGCGCTATGGTCGGGGGGTGTCATTGCCCCACGCCACGCGCCGCTCCGGGCGCTTGCGTGGGGTTACGATTGTCTCGCACTCCGCGCGATGTCGCTACGCGACGGGATTGTATTGCCAGACAATGACAACATCGGCCTCGAAGAGGCATCACATTTGGCCTCTTCAAGGCTGTTTGATAACTCAGAACCCTTTTCGCTGGGGGAGGTTGCCGAAGCGGCGGTAGCGGGCGGCTTCCTGATTCATGACGGGAATGCCGTCGCCGCTGAAGCTGTAGATGACGCCGTCTGTCAATTTGATTTCGATGATGACCGTCTTGCCAGCCATGGCGTTCAATGTCGAACCGCTCTTCCATGTTGGCGTCCAACGAGTTGAATCGCCGCTGAACGGAACGCAGTCTTCATGGGTGTAGTCTGGCAGTGGCTTGACGTCATTGCCGGCCTGTCCGTAAATGGCGCAGGTCGCTTTTTGCGCTTTCAGATTCACGGAGAGTTCGCCTGCCTGCCAAATGATTTCACGCGTGGCGACACGACCTTCCGTCGGCCCATTTGTACGCAGGCAGATGAAGCCGTCCTCACGCAGTTTGAAGAAGCTGACGGATGTGTCGTCGGCCATGATTTTGTTTGGCGGGCAGCCATGCTCATGCTGATTCGTTGTCGCGCAAAGCAAAATCTCGCCGTTGTCCTGTTTCATGGCCGACATCAGAAACAGCATTTTCGACGCTACACCATCGCGTTCAACAAGTTGCGGATGAGAACCGCAAAGGAACGGCGTGCGCAACGAACGCTGCCAATGGCGACCATTCAGCGAATACGACAATTCCGCGTGCATCGTTCCTTCGAAATATTTCGTGTTGAGCACTTGACGGAAATTCGAATAGATATGCGGGAAGCCGATGAAGATGTCGTCATATGCAAGTGCCGGCATGCCATAGATTTCCGCCAATGCAGGATCCAGTGAATCGACTTGGAGACACATTTCCAGCGGCGTGTAGTAATGCCAGTCGTTCGTCTCCGTGATGCCGACGCGGCGCTGTCCCCAGTCGGGCCGCGACAGAATCGTGAATTTGTTGGAAACTTTATTGAAGAACACGCCGAGCAACGGTTCCGTTCCAGCAGGATTCCAGCAACTGGCCTGCATTTTCTTCCAATGAATCAGATCAGGCGATGTAAGTATATAATCCTGAATGTACAGCAACGACGGAATCTGCGAATTGTCGGTAAAGAGAATCTTGTAGCGTTCATCCGCAGGAGCCGTCTTGTCTTCGATGACGCCCGCCATTTCGCCGTCGGTATCGGAGGAAAACAACTGATTCGGTACCATAGGTTCCTTGATACCAGCCTCTTCGGCAGTGTTTCACGGCGTGAAATGGATGCCGTCGTCACTGATGGCGGCGGCCATCAGCATCTTTCCGCTGCCAGAAACCGTCCCTTGGTAGAGCAGATGCGTCTTGCCGTCGGGGCCTTTGATAAGCCATGCCCAGCAGTAGCTTGTGCAAATTTTATGGTCGCGATATGTGCCGACGAGCTCCGTCTCGCCATAGGCGCGCTCCAGATTTTCCCGCACGAAAAGCCGTTGGTCATCAAAAAATAATTGCTTGAACATGGTTAGTGGTTAATTGGGAGGGCTGCGCTCCTGCGCGGCCGGTGGTTAGTGATTAGTGATTAGTGGGTAGTGGTTGGATTTTCATTATCTCCAGAATCTCCAGAATCTCCAGAATATCCAGCCGAATTCAGCGGACTTTCTTCACGCGGATGATGTCATTGCCCATAATCGGCCCTTCGATGAGAACGACGCGCGTCGCGCCGCTGTTCGGGCCATGATAAGTCGTCATCACCTTGCCGTCGAACGTTTTAAAACGCATGGCATGGCCGCCGTCGCTGGCATTGATGGTTTCGTTGAGCTGTTCCCATGGGCCAGCTAGTTTGCCGCTTTTCGAATGGGCGATAAGCGTCGTGTAGCCAGCCCAACCGCCCGTGCTCCACAGCATGTACAGTTCGCCGTTCTCCTTGAAGAGGAACGGTCCATCCGTCACATACGTCTGGTTGGTGCGAGCCGTGTTCCATGGGGCGTCCGAGCCGCGGAACAGCATGAAGGATTCGCCTGCGGCGGCCGACAGATCGTCTGTCAGCGGAATGGCGTCAATGGTGCCGCCGAGGCCTTTCGGGCCCGTTCTAAAGTCCAGCCATTCATGGCAGAAGACCATGTACGGCTTGCCGTCTTCCACCCACAGCGTGCCGTCGAGACACATCCATTCAGCAGGCGTCTGCGGGAATTCGGAAATCGGCACGAACGGTCCTTCCGGCGTGTCGGCCCGCATGATCTGTGTGCCGCGTTTGTGTTTGTCCGAATACATGCTGCCGAACAGATAGAATTTTCCTTTGTATTCATGGACTTCCGGCGCCCAGAAATCTTTCGTCGCCCAGAAGCCTTGTGGCGGGATGAATGCGGGAAACGGGCCTTCCCAATTTTCCAAATCCTTGCTCTTCAAATAGGCGAAGCATGGATGGCTCTTGCCTTCGGCATCCTTGTAGCTTGAGCTTTTGTACAGATAGTACGTCTGGTTCTTCTCCCATGCCAAAATAAATGGATCGCGGGATAAAAAATTACGGCGCGTCAGTTTTCCCGCCGGCATATCGACCACTTGGTTCTGCGCCATCAAAGCAACCGCGCACACATGAATCAAAAGCAACAACTTACTGATTTTTAACATCTTAACTCCTTATTTCATCCAATCGTCCAAAATGCTTCCAGACGATTGATTCTACCAAATCGTGCGCTTCGAATGGCTCTGCCGAACCTCTTCCTCCTGAAGATGATACACAACCCAATGAAGCATGAGAGACACGTTCCGACGCTTTTTCTTGTCGATGACTTCGTCTTCATAGCGGATGACGCGGAACTTGCCGAAATTGCCTCTGGACGTGCGGAACAGGATGATTGATCCGGCCTTCAACGGACTGCCCTCTTCCTTTGAATACGACAGCGTCGTGTCCGAGAATTTCTGCTTGGCGATGTAACTGACTTCCACTTGGTCAAACGGCGTCAGATTGCCCGTCATCACAAGGACTTCGCAACCATTTCGCGGCTCAAGCGTCAGCGTTTTCGCGTCTTTGTCATACCGCCAGTAGAAATCGACATCCGCATCCACCAACGTTTGGTCGTTGGCCTTCGTCGCCGTAATCCAATCCGCATGTTCGCCTTTGACCGTCACGGCGTTCAGATCGGCATCCCACGGCATGTTCGTCTTGATGGTCGTCGTTCCAGTCGTGTAAAGATCTCCGCTCCAGTCCTGTGTGACTTTTTTGCCCTGCTTCGCGTTCAGCAGCAACTGTTTTATTTTCGGATCGGCGTCCAAATCCATGACGGTCTTTCCGTCGGCATCCGTCCATTTCACGCTCGCGCCATTGGCCAGCAGCCAGCGGACGACAGGCTCTTCGCATTTTGTCCTAACCGCATAATACAGAGGCGTTTCCTCAACAAGCACACCGTCCTTTTCAAGTTCACAGACATTGTTCACCTGAATGCCGCGTTCTTTCAGATTTCCCAAAAGTTCAATGCGGTTCTTATGCTTCATGGCCGCCAGCAGGACGGAGCCGTATTTCGGCGATTTCATGGATTTGATGCGCTGCAAAACCATCTTCAAGAAGCCTTTAGACATCTTCTGGTCGATGGCGTTCGTCAGCAACGCGGCGGCCAATTCGTCCGGCAACGCGCCTTTGCGGGCGTCCAGCCAGGCGGACAGCGCTTCCAACTGCGCCGTGCGATTGTCACGCAGATAATCATATTGGCACAACGCCACGATGCCCACGGTATCCTTTCGAATAGGCTGTTTCTTGCCATCTTCCGTATTGGTAAAATACAGCGCCGTATCGAATAGCAACTGCGGATCGGCCTTGTATTTCAACAACATCAGCAAGGCGGGATATGTCTTCTTGCCGTTGTCCAACGCAATCTGCAACGGCAGTTTGAACTTCTCGCCCGGAACTTTCGGACGCCAGTTCGGATTGGCCCCCTGCTTCAGCATGAATTCGACAGCATCCCAATGGCCTCTTGCGCAGGCCTGCTGCATCAATGACGTTCCATCTTCGGACACCCAGTCCAGCTTCGCGCCCGCATTCAGTAACGTCTTGACATCCTTGGCGTTACGTTTTTTCAACGCAGCCTCCAGCTGTTTCTGCAGCTCCGCGGCTTCCTCCACGCTCAACTCCTGTTCAGGCTTCTTTTCTTCCGCCTCGGCGGCGTTGTCGTTGTCATTCTCATCAACCGCCCAACGATTCATCGGCTCGCCTTCCTCTATGACAACATCCTCCTTTTGAACGGTATTCGCAACCGCTTCCTTTATCTTCTCGTCAACCGACGGCGCAACATCCTCAACTGGAGTATCTTCCTCCTCTTCTTCGTCTTCATCTTCATCGTCGGCGGCCAATCCCGCACTCGCCACCTCTTTCGGCTCCTCCGCAGAAAGTTCCGCCGTTTCGTCATCGGCGACGGCCTCTTCTTCGCGGGCATGCGTGATTTTCTTCAATGCAGGCTCCAAAAACGACAGCGGCTTCGGCATCCGGAAGCTTCCTTGGCTGGAATTCGCCCAACCATAGCCGACGCCGAACGACAGCAGTATCAGCACTGCCGCCACAAGCTTCAAAAACCATGAACCGCCTGTCTTCTTCGGGCCGGACCGCAATTCGGAAGACACGCCTTTCATCACCTTAACATGTTTGGGCGACGGCGTTTCCTCCATCTTCTTCAGCCTTGCACAAAGCGATTCGGGCGACAGACGGCTGTACGAATCCACATTCGACAGACCATGCAACGCCTCCTGCACCGTCAACGGACGGACATCGCGCTTTTCGCTCATCATCCGATGGATGAACAAACAAATATCCGACGAAACATCCGGACGGCGTTCCCACAACGGCGTCACTTGCCCGGCGGCCCCGAAAGGAGATTCGTTGCACAGCAATTCGTACAGCATCACGCCGACGCTGTAAAAATCAGACACCACGTCATATTCACCATTCCGCGCCTCCTGGCAGGCATAACGGCCGGTCATGCCCGGAAAACCGCAACTGCCCAGCCAGATTTGGCCGTCGTCATCCAACAGCACACCGTCCAACGTCAAGCTGCCATGGCCCACTCCGGCCTTTTCAAAAGCCTCCAGTTTCGACAGGATGCCTTTTGCGATTTCCACACAGCGACTTTCTTCCATAACGCCTTCATTGCGAAGGATATCCGCCAACGGACGCCCTTCATGGTAGGCGCATGTGACATGCGAATACAGAACGGATTCCTCCAATTCCGCGCCTAAAACAAGTCCTAGTTCGGCATGTTCGGACAGCCGCTGCTCATGCTTCATGGCCTGAATAACCGCCGCATCGTCGTAGGACACAACGCGTCTGCCGAAGCATTTGACCCGACATGTACGGCCTTCCACTTCGTCAAACGCGCGGAATATTTCGCAGACTCCATCGTCATGAAGCAACTTCTCCAGACGGCAACCGCCCGGCACATCACCTGCACGATGACGCCGCGACAATGTCTCCCATGGTTCCGAATGACTCTCCGCCATGTTTTCCTCCTTGCTCATAACGCAAAACTTACACTTATTTCCGACTGTGATTTGTAAAAAACGGGACTAATTACATTATATTATATAACATCTACGCAAATTTTCACCTTTCAACATCTGTTTCACATTCTATTCTCACAAAAAATCTATGGCCTCTCAATCTTTTGACAACGACGAAATTCTGAAGAAAGCAACAGAAGTCCTTGATATTGAAATAGAAGGGCTGCAGACCATCCGCGCGAACCTCGGCCAGCCGTTCGTCGATTGCGTCAGACGATGCTTCGAGACCGTCTCGCGCGGCGGCAAGCTCGTCGTCACCGGCATCGGCAAAAGCGGCCACATCGGCCAGAAAATGGCCGCCACGCTTGCCTCCACGGGGTCCCGCGCCGTTTTCATGCATCCTGTCGAAGCAATGCACGGCGATCTCGGCGTTGTTTCGCCGCAGGACACGTTGCTCGCCCTCAGCTACAGCGGCGAAACGGACGAACTGCTCGCCGTCATTCCCGCTATCAAACGTCTCGGCATCGACATCATCGCCATCACGCAGAAGGCGGATTCACGCCTCGGCGAATGCGCGGAACTCGTCGTGCCCATGCCTGTTCCACGCGAAGCCTGCCCGTTCAATCTCGCACCAACGACGACCACCACGGCGCTCACCGCCCTCGGCGACGCGTTGGCCATGACGATGCTCCATCTGCGTCATTTCCAGTTGAACGACTACGCCAAGCTCCATCCAGCAGGCGCCATCGGCCGTTCCATCACCTTGAAAGTCAAAGACTTCATGCGGACTGGCGAACATGCCGCAAACGTCCGTCCGGGCACATCCGTCCGTGACGCCCTGCTCGCCATGACGGCCGCCCGCTGCGGCGCCGTCGCCATCGTCGATGACAACAACGCCCTCCTCGGCATTTTCACCGACGGCGACTTCCGCCGGAAAATCACGGCGGACACGGCGGTCATCGACGCCAAGATCGAAACCGTCATGACGGCCAATCCCATCACGATCAACGAAGATTCCATGGCCGTCGAAATCATGAAGCTTTTGGAAAAACGCAAGATTGACGATATTCTCGTCACGACGGCGGACGGCAAGTTCGCCGGTCTCGTCGATATCCAGGACCTTCCGAAATTCAAAGTCATGTAATCGCCGTTTTCCAAGATGAACAGAAACGCCGTTAACGCGTTTCTGTTCAGACTGTTCCATCATGTCCAGCATCAAGCTTTTCAACCGCAAAACCAACAGCATCGTCGAGGAAACCGTCCTTGGGGACCGTTTCGTCCGTCTGGCCTATGCCTCGCCGATGCGCCATGTCCTGTCATGGCCGTTGTTTGCGCATGCTTGTGCTTCACGTGTCATGGGGTGGTTCGCGAACAGGCCGTCATCCGTCAGTCGCATACAGAAGACCATTGACGCTCTTCACATCAACATGCACGATTTCATCGTTCCGGAAGACGGCTTCCAATCCTTCAACGATTTTTTCACACGGCGCGTCAAGCCGAAGGCGAGAAAATTTCCAACGGAATTGAACCGCCTCGGCTCCCCTGCGGACTGCCGTCTGTTCGCATGGCAGAATCTTCAGGAAGACCTATGCGTTCCCGTGAAAGGCGATCAATTCACCGTCGCGCAACTGCTTGGAACAGAACATGCCCAAGTGGCTGAACTGTTCAAAGGCGGTTCGCTCTGTGTCTGCCGCCTCTGCCCGGCGGATTACCATCGGTTCCATTTTCCGGACGATGGTCGCTTTATCGTATCTTGGCCGGTGAAAGGCAAATACAACTCCGTCAATCCGCTTGCGCTCAACCAGAATCTCAACGTTTTCGCGACCAATTACCGCGAAGTCTCTTTTCTGGATTTCGCCAATTTCGGGCAGACGCTTTTCATTGAAGTCGGAGCGTTCGCCGTCGCCTCCATCACGCAGAGCACGGACGGCCCCGTCTTCATGCGCGCAGAAGAAAAAGGCTATTTCTCCTTCGGCGGCTCGACCATCATCATGGTCTTCCAAAAAGGCCATGTCTTTTTCGACGACGATATTTTAGCGCATACCGCCGAAAACATCGAGACGCTTGTCAAGGCCGGCGAACCAATCGCCAAAAGCCCTTGATAAACAACAAGGAGGGACGCATAAGATTGCGTCCCTCCCGATGAGACTTCTGAGACTTCTGGGATATCTGAGATAATCTTTTTTTCGCAGATGTCGCAGATATCCCAGTTCTCCTCTTCCCGACGGCGAAGACGCCGTCGCTACTATTCAATGTGCACGAAAATCTGAATGACTTTCTGCGGATCGTTGCCAAGATCCCATTCGCCCGGACGCGCATAGACAAGCTCGACAATCGTGTTGCCCGGACGGCGAGCCTCGATTTCGACTTCCGAATAGGACGTTCTGCCGAACCACCAACGCGTGCGTTCATGATCGACATCGACATCCACCATGGACGCATCGCAACGCGCGAACCATTTCAGACCGTCGCCGATCTTTTCTTCCAACTTGAATTCCACTTCCTGACCGACGCGCATGGAGACCTGCATCATCGTCGGAGCTTCGCCAGAGCGGTAGAACTTCTTGTGGTGCACTGGTTTCCAGTCTTTGTAATGGTCACGTTCTTTCGGCGGCCGCAACGGATGATTCTTGTGGCCGGGCTTGTATTCAACAACCGGAGCAGGAGCGGGAGCGGGTTTCGGCGGAGCGGGTTGCGGCGCGGTCGGTTTCACAACCACGGGCGGCTGCGGTTTCGCGGGCGGCTGCGGCGCGGTAGGCTTCACAACCACGGCAGGCTGAGGTTTCGCCGGCGGTTGCGGCGCGGTAGGCTTCACAACAGGAGCGGGCTGCGGCTTCGGTGCAGGTTTCACGGCGGGAGCGGGCTGCGGTTTCGCGGGTTGCGGCTGGCCGGGCTTAACAACCACAACAGGCGGTTGCTGTGGCTTTCCGGGCTGTTGCGGCTGGGGGGGCTTCGGTCCGAACTGCGCCGTGCCAATCTGCGGCAACGCCATGGCGCCAGCGACTGTCAAAATCCAAAATTTCTTTGTCATGATTTTTCTCCTTTTGGGATTGAATGGTCTTGTCTTTGGTAATTTCCTTGGAAAAACCTTTACAATAATTTATTCTTTCAAACAACCGCTTCAAGTTGACTATTCACTAATATCCTATAATGTATGACATTTTCCAAAAACTCAACACTTTTTTTTCAAAGAGGTACAACATGAATCGACTGAACAAACACGCTCTCGTTTTCGGAATGCTCCTCAGCGCAGGCATTTACGCACAACCATCCATGCCCCTCTACGATTTTAAGGAACCCGTTCCGGAAAAACTCGTCGAACACCGCCAGGCTTCCACGAAATGGCTCGGCGAAGGCCGTTTTCTTGTCCATCTGGAGCCGCAGGGCCAATGGCCGGGCATCACGCTCAACGCGCCGAACGGCCATTGGGATGTCACGCCATACGCAAATATCACTCTTAAATTGAAAAACGTCACCGACCGTGTGCAAACCATCGGTTTCCGTATTGACAATCCGGGCGCTGACGGACGAACCAACTGCCTGCAGGAAACCATCGAACTCGCCCCCGGCAAATCTGGCATATTGACAGTTCCCATCGCCCGCAAGGAAGAGGAAATGTCCGTCAAACTCTTCGGCATGCGCGGTTTCCCTGTCGAAATCGGCGGCTCCATGGGCGGCTCCACGAAAACGGTCGATCCGAAAAACATCGTCGGCTTTTTGATTTTCGGCCTCTCGCCTGCGTTCCCAATCGACGTGGAAGTGGAAAGCGTCATCGCGCATGACGAGTATGCCGGCAACAACGCCAAGCGGATCAAACCGGAAGATTTCTTCCCGTTCATCGACACCTACGGCCAGTTCATACATCGTGATTGGCCCGGAAAGGTGAAGGACGCCGCCGATCTCGTCTCCCGTATCGCATTGGAAGATAAGGATTTGGAAGCTCATCCTGGCCCGAAAGGGTGGGACAAATGGGGCGGCTGGGCGGACGGCCCGTCATTCGAAGCCACAGGTTATTTCCGTACTATGAAATACAACGGCAAATGGTGGCTCGTCGATCCGGACGGCAAACTTTTCATCAGCCACGGTCCGGACTGCGTCGGTCTCGAAGGCTCCACGCCGATTGAAGACCGCGAAACATGGTTCAAAGATTTCGTCGGAGACGATCCGGAATTCAAAGATTGCGTCGGAAAAGACTGGCATGTCGTCAACGGCTACTATGCCGGCCGCCAGCCGAAGAACTTTAACTTCCTGAAAGCCAACTTGAAGCGAAAATTCGGAAAAGACTGGTATGCCATCAGTTCCGAATATGCCCACCGCCGTCTCCGCAGTTGGGGCATGAACACAATCGCCAACTGGTCGGACCAAAACATCTTCCTCATGCGCAAGACGCCCTATTTCGTCAATCTCGGCGCAGGCGGCAAGATTCTCGAAGGCAGCACAGGCTATTGGGGCAAGTTCCGCGATGTGTTCGATCCGTCGTTCGCCGCTTCCATTAAAGACAACGTCGAAAAGCAGCGCGGCAAATCCGTTGACGATCCGTGGTGCATCGGTTATTTCGTCGATAACGAAATCGCATGGGGCGACGACATCTCGTTGGCCATCGCCTCCTTGCAGTCGCCAAAAGACCAAGCCGCCAAGATTGAATTCATCAATGATTTGAAGGCTAAATACGGTGAAATCAGCAAGTTGAACGATATCTGGGGCACCAACCACGCCTCTTGGGACGCCCTGCTCGACTCCCGCGAAGCTCCGGATAAAGACAAAGCTGGCGACGATCTCCGCGCGTTCTACACCAAATTCGCGGAAACGTATTTCCGTACGATCCGTGACGCTTTGAAGTCCGTCGCGCCTCATCAGCTCTTTGCGGGCTGCCGTTTCGCATGGGTCAACAACATCGCTGCGGAAGCGTCCGGTAAGTACTGCGACATCGTTAGTTACAATCTCTATCGCCGCGACGTCGCCGATTTCAAATATCCCGGCAGCAAGGATGTTCCGCTGATCATCGGCGAATTCCATTTCGGTGCTTTGGACCGCGGCATGTTCCACACGGGTCTTGTCTCCACCGCCAACCAGCAGGCCCGTGCGGATCTCTACAAGTCCTACGTGGAAGGCGTGTTGCGCCATCCGCAATTCGTCGGCTGCCATTGGTTCAAATACCGTGACGAACCGACCACCGGCCGCGGCCTCGACGGCGAAAACTACCAGATCGGCTTCGCCGACATCGTCGATACGCCGTATCCGGAAATCATCAACGCCTCCCGCGCCGTTGGCTATGACATGTACAAATACCGCATGGAAAACAAATAATTCCAGAATACTAGAAGCCTAGAATACTAGAATACTAGTAAAAAATGAAAATCACTCAGATTGAACCACTTCTCGTCGGAGCCCCCACGCCCGGCTGCGGGCTTCTTTCCAACCGGAACTACTTCTACATTCTCGTCCACACGGACGAAGGCATCACGGGCCTCGGCGAAGCGACGCTTGAAAGCCACGACGATTCGCTACTCGGCGTTCTGAAGGATTTGTCTGATCTCGTTGTCGGACAGAATCCTCTCGACGTCGGCGTGCTCGTCCAGCATCTCTTCAAGGAGCGTTTCTGGAAAGGCGGCGTTGTGAAAGCGTCCATCATTTCCGGCATCGAACTGGCCTGTTGGGACATCAAAGGCAAGGCTTTAGGCAAGCCTGTCTATGAACTGTTCGGCGGCAAAATCCGCGACAAGATTCGCGTCTATGCCAACGGCTGGACTGGTGGCGCGACCGATCCCGCCGTCATCAAAGACAAGGCGGCGGAAGCCATCGCCGCCGGTTACAAAGCCTTCAAATTCAGTCTCGCCATTCCGACATGGCCCATGCGCGATTTGGAAACCGTCAAACGCATCCGCAAGGCGGTGGAAACCATCCGCGACGCCGTCGGGCCGGATGCGCCGTTGCTGTTCGACGGCCATGGCCGCTACGACAGCGATCTCGCCATTCAAATCGGACACGCTCTCGAAGATTTGAATCTGCTGTTCTTCGAAGAGCCTGTCCAGCCGGAAGACGAAGAAGGCATGGCCCGCGTTTCAGCCCGCGTGAACATTCCGATCGCGGCAGGCGAACGACTGACGCTCAAACAGGAGTTCCGCCGTCTGCTGCAATCCCGCGCCGTTTCCGTCGTCCAGCCGGATCTTGCGCATTGTCATGGATTTATGGAAGGCGTGAAAATCGCCGCGATTGCGGAATCCTTCAACGGCTTCGTCGCGCCGCACTGCCCGATGAGTCCTGTCATCACGGCCATTTCGCTGCATCTCGACGCCATCGCACCGAACTTCTTGATTCAAGAACGGCTCTTCCTGAACGACTGGCGGAACGACGTGATCACGCAACCACTCGTCGTCAAAGACGGTTTCATCGAACTGAACGACAGGCCCGGCTGGGGCGTCGAACTCGACATGGACCTCTGCCGCAAACATCCGCGCATCGTCGCGGGAACGCCGTCGCTCCATCGGCAGGACGGCGCCCTCGCCGATTGGTGACATAGTTTTTCGCAAGGACACACACTGTGGAGACTGGAAGTTCTGGAAAAACTGGAAGTTCTGGAAATGGTCTGATTCCAGACTATCCAGACTATCCAGACTATCCAGACTATCCAGACTATCCAGAATATCCAGAATATCCAGTAACTCCAGCGGGAGACGAAAGCTTTTTATGCTGGCGGAGTTGGCAACTCCGCGCGTCTTTATTATATTAGGTAAAGACAAAACCATTTCTTTCATCATCGGTGAATTATGCTGCTTGGCCTCGATATCGGAACATCCTCCTGCAAAACGACCATTCTGGACTCACAGACTGGCGAAATCGTCGCGTCTGCCCGCCATCCGTTGAACTACCTCTATCCGGATGACGAACGCGCGGAAATCAACGCGGAGGAGCTCTGGCAGGCCATTATCGCCGTCATGACGGAAATCGCCGCGAAGCATCCAAAAGCCGCGGCCGCCTTGAAAGGAATGTCCATCAGCATCGTTTTTCCGACGCTTGTTCCGTTGGACGCGAACGACAATCCGCAGCAGAACGCCATCCTCTACAGTGACCGCCGCGAGCAGCCACAAATCGCCGAACTCAAAAAACGCCTCGGCGAACACGGCGTTGAAGACATCACGGGAAATGCTTTGGTTTCAGGAACTAGCATCCTTCCGGGCATCCTTTGGCTGAAGCAGAATCGCCCTGAACAAGATCGTCAGACCAAAACCTACGCGACGCTTGCGACGTTCATTATCCGTCGGCTGACCGGCGTTTTCGGCATGGATCCCGCCCATGCGTCTCTCTCCGCGCTCTGCCCGAAAGGCCGTGAACACGAATGGTCGCAGACCATTCTGGACGCGGCGGACATCGACGCCAATCGCCTTCCGCCTGTTCGTGAAAATCTCACCGTCGCAGGAACCTTATTACAAAGCATTTCGGACTTGACGGGACTGCCCGCAGGGCTGCCCGTCGTTTGGTCCAACGGCGATTCCGTCTCCGCCGCTTTCGCGGCGGGCGTCGCCAAGCCCGGCGAAGTTTTCGTCGCGGGCGGCAGTACAGACTGCCTGCTCGCCTGCTCAGACCATCCGTCGGGCAATCCGTTGTTCTGCAACGTCCGCCATCTTCCGAAAGACGTTTGGACGACCATCGGCTCGATGAACGCCGCAGGCGCCTCCGTCAAATGGCTTTGCGAATCCTTCCTGAAATGCCCGATGGACGATTTCATCAATGAAGCCGCCGCCGCGCCGTCAGGCTCGCGCGGCCTGCTCTATCTGCCCTATCTGCTCGGCGAACGCACGCCTGTTTGGGATCCGAAAGCCACTGGCGTCTTCTTCGGCCTCACCCTCCACACAGGCCGCGCGGAAGCCTGCCGCGCCGTGCTCGAAGGCGTCGCCTGCGCATGGCGGCAGATTCTCGAACTCCTGTTGCAGACGTCCAATGTGAAACCAGACAAAATCGTCGCCGCCGGCGGCGGTAGCACGAACCATTTATGGAACCAAATCAAGGCTTCCATGCTCAAATGTCCTGTCGTTTCGCTTGATTTCAACGACGTCAGCAGCCTTGGCGCATGCCTTGCGGCGGGCCTCGGCGTTGGCGTCTATGATTCCATGCAGCAGGCCTTCGACGCGACGGCCACCCTGCGGAATCCGCATCCCGTCATGCCCGTTCCAGAGTGGGAAGACGCTCTGGACGAAGCCTTTACACGCTATCTCACGCTCTATCCAACCTTGAAACCGATTTTCTGAAAAACATGCATAAATCATTGATTAAAAACATACTGCCAATTCTTTGCCTAGTCATTCCGCTGGCCGCTCAACAGACGGAAACGAAGCCCGGCGAACAGGCCGCCATCTTCCGTTTCGAAGAGGCTCCAGGCCAAGAGGATATCGCCAAACAGAATCTCACGAAAGGCATCAAGGCCATGAGCGACGGCATTTTCAATATCGCCGCCGATTTCTTCAAAGACTACCGCAAGAGCGTCGAACTCCACGAACCGGATTTCGCGCAGGCATCCGCCTATCTTGCGGAAGCCCTTATGGGGCAGAATCTTCTGAAAGAAGCGGAAGACATTCTGAAAGACCATGAACAGCGTTCTCCCGGCCTGAAAGCCGCCGATTCGCAAATCAAGGCCAAACTCGCCTATGTGTGGGGCCAGATTTGTTTCATGCAGAAACGCTATGAAGACTGCCTCAAACGCGCGTTGCCGTTGACGAAAAAGAACGCGGATCCCGCCTACATTGAAAAAGCCACCATCCTCTGCGCGGACGCCTATGCGCAACTCCATAACTGGCAGGATATCAAGACGTTGTTGATTAACTTCATGCAACTGCCTGGCATGAACACGCAGAACTTTGAAATTCAAAGACGACTCGTCAACGTCCATCTGCTGACCGGCAATCCGCAGGCCGCGGAAGCCGTTCTCGCCAAAATCGAACCGTCTGGCAAGCCGGAAGATTTGCTCGCGCTCAATTTGATGAAAACGCTCTGTCTCGCCAGCCAGCAGCGAACCGACGACGCCGTCAAAGTCTTCAAGACCATCTCCGCGCAATGCCCCGAAACGGCCAGCGAAGAATGGTGGAAAGTCATCTGGACGTTGGCGGACGCCCTCTACGCCAAGAAGAACTACGCTTATGCGGAAGCCATCCTCCCGTTGGCGATGCAGACGTCCAGCAGCGACAAGGAGAAAATCGCCTCCTGCCTGCTTCTCGCCAAAACGCAAATCGAACTCAACAAAAGCAGCCAAGCTCAGGATTCGCTCGAACTCATCCGCAAAGAGCATCCCGACTATCCGCAGCTGAACGAAGTCGTCTTCCGTCTTGCGCAACTGTATCAGTCGAACAATTCCTACCGCACGGCCGCCGAACTGTTTTCACAAATATCGAACAACAAGGAACTTGACGCGGAGTTCCGGACACAGGCCGCCTTCGAACGCGCCAAATGCCTTGTCTCGGATGGACAATGGAAAGCCGCCATCGAAACCTATTCCAATGCGGAAACCATCGCCGCTAGCCTGCAATCCAAATCGCAGGCTCTTTTCAACGCCGCCGAACTCGCCGAAAAGATTTCCGAAACGGAATTCGCCATCAAGCTCTACAACGACATTGCGGACAAATATCCGGAAAGCACGCTTGCTCCAGAGGCCCGCATCCGCCAAGGCAACGCCCTCCTGAAACGCAAAAACTACGAATTGGCCGCCGTCACATTCCGTCAGTTCACCGTTGATTTTCCGACGCATAAGTTGGCTCCCTATGCGAAGTTACAGCACGGCGCCGCCCTCCGCATGGGCGCAGGCAGCCAAGAGGACGCGCGCAAAGCCGCCGCCTATTTGAAGGAAATCGCTGAAAACATGCCGGATCCGGACCAAGCCGCACAGGCCCTTCTGGAAGCCTATCAGGCCGCCAACAAAGCGCAGGATTTCAAACTTGCGCAGGACATGTTAGACATTCTGATTGAACGATATCCAGAATCCGCCCACATTCCGCAGGCCCTCTATCAGCGCGTTCTCATCAAGCTCAGCCAAGCCAACAACACGGAAGCCATCGCGGATGCGGAGCTCTTCTTCAAGCAGTATCCGCAGCATCCTCTCGCTCCGGATCTGTACATCATCACGGCGGACCTCTACGTCGGTCAGTCGAATTGGTCGAAGGCCCAGCAGCTCTATCTGCGATTGCACAACACGCAGCCGAGCTCCAAACTCAACACGATGGCCCTCTACGAAGCCGCCTTCTGCGCGTACAAGCAGAATCTGCCGCAGTCCGCGCTCGATATTTTGCAGTCGTTGGAAATGGCCACATCTTTGAACAAAGACCGCAAGCTTTCGGAAGCGGAGACGGCTTTCCAGGCAAAAGCGCTCATGCTGAAAGGCGACGTTCTCGCCATGCTGAAAGATTACGAAAAGGCGCGTCAGTCCTTCACAGAAGTCATGACGCAGGCGGGCGACGGCGATCTCAGCTACGCCGCTCTCGGCCGTCAAGGCGAAATGTGTCTCGTTCTCGCGGAATCGGATACGACGAAAGTGAAGGATCTTGACATGCTCAAAAAGGCCGAGCAGTGCTTCCAGCGGATCGTGGACAGCAAATCGACGGCCAGCGTCGATTTGAAGGACATGGCGCAATACCGTCTCGCCGTCTGCCA
>JAFZAB010000038.1 GCA_017548425.1 Victivallales bacterium
GACAGCCGCAACTTTGTTGGCATCCTTGTTGACAAGCGTTTCTTCCTTGAAATCTTCCGCCTGAACGACGATGGCATGGTCGATCTGAGGTTTGTAGGCGGAGACATCGGGAGCCTGATAGAAGTATTTGGCCAGTTCAGGCGGAGCGTTTCCCGCCGTAAGCGTCATAGTGATGGAGCCTTTCTGGACAGGTTGGTCCATGAAAACGCCTATTCGGTTCGGGCCGAGGGCTCCGAATTGGCAGACAATCCGCTCGGATTTGGTCGTAAATGGGGCGTCCGCCGTGATTTGGATATTCAGGCACCTGTCTTCGCGGTTGTAAATCGTGCATTTTTCGGTTGATAGGATGAAGACGTGTTCATTGCTGACGAGTGCGGTGCTGAAGTCTTTCGGCTCCGTGAATTCGACGGCGTCCGTCAAGGTAATCGTCTTGTTCGGACGGTTGAAGACGAACGTTCGGATGAGCGACTTGAGTTCGGGAACGTCGTAGGCGGATGTGAAATCAATGACGAGCGTATCCTGTTCATCTGTCAGTTCCGTCTTGATGACTTTTCCTTGTGCTTGAGGGCCAGGGGATTGCAGTTTCCCCGCGACGACGGGGACAGGATGTCCGAAGGAGTTGAGCTTGTTGAACGTGTAGCGTTTGTCGCTGAAAACGTCCCGTGTATAGGCTTCGCCGCCCGGATCAATGACGAAACGGCAGCTATTCCATGAGACAACGAATGAACCGACGTCGTTGTGATTGTGGTGTTCGGCATTGTGGCCGCCTTTGATGGCGGCGCCGAAAACGCGTCCTTTTTCATCCGTGTCGCGGAAGACATAGATGCCCGCCAGTGGGAATTCCGAGCGGATGGGATAGGGCGCGTCTTCCGGCAAGGCTTGGCTGTATTGCGTCTCGTCGTCGAAAGCGATCAGCGGCATGAAGGGAAAACTGAGATCCAATATCTGGCGTGGCTTGAGGCGTTTGCGTAGAGCCTGCGGCCAATGGCGCTGGATGAGGACAAGATGTTCGATGGACGGCTGGATGTTGATATTGCAATCCGCGAAGGCGGGCGCGATGCCGTCTTCAATCTGGATGTTCTTGGCGAAAGCGGCGATTTTACCGACTTTTGGATTCGCGAAGATGTTCACTTTGCCGCCTGTGTTTTGCAGGATGTGTTCGCCCATGGCAAGAAAATGGCCGAAGCCATAGCCCCAGTAGGCAAGGCCCTCGGAGCAGTATCCGTCATCCGTGAAGCCGGAAAGGAAGTTTTCCTGTGCGAATTCAGACGCCACAATGGCTTCCGCCCGTATCAACTTGTCATCCGCGAGCGTGAGAATGCAGTTGACCATGTTGCCTGGGCAAACAGCGGTCCAATTGTTCGTGCCGTACATCCAGCCATGCCCGTATGTATCGCCTGTGTGGAGCATGGCGATGAATGGATTGATGGAGCGGCGGAAGACCTCCTGTTTCAGCAAGGCGCGTGTCTCCGGCTTCAGTTTGTCTTGAAACAACCAATCGACGGTTGCAAGATTGGAGGCCCGTTCCGAGGCGAAAAGATCTGAATACAAGCGTGTTCCGTTGAAATTCGTAAGCCCCGAATCATGGGCGGGGACGACCCAGCTCCGTTCATGAAGGATGGCGTTGATTTCGCGTTCGAGAGCCGGCAGGAAACGCCCCCTGTTTTCAATGCCTTCCGCAACGGCGAAGGTGAACAATCGGTATGTCCGTTCATGGTAAGGTTTTTCGTATGTCCCGCGATCGCCTTTTTCCAAGAACAGCATGTAGTCTTCATCTTTCAGTGCTGGCGGTTCGGATTTCATGAACGTGGCCGCCCGTTCGATGATTTTATCTGAATCGGTCGGATTGGGGAGATGGTCCCATTTATCACGACGAGTGACGGGATAGCCGACGCCCTGTGGCTTGTCCGGCAGCCAGTCATAGACTTGCCAGACTTTGACTGGAGCAGGGGCTGGAAAACCGGAATAGGAAAGATAGGGGATTTTTTTCGTTTCGTCCGGCGTGAGTTCATAGAGGGCGAAATCATCGAACGCGTCATTGACTTTTGAATTGCCGGGGGAATGGATCCAAAGTTGGGCGGTGTAGGCGTTTTTGCAGGCGATGAAGTAGAGGCTGTTCAGCGTCCATTCAAACGTGTCCTGCATGCGCAGAACAATCTCGCCGCGTGTTTCGCGGGCGGGCTGCATGTTGCCGTTTTCATCAAAGACCTGTACATAGACACAGGTTCTGTCCGAACCGCCTGGCAGTCTTTTCGACCAGAAATCGAGCCTGTATCCAAAGCCCGGTTTGACATGGAAGGGGGCGGAATAGGTACTTGAACCACCTTGCCCATCGGTATTTAGGACGTGAAGACCAAAATTGCCTGAGCGTGCGGCCACCGCATCCGCAGACGCGAGATCGTTGCGGTTCAGCCAGCCATTGAGTTGTTGTTCAAAATCGAAATTGGGCACATGGACGACAGTCTCAGCGAAGACGCATGAGACGAGAAGCAGAAATGCCAGAATGTGATTTTTCATTCTCTTGGATTCCTTTACAATATTAATGTCAAATCAGAATTTAACCAATAGCATCAGCAGTTTTCATCATTGGTTCCTATGCCTGCTAGATTCCTTATGGATTCTGGAGTTTCTTGAGGGCTTCTTCCACGTCAGGCGGATTGGGGCCGCCCGCAATGGCGGAACAGCATTTGCTGGCCGCGTCGTACATGCCGAACGTGCGCAGGATTTCATTGGCGATTTCCAGATGGCCGCGGGCGCTGGGGTGGAGCGGGTCGTCACTCCAGAAATTCATGATGGCGGGTTCGGCTGTATAGTATTTCCAACGTTTGTAATTGTCAACGAGAATGATATCTTGTTCTGTTGCAATCTGCCGCAGGGCTTCGTTGAATTCATCGAATTTGCTGTAGCGGATCATGATGCGGCGGATGTAGTCCGATTCTGGATTGCCGATGTATTTGATTGTGTTGTAGGTTTGCAGGACGGGAATGATGCCGTCTTTGCGCAGCCGTTGGACGAATTGGGTGATGTTGGATTTCACGGTTGGAATAGGCGTCGTGACAATGTCGTTGCAGCCGATGAGAATGATGACGACCTGCGGCTGGTAGCGTGCCACACGCCGTTGGTAATGATGTTCTTTGAGGCAGGAGCCGCTGTTGTCGCCGTTGTTGCCGCTGTTGATGACGTAGTCCATCACATGGCCCAATTCAAACCGCAGACGTTCCTCGAAGATTTCAGGAAAGCTGCGCCATCCGTATGTGTGCAGGGCGCCGTGGGTGATGGAGTCGCCGAAGAAGACCCATGTCCATTCGCTCGCTTCGCCTTCCCGTTTGACATGCTTTTTGATGGTTTCCAGATCCTTTTCCGCAAGCGGTCCCGCCATGCTCAACAAACTTAAAGAAGCAATCATCGTGGTAAAAAAAGATTTCATATGCATTGTTATCAGTTATTACATTGAAAGATAAATTACTATCCGAATAGGTCGCTGTGCGTCCCTGTACGGAAAAGTTCCAAAACAAGTATGTTGTCGAAGAGTTTGTAGATAAGCAACCAGTCCGGTGTTATATGGCATTCGCGGCATCCATGGTAGTTTCCCATGAGCGGATGGTCATGGAACTCATCAGGAAGCGTCTGGCCGTCTGCGAGTATTTCAATGACTTTTTCCAATTCAGAGATGTCAAGCCCTCGTTTTTTGGCGAGCTTGTAGTCTTTCTTGAAATGTGTTGTGAACTTGACCGTGTACTTCATGAGTTAAGCGCCTTGCGAAGGCTATCCATATCCTTGTATCCAGGCACGTTGGGATCGTGCGCAATACGTTCACCTTCTTCAATAGCCTCAAGAGTCTCCCGGTTCGGGACAGGCGCGGAAGTCACAATGAAAGGAATAGCCTTTATTCTGGCGATTTGCCGCAAATAGATGTTGATGGCTGTGGACATGTTCATTCCCATGTCCGAAAGACATTTTTCAACCTCCGTCTTCAAGGCGGAGTCCACTCTTACACTGAATGTTGAAGTGCTCATATTATCCTCCATTATGTTATAAAATAACTATAATGTAGCACAAATAGAATCAAATGCAACACAAAATTATTGATGAATCATAATATGGTATAGAGAGTGATTGACCGTTCTTTTCGACAAAATCTGCCTGATAATGTGATATATTTTACTTTCCCTTTCTTAATGCGATTTGCTGCCGTATGGGGGCGTGGAAATTCCCAAGGCATCATTTCCCCAATGCTTTTGCGAATGGTTCGCCGATGGGAAGAATCTGAACGTTCGGATGCTCAGGTAAGTATTTTCCGCCGTTGCCGGAGGCGACGATGTGACCGCCGCGTTCCAGAAAATCCAGAATCTGTTTCTTCTGGAATTCATTTTTCATAAAGTTCTTGTAGGAGAGATCCAAGCCGTCAGGCAACACGACCACATCGTAATGGCGCAGCCGTCCATCATTGATTTCATGAAGATTGAAGATTTCCACGTCAAAAGCGGCTTCATTGTCCAACGCCAGTAATTCATGGGCGGCTCGTGTCCCTCTGCAAGCCAATGAAAACCATCCGACACGCAATGGACGGCTGATTTTTGCGGGATAGAACGGAACGGGCTTGACGCCTGTCACAGCCAGCACGTAGCCCAGGGCGATGTCATGGGTTGATTCGTAGGATTCTGGATGGCAGCTACTTGCGAGAACCTTTCCTTTGCCGTATTGCCCTAGAACGACAGCCGGCGTGTTCATGTAATTAAATGGCGCTTTGCCGTAGGCGCTGACGGAGCTTTTGAAGACGCCCAGAACCTTCGCCTCCCCCATGGGAGCGGTTGGCTCCGTCGGCTTCATGATATTGCCGCCATGATAGCGGATGATATGGCGTCCGGGCTTGATGTCCAGCAATTTGGCGCTTTCTTGATCGAATTCGAACGCCAGATCCGCCAGCTGCCCGGATGCGTTTGGAATATAGTCATACGGGAGAAGGCAGATTCGTCCTTCTCTGTTCATGGCGCTGAAGCTTCCCGCACAGACGCCGATGTAGTTGCCACCATTTTCAATGAATTGTTTCACTTTCTGGACGCCGTCGGGGCCCATCATGTCATATTGCGTCTTGCTGGAACCGCCGGGGCAGAGCAACAGTTGCAATCCGTCCAACTTGCCGTTGCGGATATCGTTGGCGTCCAGCAAGGTCAAATCTAGTTGCGGGCAATGGGCTAGAAGCCTTGCCCACTGCAAGGCGCCGTTTCCGCTGCAACCTTTGTCCAGAAACAGGCCAACCTTCACTTTCGGTCCGTCATAGGCGGGTGGCTCATTGTTTTCAACGACTTGCACCGACGCGCAGGAGGTCAGAAGCGACAACGCTGCGATGCCCAAAACAGTTCCATAACATCTTGTTTTCATGATTTTTTCCTATTGCCAGCATTCATGGATGGGCAGATTTTTGTCAAGTGATTTAAAGGCGACGGCGCCGGCTGCTTCACCGGATTGGTTCATATTGATCATGACGCGCAACGCACCGTATGCTCCTGCATCCGCATCAATCATGCGTCCTGCCGTGATGAGATTATCGAATCCGACGGGAATCTGGCTGCGGACAGGCCATGTGTAGTACGGCGGCGTGGGGAGCGATTCGTCTCGCCATCGGGAGGTTTCGGCTGGTTTGTACGGTGATTGGAAAATCTGTGTGCCGTCCAGATAGCGGAACAGCGTGCCGACCGGATTGCGCATATGGATGTCACTGCGGTAAGTGCCTTTCCCTGCGGTATCAGGGAAGACTTTCCCTGAAAGCAGTTCATCTGTCGTAATCTGATGGAGCGAGCGGATATGCCATGTCTCGCGGATGCCGACGAGCGACGGCAACGCCTCGATGACAGGGCGCGGGCGGCCTGTTTCCGCGATGATGTCCATGAAGGCCCGCATCTGCCTGCGGCCTTCGATTTCGGAGGCGGTCAGACCGGCCTGAGTGGATTCGTCGATGTTCGGAATATTCGTTCCCGCAAGCATATACGTGTTGCTCCCGACGGATTTCTTGCCCCAGATGAAGCCTTCCGGAAGATTGTATTTCGCGGCGTATTCATGGATGAGTTTGCCTGTGCTGATGCCGACGGGCCATTGGCTGACTTTAACGCAGGCGGTGGACGTCTGCATGACGTCGTTGCGCCAAAGTTGACCGCCTGCGTAGCGGACGATGTCGCCGTCTCCCGTCGCGTCGATGAAGATTTTCGCTTTGATAACGCCGAGGCCGTCTTTACTGGCGACCACGAGCCCTGTGAGTGTTCCGTCGTCCGCCTTTAGAATCTGGACGGCGCGTGAATGGAGGAACGGCGTGACATGTGCTTCCTGCACCATTTCATCCAGTTCCATGCAGAGCTCTTCCGTGTTCAGATTGACATAGCAGTGCGGATTCGGTTTATCCCAGAATTCCACAAGGTTACGGCGATTGAGTCGATCAACGACTTCTTGGCTGAGGCCGAAGACAATCTGCGTCTTATCGTCGGTCGCGAAAAAGGAATGCCATATGCAGACCTGTCCCGCAGTGCATGTTCCGCCGAAACGGTTCTGCGGTTCGATGACAGCGACATGAGCGCCTTTTCGTGCGGCGGTGATTGCGGCGAAAACGCCTGTGCAACTGCCGCCAGCCACGACGATATCGACGTCCGCGATGACGGGAACGGACATTGTTGGAAGCTGAATGGTTTCAGCCATGGTTTTCTCCTGAAAGGCAGATTGGAAAAAGCTATTATCTATAATGTATAACGTTTTTCATGGATTTGAAGTTGATTTCAGTCATGGTATGTTATCATGTTTTGACAAAAACAAAAATATAAGGAAAAACAATGGAAAACATGTTGCTCAATGACGGATGGATGTTGTCGTTCACGCATCCTCTGACAGGACAATTGCACTGCCTTCCCGCCAGCGTTCCAGGCAATGTGGAACTGGATCTGCAACGGGCGGGATTGATCGGTGATCCGCTGCCGCCGGACGATCCCGTCTGCGAACGGTGGATTGATTTGGCGGACTGGATCTACGAACGTGATTTCACATTCGACGGACTACCTTCCGGTTGCGAAAAGGCCATGCTGGTTTTCGACGGCATTGATACGGTGGCGGCCGTCTATCTGAATGGCGAGAAGCTGTTCGACTGCGCGAACATGTTCATTGAGCACCAGGCGGATGTGACAAGTCGTTTGCGTATGGGAGCAAATCACTTGCGTGTTGAAATCACATCGCCGGAAATTGCGTCGCGGCAGTTTGTGCAGACGCCGTTTTCGTCCATGCGGCATCCGACGTCCGCCTGCCTGCGGAAGGCGCGGCATAGTTGGGGATGGGACAATTCGCCTGTGCGGGTCACATCCGGTCTATGGCGCGGCGTCCATCTCGACTTTCTTCCTGCTGTGCGCTTCCTGTCTGTCTATACCTATACGGAAAGCGTCAGCGACGACTGGAGCCGCGCAAGTCTCGGCTGCCGCTACACGTTTACGTCGCCGGATCGTGACTTGAGCCATTACCGCCTGAAAATCCGGATGTCTTTCAAGGGCGAAACCGTGTTGGAACGTGAGACGTTCGCAAGCCACACATCCGGAAGGCTTTGCGGCGAATTGACAATCGCCAATCCAAAGCTTTGGTTCCCTGCGGGCAACGGCGAACCGAACTTGTATGATTTCGCGTTGATTCTGACGAAGGACGGCATCGAAGTCGCGCAGCATGAACATCGCGTCGGCATCCGCACGCTGTATCTTGTCCGAAGTGAGACGACGTCGCCGGATGGAGACGGCGAATTCCAGTTCTATTGCAATGGACGGAAGATTTTCGTCCGCGGTACGAACTGGAAGCCGCTTTCGGCCTTCCATTCGCAGACGCCTGAACGCCTCGAACGCGCTCTGAAACTCGCCAAAGACTGCAATTGCAACGCGATACGTGTCTGGGGCGGCGGTGTCTATGAAGACACCGCCTTCTTCGACTACTGCGATGAAAACGGCCTGATGGTCTGGCAGGATTTCATGATCGCATGCGAATTTCCGCCACAGGACGAATGGTTCCTCAAAGCGATGGAAGAAGAAGCTGTCAGCGTTGTGACGAAGTTCCGCAACCATCCGTCGCTGGCGTTGTGGTGCGGCGACAATGAGACGGACGACATGTTCACATGGGGCGAACTGATTGAACGCGGAATCCGTCCGTCCGACAACAAAGTGACACGTCAAATTTTCCCGAAAGTGACGCAGAATCTCGATCCTGCGCGTAGCTATCTGCCGAGTTCGCCGTATCTTGCGGATGAAATTGCGGATCGCCGCCTGGGTTATGGGCCGATGAAGCCGAAGACGAAATACGCACCGGAAGTCCATGCGTATTGCGGCAATCTGCCGGCGGGCGGTTTCCGCGAATTCTTCAAAGGCGTCGCATCGCATCTGACAAGCGAAATCGGGCCGCTAGGCATGAATGCGATGTCGGAATCGCCGGATTTGCTGGAACGCGAACAGCCTCGGCTCAAACGACTTTGGAATGCGGCACCGTCGGATCTAAAGCCGCAGGACGCGCCTGGAGACGCGCATCAGACGGATCGTTATTGTTTCAACTGCTGCCAAAAGGCGAAGGAGGTCATTCGAAAGATGTTCGGACGCGACTTCTCGCCGGAGGATCCCGATGAATTGGTGGCGGCCGTCAATTTCTATGTGGCGGATTTGTTCAAATTCGCCGTCGAATGGTGGCGTGTGCTGAAATATCGTCATACAGGGCTCTTATGGTGGTCGTTGATGGACATGTGGCCGATGGCGTTCAACTACTCCGTCGTCGATGTGAACGGCCGTCCGAAACTGCCGTACGACTATCTGCGGCTGTCTCAGCAACCGTTCGCGCTGATGGGGCATGACGCTGAAACAGAAGGCGAAAACGCCACGCTGTATGCCGTTAACGACTGGATGACAACAGTTTCAGGCCGATATACCGTGACACGTGAGGATGGCTCTATCATGGGGCAGGGCGAATTGTCCGTTCCAGCGAACGGCAAGATGCTGATCGGAGAATTGGAGCTGGCTGTTGGTGAGTTCTGCTTCTTCTCGTGGGAGGCGTCCGCCGGAAACGGACGCAACTTCTACATGAAGCCAGGCGAACCGCTTGATTTCGACCATTGCAGGAAATGGGCGGACAGCGTCCGTAAATGGTAAGTGGGGAGGGCCGCGCGCCTGCGCGGCCAGTGGTTAGTGGTTAGTGGTTAGTGGTTAGTGGTTAGTGGTTAGTAGTTAGTGCGTAGAGACATAGGAATATGGGAATTGTCATTAAAAAGTACACGGAAGCGGATGCGGAGGAAGCCATCGCGATTTGGAACGACGTCGTGAGGGACGGCGTGGCGTTTCCGCAAACGGATGAATTGGACACGGAAAGCGGCCATGCGTTTTTTGAAGGACAGTCGTTTACGGGAATTGCCAAGGATACGGAAACGGATGCTGTTGTTGGTCTCTACATCCTGCATCCCAACAACATCGGGCGTTGCGGACATATTTGCAACGCCAGTTACGCCGTCTGGAAGACTTGCCGTGGACGGCATATCGGCGAACTGCTTGTGAAGGATTGCATGGCGCGAGCCAAGGAGTTGGGATTCAAAATCTTGCAGTTCAACGCGGTCGTTGCGACGAATCATGCGGCGCTGAAGCTGTACGCCCGTCTGGGCTTTGTCCAGCTGGGTGTCATTCCGGGTGGTTTTCTCATGAAAGACGGCCATTACGAAGACATCATCCCGCATTACCATTTGCTGTGAGAGCGAAGCATGATGGCGATCGCCATCATGCTACCCATGATTGAACCAAGAGAAACTTCCAAATCAATGGGTGGAAAAGTTTGTTTTTTTTCTTGTAGCCTTCATATTAATAGGTTTATCAAACACATTGGATGAATCCATGGGACAAGAGAACTCAAGGAACACCAACAGGGAAAAAGGAGACCGATCAATATGAAGAAGAAACTGAACAACAACGACATTATGAAGATGATCACCAACGAAATTGACGTGGAGAACGCCAGTTTCGATAAACAGGTGCAAATCTTCCGCACAGGCTATATTTTCCATTTGCGCTATACGCTTGGCGCGAATCCGCTTCGCCTGACGGAGCAGATGCGCTATCTGGCGTTTTCGTACGCCGTTCGTGACCAGATCATCTTGCGGTGGCGTCGGTGGCTGGAAACATGCCATAACGCGAATTCCCGCGAAGTCTATTATCTTTCGCTGGAATATTTAATCGGGCGTCTCATCACGAACAACATCATCAATCTCGGCCTGAAGGACGCCTGCGAGGCGGCGCTGAAGGAGCAGGGGATGAAGTGGGAGAACCTTTGCGCATGCGAAGCCGACGCAGGGCTCGGAAACGGCGGTCTCGGCCGTCTTGCCGCATGCTTCATGGATTCCATGGCGACGATGGGCTTGCCATGCTATGGCTATGGACTGCGCTACGATTTCGGCATCTTCCGCCAGCGGCTGGAGAAAGGCGAGCAGCTGGAAGAGCCCGACAACTGGGTCGGCATCGGCTATCCATGGGAAGTCATGCGTTCGGAGAACCAAGTCCATGTCCAGTTCGGCGGCCGGCAGATAGTTTTGCGTGAAAACGGCCGTGAAGTCTGGCGGTGGGAGGCGGACGAGCATGTGTGCGGCATTCCGTATGACATTCCCGTGGTCGGTTACGGCGGCAAGACGGTCAACACGCTTCGCCTTTGGTCCGCAAAGGCTTACAACGAAATCGACTTAGAGAATTTCAACCGTGGCGAATACGTTGGCGCCGTCATGAACAAGATGAAGGCGGAGACGCTGACGAAGGTCCTGTATCCGAACGACAACACGGAGCAAGGCAAAGAGCTTCGCTTGCGTCAGCAGTACTTCTTCGTCTCCTGCACGCTGCAGGACATTCTGCGTCGCCACGTGATTCGTGAAAACACGCTGGATACGCTGCCGGAGAAAGTCTTCATGCAACTGAACGACACGCATCCCACGCTCGTGATTCCCGAACTCATGCGTATCTTGGTGGACGAGAACGAGATGGAATGGGACGACGCATGGCGGATCACGACGTCGTGCGTCGGCTACACGAACCATACGATTCTTCCTGAAGCGTTGGAGACATGGGGGCTTGATCTGATGCGGAAACTGCTGCCGCGTCATGTGCAGATCATCGGCGAAATCAACTTCCGCTTCCTGGGGCTTGTTCGTTCCATGTATCCGGGCGACACGGATCGCATCCGCCGGATGAGCATCTTCGATGAAGACCATGGCAAGAATATCCGCATGGCGCATCTGGCGGTCATTGGCTCGAAGAAGGTCAACGGCGTCGCGAAAATCCATTCGGAGATTCTCAAGCAGAATTTGTTCCGTGACTTCGCGGAGATGAATCCGGAGAAATTCACGAACATGACGAACGGCATCACGCAGCGCCGCTGGCTGTTGCTGTCCAATCCGGAACTTTCCAAACTGATTACGGAGAAAATCGGAGACGGATGGATCTGCGATTTGTCACAACTGCGTAAGCTGGAAGAATTTCTGGATGATGACGCGTTTCTTGAGAAGCTCGGCGCCATCAAACAGGCGAACAAAAAGAATCTGGCGGAAGTCATCAGCGAGACGACTGGCATCCGCGTCAATCCGAATTCGTTGTTCGACGTGCAGGTGAAGCGAATCCATGAATACAAACGGCAGCTGATGCTCGCCCTGTACATCATCATCATGTACAACCGTCTGATTGACGATCCGGACTACGACATGGTTCCGCGCACGTTCATTTTCGCAGGCAAGGCGGCTCCCGGCTACGCCATCGCGAAGAAAATCATCAGCCTCATCAACCATGTTGCGGAGGCCGTGAACAACAACTCACGGCTGAATGAGAAGCTGAAAGTCATCTTCCTGCCGGACTACCGCGTATCGTTGGCGGAAAAGATCATGCCGGCCGCGGAGGTCAGCGAGCAGATTTCACTGGCGGGAACGGAGGCTTCCGGAACGGGCAACATGAAACTGATGCTCAACGGCGCGTTGACCGTCGGCACGATGGACGGCGCCAATGTGGAGATCTACGACGAAGTCGGTGAAGAGAACATCTTCATCTTCGGCCTTCGTACGGAAGAAGTTGAAGAAACACGTAAAAACTACCGCGCATGGGATGTCTATGACAGCGACGCGGAGATCCGCCGCGCCATCGACAACATCCGCACGAACGTGTTCAGCATGGCGGAGCCAGGCGAATACGACGGGCTGGTGCATACGTTGATGGACAAAGATTTCTATCTCGTGCTCAAAGACTTGCGTTCGTATATCGACATTCAGGCGAAGGTGGATGAACTCTATCGCGACCGCAAGGCGTGGTTGCGGAAGTCGCTGATCAACATCGCCCGTTCGGGCAAGTTCTCCAGCGACCGGACGATTTCGGACTACGCGAATGAAATCTGGAATCTGAAACCGCTTATCTAGAGCTAAAAGCTAAAAGCTAAAAAAAGCTAAAAGCTTAAAGCTTAAAGCAAATACAGAAGGATTCATTAACATATGACGACATTCATGCATAACGGCGTGACGGCGCATCGCGGCGAACCCGTCCATTATCCGGAAAACACGCTGCCCGGCTTCGCAGCCGGAGCGCTTTGCGGAGCGGATTGGGTGGAGACGGATGTCCATCTGACGAAAGATGGCGTCGCCGTCCTATGCCATGACACGACGACGGGGCGGACGGCGGACGCGAATCTCGTGATCGCCGAATCGACGCTGAAAGAGCTGCGCGAACTGGATTTCAGCCATTCCTACAGAACGGCGCATAATCTCGATGCGGCGGTTTGTCCGCGCACGGTGATTCCGACGTTGGAAGAGGCGTTGCAGATGATCCTTTGGACGAAAAAGGCGCGTTTTTCCATCCAACTGAAGGCGGACGGCATCGCGGAGGAAGTGGCCCGCGTCGTCAGACGGGCGGATGCCGTCGAATGGACAGGATTCAACGAAGGGACGTTGCAGCGGCTGATCGATATTCGCAAATTTCTGCCGGAAACGTACGTTTTTTACGATGTCGGTAAGAAAGATGTGCCAGTGGAGGACTATATAGATGTATGTCGAACCAACGGCTTCCAGGAGCTGGTGATGCACCATCAGTATGTGACGGCGGAGAAATGCGCGAAAATCCGCGCGGCGGGCGTTCTGCCTGGAGCGTGGAACATCGGTGACGCGGAGAAGATGCGGCAACTGCTGGACATGGGCGTGTTCCGCATCTACGCGGATGCCCCGCTGGTCATGCTGGATGTCGTGAAAGAGAGGGAAAAACGTTGATAATCAGACGTCAGGAGACGATTGCAAATGATGCGTTCCGATCAAATCATCAGTACGGTTGGCATGATCCAGAAGGACAATCTGGATGTGCGAACCATCACCATGGGTATCAATCTGTTGGACTGCCGCCATCAGGACGTAGATGTCATGTGCCGCCGCGTTGTCAACAAGATTGAAAAGTACGCCGGTGATTTGGTGGATGTCTGTGATCAGATTGTGACGAAATACGGTGTGCCGATTGTGAACAAACGTCTGGCCGTCAGTCCGGCCGCCGACGTGGCGGCGGGCCATGACGCGGCGGGATTTGTCGCGTTGGCGAAGGCGATGGACCAGGCCGCGCGGTCGGTCGGCGTGGATTTCATCGGCGGATACAGCGCACAGGTTCAGAAAGGCGCGAGTGCGGCGGATGACATTCTGATGGAGACACTTCCGCAGGCGTTGCTTTCGACGGGAAAAGTCTGTGCGTCCATCAACGTCGGTTCCAGCCGGGCGGGCATCAATATGACGGCGGTCGGCAAGCTTGGCAAGATCATCAAGCAGTTGGCGGAAGGCAGCCGTGAACAGGATGGTTTCGCATGCGCGAAATTGGTGGTTTTCACGAACCAGCCGGAGGACAATCCGTTCATGGCGGGAGCGTACCATGGTCATGGCGAACCGGAAGTCGTCATCAACGTCGGCGTCAGCGGCCCGGGCGTTGTTCGTAGAGCGTTGGAACGGAGGATTGAACGAGACGGAGCGGAAAATCTCGGTCTGGACGATTTGGCGGAGGAGATCAAGCAGACGAGTTGCCGTGTGACGCGGTGCGGTGAGCTGATTGGACGCGAAGTCGCCAAACGGCTGGGCATTGGTTTTGGTATTGTTGATTTGTCGTTGGCGCCGACACCGAAGGTTGGCGACAGTATCGGCGAAATTCTCTATATGCTTGGTTTGGACGCGATTGGAGCGCCTGGTTCGACGGCGTGCATCGCGATGCTGAACGACGCCGTGAAGAAAGGCGGGGCGTTTGCGTCGCAATCCGTCGGCGGCCTGAGCGGCGCGTTCATTCCTGTTTTGGAAGATTCCGCCTTGGCGGGAGCCGCGGAACGCGGCGAACTGAGCGTCGAGAAGCTTGAGGCGATGACATGCGTTTGTTCCGTCGGTTTGGACATGCTCGCCTTGCCGGGCGACACGCCGGCGGAGACGTTGAGCGCCATGATCGCCGATGAAATGGCGATCGGCATGATCAACAAGAAGACGACGGCCGTGCGGTTCATTCCCGTGCCCGGAAAGAAGGCCGGCGACCGCGTCGAATTCGGTGGCCTGTTTGGCGGCGGGACGGTCATGCCCGTCCCGAACGTCGGCAAATCCGCACGATTCATTCAATATGGCGGCCACATTCCCGCCCCGATCCACAGTTTGAACAATTAACATCCGAGATGGCAGAACGGATACTATGAAATACGCGATTTTAGGAGACATACACGGAAATCTGGAAGCCATGGAGGCGGTTTTGGCCGCTTGCCGCGAGCTTGGTGTGGACAAATACGCATGTATCGGTGACGTCGTTGGTTACAACGCGAATCCGAAGGAATGCCTAGACCTGCTACGAGGGCTGGGCGACAATTTGGTCGGCGTCGTGAAAGGCAATCATGACGAATACGTCTCCAACGGCAAGGAGACGCTTGGCTTCAATCCGCTGGCGGCCACCGCCGTGGAATGGACGCGGCGGAAACTGGGTCCATCGGATTTGCAATGGCTGCATGAACTGCCGTACATGCTGCATTGCGCGGTTCCAGGCTTCGGCCGTTTCCAATTGGTCCATGGGACGTTGGACAATCCAAGCGGTTGGGGGTACATTTTCGACCGTTTCAGCGCGGAGACGAGTTTCCAATATCAAACCTTCTCGCTGTGTTTCATAGGGCACACCCATGTGCCGTTGGCGTTTGAAAAGAACGACATGACGATCACGGGCGGTTTCTACGAAAGCGTCCAGTTCGGTCAGAACAGGAAATATCTGATCAACGTCGGAAGCGTCGGACAGCCGCGTGACGGTGACTGGCGGGCGGCGTTCGCTGTGTTTTCGCCGAAAGAGGCGCTTGTGCAGCTGTATCGCGTCGAATACGATATCGCCACGACACAGCAGAAGATCATCGACGCGGGATTGCCGCAACGGTTGGCGGATCGTTTGGCGGTAGGAAGATGAGCAATGCTGAATGCTGAATGATGAATGCTGAATTGATAATGATTTAGAAAAGATGAAAAGGAGTCAACCGTGAGGTTACTGGTGATAAAACCGAGCAGCCTGGGAGACGTGGTTCACGCGTTTCCGGCGGTTGACATGCTTCGACGCCGTTTGGGAAATGAATTGGAATCCCTTACGTGGGTGGTGAACGACAGTCTGGCGGGCATTCTGGGGATGTTTCCAGGCGTTGACCGAATTGTCAAATTCCCGCGTTCGAAGATTTGGCATGGCGATGCACGAAGGGCGTTTCTGGAAGATCTTCGAAAGGAAAACTATGACGTATCCATTGATTTCCAAGGACTTTTGCGAAGCGGCCTGATGTCGTGGGCAAGCCGTGCGCCACGGCGGATTGGTTTTTCGACGGGGCGTGAAGGCTCTCCGTTCTTCTATACGGAAAAATATGCTCCTGAAGCGAAGCTTCGGCATGCCGTCGAAAAAAACGGCGATTTGGTGCGGCAGGCGTTTCCGGGCTGTGATGAATTGCGGATTCCGGATTTGAACGTCAATCCGGAATGGCTGACGGCGGCGGACAGCCTTCTGGCGGATTGTGAAGGGGACGGGCCTGTTTTGGCCGTCGGTTGCTCTTCGCGATGGCCGAGCAAGAATTGGCCGACGGATTTTTTCGCAACCGTACTGGATGCCGTTTCAAGAAGATTGAACAATGTTCGGATATGGTTGCTGGGCGCGCCAGATGAACGGCCCATTTGCGATCAAGTCATCTCTGGATGCAAGATGGCCAAGCCGTTGAATCTGGCGGGAAAGAGCAATATGACGGGGCTGGTCGGGCTGCTGGCCAGAAGCGATGCGCTGTTGACGAATGACAGCGGCCCCATGCATATCGCGGCGGCTTTGAAAAAGCCTTGCGTGGCGTTGTTTGGGGCGACGAATCCTGTGTTGACGGGGCCGTACGGGCCAGGCCTGCATGTCGTTTTTCGCAGCGGATGCTCTAAAAGTCCATGTTTCAAGAAACAATGTCCATTGAACGGTGTCCAATGCAGTCATTGGACGGATGCGGAAGCGGTGGCAGACACCATTGTCGCGAAGCTTGGGAAAGCAGGCGGCGTGCAACAATCATGATCATAGGATTTGGAAAATAGACAGATAACCAAGGAGGAAAAGATGGCTTATCGGAAAATGTTGGTTATGGCTGGCGCCATGCTGCTGCTTGGCATGGCCGCGCATGCGCAGCTGGGCATGAAGCTTGAGGCCGAACAGAACTGCTATCTTCGCTATGAACGCATAAAAATGCGACTGACAGTGCGCAACTACAGCGGCAACACGCTTGTCTTCGGCGGTGCGGATGCGACCGAACGTGGCAAGTTGACGTTCAGTGTCCGCCGTCAGTCCGGCCAGATGGTGAAATGCCTGGATCCATCCGCGAATCCAATGGAAGACATCATTCTCGCGCCAGGCCTGAACCGTGAGCTTGTTCTGGACATCAACTCATTGTTTGACATGCAACGTCCTGACGTCTATAAAATCGAGGCCCGTATCAGCCACCATCGTCTGCCGCATGACTGCGCATCCGAACCGATCATCGTTGAAGTGAAGGAAGGGAATGTCATCAAGGAGAAGGTCATCGGCCTGCCGATGAAGAAAGAGACGGACCAGATCCGCAATGTGAAAGTGAAGCTCATCCAGTTCACGGACAACGTGGGCAGCATGTGGTGCCTTCGCGTGGAGGATGACGAATTGGTCTATGGTGTTTTCCGTTTAGGGCCGTTCATGGGCTCGTCCGTTCCGCAGATGGATGTCGATGGAAGCAGCGCCATCCATATTCTCATTCAAGTGGCGCCGCATCTGTATTCCTATTCTGTTTACAGCATGATCGGTGAGGTTGTAAAGCTCAGACAGCAAGTTTACTATGTGGCGGATGGCGGTTATCCGCAGTTGAGCCGCGCGTCCGGTTATTTGAAGGTGGAGCATGCGCGGGTCGCGCAGCAGGGAAAGGACTACAATTTGAAGGAAACGGCGCCACGCCAATAATATATATAATGTAAAGTAAAAACGACGGCTTTTTGTAAAATGAGCCTGTCAAAATACAAATACGTCGGAGGGCGAAAATCATGAGCGAACAGAACGGTCAGCCATTGGAGAATCAAAGGGCGCAGGAAAATCCCGCCATGGCGCAGCAGCCAATGGGCGGCGTTGGTGCGCCGCCGCCACCACCGCCGATGGCGACACCTATCAATCCACAGGACTACCGCCAGACGATTCCGCCGCAAGGTGGCTATTATCAGGCTCCTCCACCGCCGTCCATGACTAGCGGCTATTATCAAGTTCCTCCGCAACAGCCGCCACAGCAACCACATACGTCCTATCATCGGTTTGGCCCCGTTGTCTGCCCGTATGCAGGTAAACGGTCCCATGGATGGCTGTGGGGCTTTTTGATCGCCGTTTTGATTTTCTTCATTCTGCTTCCGATTCTGGCGATTGTCGCGTTGGGGGCGTTGGGAGCGTGCATTGGATCGTTTGTTGATACGCAGATTGGCGAAGTTTCCACCACGTTGGGCGGAAGCGAATTGACGGCGAAAAGCGATTTGACGCGCCGTGTCATCGTGAAAAGCGAGAGCAAGCGTGAAATCGCTGTGATTGACGTGAAAGGCATTATCCTTCGTGGTCGTGGCGGCACGGGTGTCGCGTCCGCTGGCGACCTTTGCAAGATTCTTCAGGAGCTGAAGAAGAACAAGAATGTCGTGGCGATTCTGCTGGATATGGATTCGCCTGGCGGAGAAATCGTCGCGACGGATGAAATCCATCGCGCGTTGCAGGATTGCCGCGCCGCGGGCAAGAAAGTCGTGACGTGCATGCACAGCCTTGGTGCGAGCGGCGGCTACTATCTGGCGGCTGGCGGCGACTGGATTGTCGCGAACAGAATGACGATGACGGGCAGCGTCGGCGTCATTTTGTCGTCCTACAATCTGAGCGGGCTTGCGGAAAAGGTTGGCGTCAAACCGGTTGTCATCAAATCTGGCGACATGAAGGACATGTTGTCGCCGATGCGCGATTTAAGCGAGAATGAAAAGAACTATTTGCAGAAGCACATCGACGAATCGTTCGGTGAATTCGCGAAAATCGTGGCAGAGGGACGTCCTGCGTATGCGGATGAAAACGCTGTCCGCCATGCGGAGTTTGCGGACGGCCGTGTCGTCAGCGGCGCAAGAGCCTTGGAATTAGGGCTTATCGATGAATTAGGCGGCATGCCGGAAGCTCTTGCGAAGGCGCGGGAGTTGGGAAATGCAGAGAAGCCGTGCGTCGTGAAATACGGTGTTCGCGGTCGTTTTTGGGACAGCCTGATGGAAATGCGTTCAGCGAACAATCCGCTGATGAAGGCCGCCGCGATTCAGCTTCAGCCCGGCCGTCTTTATTATCTGGCTCCCGGCGTTTTAGGCCTGTGACTATTCCAAAGGAGTGCTTTCCATGAAGAAAATCAGCCTGCTTGTTTTGATGGTGGCGTGCATGCTGTCCGCCGTGGAATTTTATCCGAAGGCCAGTCGGATTGGCCAGCCGGATCCGGTCGCCAGTCCGCTGGCGGAGCAGGGCGGCTTGCTCAAGGAGTATCTTGGGGCGTCGCCGAAAAGTCTTAACTACTTGCTGGACAGCAACTTCATGAGCGCCCGTGTTTTCGGTGCAATGTTCGAGAGTCTGATTGAAATGGATTCGAGCACGTTGGAATACGACCGCGCGTTGGCGGAAAAATGGACGATTTCCGATGACAAGTTGGAGTTCACGTTCTGGCTGGATCCGGCGGCACGCTGGAGCGACGGAAAGCCCGTGACCGCCGAAGACGTCGTCTGGACGTACAAGACGATTGTTGATCCAAAGAACATGACCGGTTCGAACAAACTGGCTCTTGAACGTTTGGAAGTCCCTGAAATCGTGGATGATGGAAAAGCCGTTCGTTTCCGCGCGAAGGAAGTCCATTGGCAGAATCTGGGCGCGGTGGGCGGCATGGAAATCCTGCCGAAGCATGTTTGGGAAGGGCAGGACTTCAACAAAATCAATTTTGAGTTTCCTGTCGTGTCCGGTCCGTATCGGATCAAGGAGCTGAAGGAAGGTTTCTATCTTGTGCTGGAAAAGCGTCAGGACTGGTGGCGGAGCGGCTGGAAGAACCAGCAGAATCTCAACAACTTCGATGAAATCAAATGCGTCTTTTTTGAAGATCAGGACAATGCGTTCGAGGCGTTTCTGAAAGGCGAAATCGACGTTTTCCACGTCTATACGGCGAGCCAGTGGCATAAGATTGAAGATCGCGTGGCGGCAGTCCGTCAGAACTGGATTGTGAAGCAGTCGATCTACAACTACAGTCCCGTCGGTTTCCAAGGCTTCGCGATGAACATGCGTCGTCCACCATTTGACGATGTCCGTGTACGCAAGGCACTTGCGCATTTGGTTGACCGCGAGACGATGAACACGACGATGATGTACAGCCAGTATTTCATGCATCGTTCCTTCTGGGAGGATTTGTACGACGCGGAGCATCCGTGCAAGAATGAACTGATCAAATTCGATCCCCCCGCCGCGCGGAAACTGCTGGCGGAGGCCGGATGGAAGGCGAATCCCGCCACGGGTATTTTGGAAAAAGACGGTAAGGAGTTCAGTTTCGTCTTTCTGAATCGCGGCGGCAATTCGGACAAATATGTGACGATGTTTGGTTCGGCATTGAAAGACGTCGGTATCAAGATGACCATTGAGACGAAGGACTGGTCCGCTTGGGCGAAGGACATGGATGCGTATAATTTCGACATGACATGGGCGGCGTGGAGCTCCGGTCTGTTCAAGAATCCGGAATCCATGTGGTCGTCGAAAGAAGCGGATCGTGAAGGCGGCAGCAATCTTACTGGTTTCCGCAACGCGGCGGTTGATGCGTTGATTGAAAAGCAGAAATCGATTTTCAGCGTGACGGAACGGAATGAAATCTGCCGTCAGATCGACAAGCTGATCTATGACGAATTCCCGTATGTCCTCCTGTGGAACATCAACTACATTAGGTTGTTGTATTGGAACAAGTTCGGAACGCCAAAGACGGTGTTGGGCAGATACGACAGCGGTGGTGGATATAGCGCCTACTGGTGGCTTGACGAAGATGCGGTCGCGGAATTGGAGGAGGCGCGCAAAGGGAATCAGGCATTGCCCGCGCGTCCAAAAGTCGTGAAATTCGAATAGTGTTGGAGGAGAGGAACTTCCATGTGGAAAATGATGGTCATGGTGGCAGTGGCGATGGCTTGTCTGGCCACCGCCGTGCAGGCTGAATTGGCGGAGACGCTGAAGCGTGTCCGCCCGAACGTCGAAGCGGAGGCCATGTTGGGCTATTATCGCGAGAACGCTCCGGATTTGCTGGAGGAGATTGAAAAGCGCCGCAAAGCGTATCCAGAGGCTATGGATGCGTATTTGGGGCAGTTGGCGGATCATTTTCAGGAAGTGGACAAGTTGCGCGGAGAGGACAACGCGGCGTATGACCGCATGGTCAAGAAGGAGAAGCAGCAATGTCAGGTGAGACGGCTCAGCCGCGAAATCCAGCAGTTGGCGAAGCCTGCCAAGAATGAAGCGAAAGATGCGGCGGATCAACGGCTTGCGTTGCTGAAGGAATCGCGTCTCCAGTTGCGAAAACTATTGGAGCAGGCGTTTGATGAAGCGCAGCAACAGCAGTTGATACAAATCAACAAACTGGAGTCGGAAGTCCGTGATCTGCGGCGTCTTGCGACGGAACGTAGCAAAAACCGCGCGAATATTCTACAGGAGCGTTTCCGCACATTGACGGGCGAAGACTGGCCAGAAGAGAAATAATGCTGAATGCTGAATACTGAATGTTATAGAAAGAGGAATGGATTATGATTAGAGTCGGTTTGATAGGCTATGGCAACATGGGGCGTTCTCATGGGCAGTTGCTGCTGAAGCATGAGGATGTCAAACTTTTGGCTGTTGCGGATGCCCGTGAGGAGCGTCGCGCCATGGCGGCGCGCGAGCTTGGCGTGCCGAAAACGTATGCGGACGGGGCGGATATGATTGCGGAAGGCGATTTCGACGTCGTGTTCGTCTGCGCTCCGACATATTTGCATAAGCCGTTTTCCATTATGGCTTTGGAGAAGGGCAACCATGTGTTCTGCGAGAAGCCGATGTCACTGAATGTCGATTGTTGCCGTGAAATGGCGGAAGCCGCCGAGAAGTCGGGCAAGAACTTCATGATTGGTCAGGTCCTGCGTTTTTGGGATGAATATATCTATTTGAAAAAAGCCATCGATGACAAAATCTATGGTGAACTGAGGGCGTTGTCCATGACGCGCGTCGGCGGCGTATCCGTCGGTTTCGAAGGATGGTTTTTGGACGAAGAGCGTGGCGGCATGCAGATTTTCGACCGCCATATTCATGACACGGATGCGATCCTGTGGATGCTCGGAACGCCGAAAGCGGTTCTCTCCCATGGCGTTAGCTATGACAACCGCACACAGGGCGGTATCTTCCACAATTTCACGCAATATCTGTATGACGGCAACATCATCGTGAGCGCGGAAGGCAGCGCGGACGCGCCGCAAGGCTTCCCGTTCACGGCGAGTTATCGCGCTTTCTTTGAAAACGGCCTGCTGGAATTCAACAGCCGCAACAAGCCCGCGCTGCTGGTCTATAAAGGCGGCGCTCCTGAGGAAGTCGATCTGTCGTCCAGCCTCGCGGAGTTGAAGAGCGGTCTGAACATCACGACGGCTGGCCCGTATTTCAATGAACAGGCCTATTTCTTCGACTGCATCCGAAAAGGCGTCAAGCCGACGACGGTCACGGCGGCTTCGGCGATGGAGACGATCCGCGTCGTGAAGGCGGAAATCGAAAGCGTCCGCAGCGGCAAAGCCGTTGCGCTGTAGAAGGAATCATTCCAAAACAGGATGAACCATGCGTTTGTTTGTGTCATGCGTTCCGTTTGACGATGGCCGTTCAGGCATATCGGTCTATATCCGTCATGTTATCCGTGAACTTGCCGCGCAAGGGCATGATTTGACGTTACTTGTTGAATCTGGCATGTCCCATCATTTCAATGGTTTCAAGACGATTGAAATGCCGAGTTTCACACGCCGCGCCGTGTTTTCCATGCTCTATCATGCGTTCGTTGTGCCGTTCATGATTTCGCGTGACAAATACGACGCATGTTTGATCACGGCGGCGAACAGGCGTTCCTTCCTGTTCTATCCGGTCCCCACGATGTCGGTCGTCCATGATCTGTCGCAGTATCATGTTGAAAACAAATATGATGCGTTTCGGACATTCTATATCAAGAAAGTGCTGCCGTGGCTGATTCGCGGCAGCAAATTCGTGGCGGCGGTCAGTCATGCGACTGCCACGGATTTGGAGCGATACTGGCATGTCCCGCATGAAAAAATCCATGTGGCGTACAATGGTTTGAGCCTGCCGGAAACGCATCGAAGCGGATGGCTTGCGGCTCACCCGCGGCTGCGTTCGGGCCATTATGTGTTTTATGTGTCGCGACTTGAGCATCCGGGCAAGAACCATGTCCGCCTGATACAAGCCTATGAAGGCTTGCCGGAGGAATTGCGGCACGATTTTCCGCTCGTTCTGGCGGGAGCGGATTGGCCTGGAAGCGAAGCAATCCATGCGGCGGCGGAGGCGTCGCCCGCGAAAGACGATATCGTGTTCTGCGGTTTCGTGGATTCCGCCGACATGAAGGAGGCGTATGAAAACGCCGCCTGCTATGTCTTTCCGTCGCTGTTCGAAGGGTTTGGGCTGTCGTTGATTGAAGCCATGCACTATGGCGTTCCATGCGGCTGTTCAAATACTTCCAGCCTTGGGGAGATTGGCGGAGATACGTCAGTCCAGTTCGATCCGACATCCGTTGACGAAATCCGACGTGCGTTGACAACGTTGCTGACGGACGAGAATGAACGGGCGCGTCTTCATGCGGAAGGTCCGAAACGCGCCGCGCAATTCAATTGGCAGAATCATGCGCGCATCCTCTCGGATGCTTTAATGCATAATTCATAATGCATAATGCATAATTATTATTTGGCTGGTGCTTTATGCTCTAATTACATTTGTTCTAAATAATCATAACTTCTTCATAATTGTAAATTCACAATTGATAATTGCTAATTGTGCCCATCGAACGCCGTCCATTTGAGTCATTGTATGTCCATGTGCCGTTCTGTCATGGAAAATGCTCGTATTGCGCATTTTATTCATTGGGACGCTATGGGCGGGCGGAGCAGGAGGCGTATCTTCAACGCATCCTGCAAGACATGGAAAAACAGTCGGACAATTGTGCGGCGTTGCGTTCCGTCTTCATCGGCGGCGGGACGCCGACGGCGTTGGACGACGATTTATTCGAAAGACTTTTGACTGGCATTTGCAGTTACTTCCGCTTTTCCAATGACATGGAATGGACGGTGGAATCCAATCCGGAGTCGCTTTCAGAGCAAAAAATCGCCATCATGGCGATGCATGGCGTGACGCGTGTCAGCATGGGCATCCAGAGTTTCGAACCGCGAATCCGCAAGACGTTAGGGCGTTGCGGACATCTGGAAGGTCTTGAAACAAAAGTGGATGCGTTGCGGAAGACTGGAATCCGCCATGTCAATTTTGATTTCATCTACAACGTGCCCGGACAGACGCCGGATGATTTCCGTTTGGATTTACATAAAGCCTTGCAATTGAAGCCTGATCATCTGTCCGCATATGCCTTGACCATTGAAGAGGGAACGCCGTTGGCGTCGCATGGAACATGTGTGAACGATGATGACTTTCCTGAATATTGGCGGTTTGCCGATGAGATTCTGGCGGAAGGCGGCCTGCGACGCTATGAGATTTCCAATTTCGCGAAGCCCGCCTGTGAGTGCCGTCATAACAACGACATATGGCATGGCGGGACATATCTGGGCATCGGCCCGGCGGCGACGTCATTTGACGGAATGGACCGTTGGACACAAGTTTCAAATCTATCGAAATGGCTAGAAAACGAGGCTGCTGAAATGGACATTTTGCCGTCGGGCAAACGGGACGCGGAGATTTTGGCGTTTGGCATGCGGACGGTTGACGGATGGACATGGCGGCAGTTTGCGGAAATCGTTGGCACTGACGCAAAAACGCTTCGTGGAAAAGAGCTTGAACGGTTGGAACGGCTTGGTCTTGTCACAATTGACGACAAAGGCTTCCGCCCGACTGCGCAGGGATTGCTTTTTAATGACGAAATTGTGATGGAATTGCTTTAAAATTATTTGCTTATTGCATTTCAAACAACTATATTATTAATTTTATAACATTGTGTATGGAGATTAATGGCCTTGAGTGGCCGAAGAATCCATGGATTTTTGAAGGTCGATATGAAACAACGATTGCAGGATGCATTGAAAAAAGCGAACGCGGATTACGCGGAGATTCGTTTTGAAGAAAACGACGGCACGAATTTCGCCTATCGTGGCAAGGAATTGGAGGCCGCTTCAACTGCTTGCAACACAGGCGGTATCGTTCGCGCATGCAAAAACGGCGGCTGGGGAACGTGCATTTTCGATTCGCTGGACGATTTGGAACAGAAAGTGGCGGACGCTTGCGCAGACGCCGCGTTGGTCGGCAAGGAGAAGACGCAACTGGCGGAAGTCGAAGTGCCTGCCGATGTCGTCGCGCCGATCACCATGAAGCATGACTACCGTGGCGTCCCGTTTGCGGACAAGCTGGCCGTCATCAAAGAATACAACGACATCATCCTGGGGCAGAAGGGGATGGAGTCGAGTTCCGTCAGCTATTCGGAACAGTTCAGAAGAGTTTATTTCGCTTCGACGCGCGGCAACTATTTCATGGAAGAGCGGCCGCGGATCACGTTGGCTCTGGCCGGCGTGGCCCGTGACGGTTCGCAAGTTCAGCGCGCCCATGAGAGCTTTTCTTCGACGGACGACTACAATGTCGTTTTGAACCGTCAGGACACGGCGTTGGAAGTCGCGCAGCGGACGTTGGATCTGCTGAAGGCTCCGAAATGCGATGGCGGCCGTTACACGGTCATCATGAATCCCGTGTTCGCGGGCGTGTTCGCGCATGAAGCTTTCGGTCATCTGAGCGAAGCGGACTTCCTGTTCGAAAATCCGCAGATGCGCGATTTGATGAAAATCGGCCGTGTGATGGGCAATACGGATTTGAACATCACGGACGACGGGACGTTGGCGACGCTGCTCGGCAGCCAGATGGTGGATGACGAAGGCACGCCGATGACGCGGACGCATCTGATCAAAGACGGCATTCTGGCGGGCCATCTCCATTCGTTGGAGACGGCGGCCAAGATGGGCGAGAAGCCGACCGGCAACGCCCGCGCCATCCATCGTGGCTGCTGTCCGATCGTCCGCATGACCAACACGTTCATCGAGCCCGGCAAGCAGACGAAGGAAGAGCTGTTCGCGGGAGTTGATGACGGCATCTATGCCTGCGGCGCCTTCGGCGGTCAGACGATGATGGAAATGTTCACGTTCTCCGCAGCGTACGGCTACCGCATCCGCAACGGACAGATTTGCGAACTCCTGCGCGACATCGTCTTGACGGGAAATGTTTTCGAGACGTTGAAGGATATCGACGGCATCGCCGACGACCTGCTGCTTCCGCAGCATGGCGGCGGTTGCGGCAAAGGCGGGCAGGCGCCACTGCCGGTGACGTGCGGTGCGCCGCATATCCGCATCCGGAATGCAGTTGTCGGCGGCAAGGCGTAATGGCTGGACAAAAGGTCGTGTAAACACAGTTTTCAGGAAACAACATGCGTACATCATATATTGATAAAATGAGCCCGAGGATCAAGGCCGGGCTGGAGCTTGCGGAGAAGCTTGGCGCCAGTGCGGCGCGCATCACGTTCAACCATCACGAGTATCGTGGCTGCTCGTTCGAATCCGGCCGTTTGAAGAACACGGAAGGCGAGGAGGCCATGGGTTACCATGTCATGGTCATCGTCAATGGCCGTCGCGGCAATGCGTCCGGCAACGTTCCTGAAGCGATGGAAGACATGGTCCGCCGTGCGATTGATTTGGCGCATGTCGGTGCGAATGCGCATTACAGCAAATTTCCGAAACCTGTTGCGTATCAAGATATTAAACATCATTCGGACAGTGTGCTGAAGCTGACGCGTGATTCAATGGTGACGGACTGCCAGGAGATCGTCGATTATCTGAAAGGCGTTGACGACACGCTGGATATCAGCGCCAGTGCGGGGCGTTCGGAAGGCGAGGGAATCATCGCGAACAACGCGGGCATGTTCGAAGTCAACCGCGACACGCATTGGTCTCTTGGCGGCGGCGTCCAGAAGACGACAGGCACGGACATGCTGTTCGCGCATGCCTATCGCGGCTGGCAGGAAGTCAACGGACTTTACGACAAAGAATACGTCAAGCGGACGATTGAGACGGATCTGCGCAGGGCTTCCCGTCAGGCTCAACTTTCGGATGGCTCCTATCCTGTCATCATTCCGCCGCAGTTCCTTGGCGGTTTCCTGTCGCCTGTCATCGGCGGCATGAACGGCCGGAATGTCTATAAAGGCACGTCTCCATTGAAAGACAAGCTTGGCAAGCAGATCGCGGCGGCGAATTTCAGCATAGAGGACAATCCGTTCGTGGACTACTGCCCGCAGTCAGACAGCTATGACGGCGCGGGAATTCCCGCGCAACGTCGTTTCCTTGTGAAAGACGGCGTGCTGCAGCTTTTCCTCTACGATTTGGACACGGCCGGAATGGCCGGCGCGGAACCGACGGGCAACGACAACTGCTCGCCGCATGCCGCGCGCGTCCTGCCCGGCAGCGAGACGTCGGACGAATTGTTCAAGAGCGTGAAACGCGGCCTGTTCATCAAGCAGTTGCTTGGTTTCGGACAGGGCAATCTCGCCAATGGCGATTTCTCCGCGAACGTGGCTTTGGGCTATGTCATTGAAAACGGCGAAATCGTCGGTCGTCTGAAGAACGCAATGGTCGCGGGAAACATCTTCGACCTTCTGATGGGCGATGTCCGGATCAGTTCGGACGTGGATGCGCAGTTGCAGCAGCCGTATCTGCTGGTTCCGAATGTCTCGGTGGTTTCCGCCAAGGGATGAAAGTCGCATAAAAGCCCCGCAGAACATGCGGGCGGTTGGAACAGAATGGATATTGAAGACAAAATCATGACATTGGAGCAAGCCGTTGCTTGGCACGGCAAGCTGAAGGCCGAAGGCCGGAAGCTTGTCGCGACGAACGGCGTGTTCGACCTGCTTCATCGCGGCCATGCGGAATATCTCGCGAAGGCCGCGCAGGCGGGCGACGCGCTGTTGGTGGCCATCAACAGCGACGAATCCGTCCGTCGGATCAAGGGGCCGTCCCGTCCGATCGTGACGGAGGGCGACCGTGCGTATCTGCTTGCATGCATGTCATTTGTCGATGCCGTCGTCATCTTTGCTGAAGATACGGCGACGAATACGCTGGCGGCCGTCCGCCCGGAGATCTACGCGAAGGGAGGCGACTACACGGAGGAGACGCTGGTTCGCGAAGAGTATTTTGTCATGAAAGAGTTTGTGGAGAAGTTCGTGTTCATTCCGTTTGTGGCGGGTCGTTCGACGACTTCGACGATCCGGAAGGTCAACGGCGGGGCGATGGGGGAATCAGCGGAAGCCACAGACAGTGGTTTGAATCCGAAACTGAATCTTCTGTATGGCCGTCGCAGCGTGCGGCAATACCAGAAACGTCCCGTTGGGGATGATTTGGTTCAGGAGCTTCTTAAGGCGGCGATGGCGGCGCCATCTGCCTGCTGCAAGGATCCATGGCATTTCATTGTTTTGAAGAAAGAAGAGACGCGCAGGCAGGTTGCCGCGCTGTTGAAGAACGGCGGCTTTCTGGCTGACGCTCCGATGGGATTTGTCGTCTGTGGCGACCTGACGAAGGCGCATGGCGGTGAATTGTCGTATCTTCTGCAGGATTGTTCGGCGGCCACGGAGAATCTTCTTCTGGCGGCGCATGGACTTTCCCTAGGAGGATGTTGGCTTGGTGTCCATCCACGTTTGGAGCGTGTGGAGGGGATTCGGCGGCTGCTGGATCTTCCAGACACGATGATTCCTGTCGCGGCGGTCGCCATTGGGTGGCCCGCGCAGGATTTGAAGATAAGAACGCGTTTCCGCAAGGATGCGGTCACGGAGCGATAATACAGTGGAGAAGAAGATGCAGGGAATGTCCGACACATTGTTAGGAGGACGCTACAAAGTGATCGAAACGTTTGATCGCGGGTTAAAATGCCGCGATGAGCAAACGAACACGTTTGTCTGGCTGAAGCCTCTGCCGGAAGAAATTACCAATGATTCGGTATTGCTGGCGGATGCCATGCGTCGTTGTGAAACGTTGAAGAACATTCAGCATGCAGGGATTGCGAAGATGCTGGATGTACTGTCGGCGGAGAACGGCAAGACATACATGGTCATCGAGTATGTGGAAGGCATCACGTTGCGGCGTTGGATGCAGGAGCATCGTGAGGGCGGAATCGTTCCTCCAAAATTCGCCATACCGGTACTGAAGCTACTGGCCAGCGCGATTGATGCGGCCCATGCGGCGAATGAAATCCATCGCCATCTGATGCCGGAATGCATCATGGTTGACGAAAAGGGACAGCCAAAGATTTTGAATCTGGGCATTCCGTATGTGGGCAGCGACAATGCCTGGATGCTGGAGCCGTGGAAGAGCACAGGCTGGGAGGCGTTCTATCGAGCTCCTGAGCAGTGGCGTGGCCAGATTTGCACGACATGGACGGATTTGTACGCTTTGGGGTGCATCGCCTACGAAATGCTTTCCGGCCATGTGCCGTTCGACATTCCGGATATCAATCTGCTGCATGGCGCGGTTCTGACTGAAATGCCTCCGGCCATTATCAGCCTGGCTGTCGCCGCGCAGGGGACGATTGCCAGAAGTCTTGCCAAGCGTGGCAGCGAACGTTTCACCAGCTGCGAAGATTATATTCGTTCATTGTCTTTTGAGACGGCGCAGACGACGACGGTTCCCAAAACAGTCACCGGCAATGTGCCGAAGGTCAATCAGCCGTATGCCGTTCCGGATATGCCGAACGGTGTATGGACGGCGACGACGGCCGCCGCCGCTGTCGCAGCCACTTCCAATACGCGGAATACGGGAACCATCAGAGGGATTACAAGAGGCATCCCGATCGCTCTTCCCAATATGCCGAACACTGGTACGGTCAGAAACATCACAGGGCCTCTCAAGACCGGCCCCGTAACTGGCCGCTATGGCAAAACAGGCCCGATCACAGGCAAATATACGAGAACCCATACCCATATTCTTTCGAACGCCAACGAAGAAATCTACGGTGTGTGGAGCGATGAATCCAAAGGGGTGAAAAGCGTTCTGTTCAGGGTTGTCCTTCCCTTGATTCTCATCTCGGTGATTGCGGCGTTGATGTATTATCTCATCGTGAAGCAGGCTGAGACTTTGGATGAAACGGTCATTCCGCGTTCGGATATCGAACAGTATCAGGATATGACTCCTTTCGACATGTCTAACTTTGGTTCTTCAGAGGAGGAAAAGGCAGACGAAACCAAGGATGACGAACAAAAGGAGGATTCGGAGAATGACTCTCAGAAGCCTTCGGAAAATTCCTCTGAGAATCAGACGGATGATTCATCCAAAACAGACAATCAACCTCCAAAAGAAGATGAGAAAAACGATGATTCGAATCAAGAGGTGAAACCAGATGGTGACTCGCCTCATACGGACAAACCGTCTTCTGATGATGATTCATCGTCGATGAAAAACGACGATGAATCAACGGACGCGAATACCATGACCGCCAATCAGGATGAGACTCCGCAACCGCTGACACCGCAGGAAGCCACTAGAACAGAAGCTGCAACGGACAATGTCCCCAAGCGTAGTTCGTCAGTTCGTTCAGGCTTTGGAAAGGCTTATATCGAGGCGACCATTCATGATAAAACGATCAAAGGCGCGAAATTGACGGTTGAGGAAAAAACATATTGGAATTCCGTGGAGATAGAAGCGTTTGCTCCTGATCTGCACAAAGTGGAAGTCACGGCGGAATATATTGATGAACACCATGTTTCCTATCGAGGAAAGAAGACATTTACAATTGACTGGGTTGGCAGACAAAAAATTCAAGTCGAGATGGTAAGGGAAGACGGCGTCGCAAAGATCGTGGCGATAGCGGATGGCAAGCCGCTGGACGGGGCGGATGTCTATATTGATGGACGGTTGTACAAGACACCGAAATGTGAAATTGAGGCGACCTTGGGCATTGAGCGGAAAGTCGAAGCCAAGGCGTTTTTCAAGGATGACAAGAAAGGTCTGTTGTTCGGGTCGCAGTCGTTTGTCATTGACTGGAAAGGGGTGAAGACCATTTATGTGGAGATGAAGGAACGGAAGGCGGTTGCGTCGGCGGAACAGTCGGTCAGGCTTCTGCCGTTGAATGTTGATGATTTGGCTGATGGTTCAGCGGAAAAAGCCATGGCCGCATCGTATTCGGCTGACGGCGGAAAAGCATCCACCGACCAGAGTTCCGTGCCGAAGGACGCAGGAGTCGATGGAATCAACAAGCCGATGTTCATGGAATTGATTTGGGTGGATTCCGGCAGTTTTGAAATGGGCAGCGATTCCAAAGACGCCAAAAAGGATGAGAAGCCGCGTCATACCGTGCAGATTTCCAATGGCTTCTGGCTCGGAAAATACGAAGTGACGCAGGAGGAATATTGTGCGATGGCGCGTTATGCGGGGCTGGATGACGACCATTCGAAATACGTCGGCGCGCGTTTGCCAGTTGATTCGATTACCAAAAAAGAAGCTGAAAAATGGTGTGAAGCCTTGACGCGCAAGGAGCGCGATGCGGGGCGGTTGCCGTTTGGATACGAATATCGTCTTCCGACGGAGGCTGAATGGGAGTTCGCCGCAAGAGGCGGCCGGAAAAGCCGCGGATATCTGTTCAGCGGCAGCAACAAGCTGATAGATGTCGCTTGGTTTGACGCCAATAGAGGCACTGAAGACGGCACGCGAGAAGTCGGTGGCAAGGAAAAGAACGAGCTTGGCTTCTATGACATGAGCGGCAATGTCCGCGAATGGTGCCATGATTTTTACGAAGCCTACTCATTGAAGCCTGTGACGGATCCGATGGGACGCGGTAGCAAGGTGATGGCTCGCGGCGGCAGCTGGCGTAACAATACGAACGGCAGCCGTGTGACGGAGCGCGCGAGTTACGAGCCGAACAAAGCGGATGATTTCATTGGTTTCCGCGTTGCGTTGGCGCCTGTCCTGCCGGAATAAGCCTTTCCTCCGCTTGTCGGGTCTTGTTCTGGATTAGCTGGATTTTCTGGAGTTGCTGGATTCAAAAGTATCTCCAGATATTCCAGTATATCCAGTCCATCCAGTCTCATTCAATATGTTTTTTTGAACGGCCTGCTTGAAAAACCATCAAACATGCGTATTGTGAAAACAGTTTTTCGTTTTGATCGTCATTGAAAGAATCACAAACAGGAGCTGAAAATGGGCAAGTACGGAAAAGGCGACACGAGTTGGTTTACGCATGATCGGTTTGGCATGTTCATCCACTGGGGGCTGTATTCCATGTTGGCGCGGCATGAATGGATCCGCCACTATGAACAGATCTCCAATGAAGAATACCAGAAGTATTTTGATTTGTTCTATCCGGACATGTTCAATCCGAAGGAATGGGCCAAAGCCGCCAAAGAGGCCGGCATGAAGTATTTCGTCATTACGACGAAACACCACGAAGGTTTCTGTTTGTTCGACAGCAAATGGACCGATTACAAAGCTCCAAACACGCCGATTGGCAAAGACTTGCTGCGCGAAGTCGTGGACGCCTTCCGCGCGGAGGGCCTGCATGTCGGTTTCTATTATTCATTGATCGACTGGCATCATCCGGACTTCACGCTGGACCGCGTCCATCCCATGCGCAACCGCGCGAAGCCTGAAGAATTCAATAAAGGCCGCAATATGAAGCGCTATGCCAAATACATGCGCGACCAAGTGACGGAATTGCTGACAAACTACGGCAAGATCGACATCATGTGGTTCGATTTCAGCTATCCGGGCGAAAACGGCAAAGGGCGCGACGACTGGGAGTCGGAGAAACTCGTGAAGCTCGTTCGCAAGCTCCAGCCAGACATCATCATCGACAACCGTCTGGATCTGCCTGGCTCCGGCGATATCGTGACGCCCGAGCAGTACACGCCCGACAAAGGGATGGTCGATGAAAAGGGCAATCCCGTCGTGTGGGAAGGTTGCCAGACGTTCAGCGGATCGTGGGGCTATTTCCGTGATGAGGCGACGTGGAAGTCGCCGAAGATGTGCGTCGAGATGCTGATCAACCATGTGTCGCGCGGCGGCAACCTGCTGATGAACGTCGGCCCGACAAGCCGCGGCTACATCGATCAACGCGCAATGGACCGCTTGGCGGCGTTCGGTTTCTGGATGAAATACAATGCGCGTTCCATCTACGGCTGCGGACAGGCCCCCGCCGAATTCGTCGCGCCGAGCGACTGCCGCTATACCTATAATAAAGAGACGAAACGCCTCTATCTGCATCTCTTCAGCTGGCCGTTCAAGCATATCCATCTGCCCGGCTTGGCGGACAAAGTGAAATACGCGCAGCTGCTCTGCGACGGCAGTGAAATCAAATTCCGCACGAGCGGCAGCGCCGTTCATACGGCGTTGAACAGTTCGTCGCCTGAAAACGCGCTGACGTTGGAACTGCCGGTCGTCCTGCCGCAATCCGCAGGCGAAGTGCCTGTGATTGAACTGATTCTGAAGTAAATTTTGTTCATGGTGTGGCGGAGGCGAATGCCTCCGCCCGACGGCTTCCGCCGCCGGCACTGGACAGAAGCAACGCGGGCATAGCCCCGCGTGCGACGGCGTGGACGCCGCCGCCACACCGTACTGGTTAGATTTCCATTAATTCGCCTGGAAGGGGCGCGAATGTGTTCGGAAAAATGGCTTGGGCGGCTTTCAGATTCTCTTCGCGAAGGCGTGGATAATAATGGACGAGCCCAAGCTTGCCGACGCATCCATTTTTGGCGAGTTCCGCCGCGTCGGGAGCGCCCGAATGGCCGCCTGGCAGCAGCGGATCGCGTTTGTTCGGCCCGTAGGAGGCTTCATGCAACAGGAGATCCGCGTCTTTCACATAGCGGATGAGTCCATCGTATTGCGCTGTATCCCAGCAACATACAAAAGACTTTCCTGTTTCATTTTCTGTGAAGCGATAACATAGGCCGGGCACTGGATGGATGGTCGGGCAGGTCTTGACAGCGTATCGCAGCGTTTCAAAGGTTTCGCCTGGATTCAGTTCGATGATATTCAAATCCAGCCCATTGAAGAAATGAAATTGGTCGTTCCGCAGGAATTGGAGTGACCGTTCCACGACCATGCCGACTTCTGGTCTTGGCCCGATGATTGTGAACGGATTGCTTTTTGTTTTTCCGCGATTCTTCATCGCATGGTAGAAAAGAATCTGCGGCAGCCCCATGTAGTGGTCGTGATGGCAATGCGTGATGAACAAATAGTCCAGATCGCAGGGCGTGACACCATGGCGAAGCATGTTCGCGGCGGCGCAGAAGCCAGCGTCAATCAAGATGTTATTATCGATTAGAGCGCATGTGCAGTCTTGATTCGGTTCGTTTTCCGGCACGGCGCAGCATGTGCCGAGCATTCTTATGGAAGCCATATGAAAATTCCTGTGGTTTAGCGTTTCATGGAATATTTGAAGACGGTGGCGGTGCCGGGCTTTAGAACGAGTTCGACGGTTCGGCCACCTTCGAAATGACGGCCCGTATAGAGGTCTTCATAGGCAAGTCGTTTGGCGGTAACGGCTTTCAGGGAAAGAACGAGCGATGCGTCTGTATTCTTTTCGTTGCGGACCACCTGCAGAACGCCCGACTGCGTGATTGGATCATGGAATTGGCAGACCCACCATTGGTCGATGCCAAAGACTTCCGGCGTCAAGAGATAGTAATCCGCATCTACTTGATACGGAGAGACTTGGCGGCAGATTTCGTTCCATTTCTTTTCGGCTGAAATATCTTCGCGCAAATAGGCGGGAGCATAGACGGTGTGGAACGGCGCGATGTCGATGACGGATTTCCACTGATTGAGCTTGGCGCCGTCGTAGCAGTGCTGCGCAATATTCTTATAGTAAAGGAACCATTGGTTCAGCATGTGGTGGTAGCGCTGTTTCGCGATGAAATCTGTGTAGCCGACATCGCTGTAATGGAGCGGAACGGCGCCTTGACGGAGCGTCTCCAAGTCGTTGCGTCTTCCACCGGAAGCGCATACGTCGATGAGCAGACCGGGCTTTGCTTTTTTGAGGCCGTCCCAGAAACGGAACATGCCTTGGATGGCCTGATTTTCAACCATGCCGCGGCGGCCGTCGTTCAACGCTTTTTCGCTGCTCATCCAGAAATGGATTGGGCCTGCGCCGTTGGAGTCCTGCCGATAAAAGCTGACACCGTTGTCCTGCAACGACTTGCCAATGGTTTTGATGAGATGGTCAACGACGGCGGGATTGGAGAGATCGTAGCGTTTTGAAAGGATGTGATTGGCTGGTGCAAGATATTTCGAAACGTCTGGCAGGACGGGCGATTTCTCATGGACGCGTTCAGGCTCGTACCAAAGGACGAGTTCGGAGCCTTCGAGGGCGAGTTCGTTCGACAAAGGCTTGAACATCCGCGGAAAACGCTTTGGATCGGGCGTCCAGTCGCCGACAAGAAACCATTGTCCGATAGGCGGATTCTGCAGCAGTTCACGGATGTACCATCCTGCGTCAATCCACCATGAATCCATATGCAACCCTTTGCTGCGCAATTGTCTGACAAGTTCGATCTGGCGGTCGCAGGTGATTTCCGTGTAAAGTTCGCCATGTTCATGTCCGTCCGCCACAAGGCGCGGACGGATGACACGTCCATCCGTTTCGCGCGGCAGGATATATTGGCGGAACCATTTCCGCCAGAGGTTGACGGCGTCGTCTTCTGTTTCATAGGAAAGGACGGTGATTCGTGGCGCGATGACTTTTTCGCCTGGTTTCAGATAGAAATCGACGGTTTGCTGCCCCGCACGGACGGCAACGCCGTTGTTTTGTTTTTTGATGGATGCGTGCCATTGGCCTTCCCATCCAATGGCAACCGTATAGCCGCGTTTCGGTGAATAGACGCGGAAATAGGGGAATGCATTGAAACTCGGATATCCTTCAATTGGAGTCATTTCGATGGATTTTTCATCTTCCAGCGGGATGCGAGTGAAGGAGTAGTTGTCCGGCGGATTGGGGGCTTCGCCGATGCCTTTCCAAAGCGTGACGGCTTCGTTTTTGCCGAATGGCAACGTGAAATCCGCAGCGGAAATCCGTGTGAAACGACCGGTCGGTTGAAGGGTATGGTTTTCAAACGACAGCATCCATTCGACGACAGGATGGTTCGTGTAAACGGTCTTTTCCAGAATGAGCGTGACGCCGTCTGGCTCCGTCGCCGTGATGGTTTCAATTTGTTTGTCCTTCTGTTTCAACAACTTCCTTTCCTGCGTCCAACTGCTTGGAATATTCATGAGATCCAATCCGCGATATGTGAAGGAAAACTGCGGAAGCGGATTCGGAGCGGCAATCGCGCTGACGGAGACGGCAAGACAGAGGATGGAAATTAGTGATTTCATGGCAATAGGTAGTTAGATGAGATGGGAGGTGAGATAATCGATGATTTTCTTGGCGGTTTCAAGACCGACGCCGTCTGCCTTTTCGGCCAGTTCTTCTGGCGTCATTTTGGCGATGGCTTTGACGGAGCCGAATTGCTTAAGTAGCTGTTGGCAACGGTTTTTGCCGATTCCGGGAATATCCGAAAGGAGAGAATCCGCAATCCGCTTGCTTCTCAGCATGCGGTGGTAGCCGTTGGCGAAACGATGCGCTTCGTCACGAATGGCTTGAAGGAGACGGAGGCCTGGATTTTCACGCGGAAGCTCTTGTTCGACGTCGCTGTCGGGCCAGATGATATGTTCATGGCGTTTGGCGAGGCCGATCATGACGATGTTCGGCATGCCGATTTCTCGGAAGACCTCCATACCGATACGAAGCTGTCCTGCGCCGCCGTCGAGAATGATCAGATCGGGCAGAGGGAGGTTTTCGCGGAGGAGACGGCCGTAGCGGCGTGTCAGGACTTCCCGCATGAAGGCGGTGTCGTCGTTGGTTGTTTCGGAACGGATGCGGAATCGGCGGTAGTCGCTGTTGGATGGGCGGCCGTTCTTGAAGCAGACCATGGAGCCGACGGCGAGCACGCCCGAGATATTGGACATGTCGAAACATTCCATGACGAGCGGCGGCTTCTCCATGTTGAGGGCTTTTTGAAGGGCTTCGATGGCCGCCATGTTGGTCGCTGTCAATCGTGTGCTGAGCGTATGGTTGATGAAACGGCGGTTGGGCTCCAGAACGGATTTGAGATTGGCGATCATGTCGCGGATGGTGGCGGCGCCTTCGAAATCCATCTGGCGGGCCTTGTCCGTCATGTCCGCCGTGAGCTCCTCCACGAGTTCGCGGCAGTCGCCGCGAAGGATGGCCATGACCTTTTCGAGGCGTTCATGATATTCCTCTTTCGTCACCTTGCCCATGCATGGGCAGAGGCAGTCGCGGATGACGTCTTCATGGCAGTGAAGTTTCGTGTCTTCAGTAGGTTCCGCAACGGGACAGCTGCGCAGACCATAGCGGACTTCAAGAAAACGGATGGTCGTCCGCAAAGCGGTCGCCCACGGAAACGGCCCGAAATAGATTCGTGCGTCTTCACGGCGGATGCGAGCCGTCTGGAGGCGTGGGAAGGTCTCCGTCGGATCGATGCAGACATGCAGATATCGTTTGTCATCCCGCAGATCGACGTTGTATCGCGGATTGTACTGCTTGATGAAACGGTCTTCCAGCAGGAGGGCTTCCTGTTCCGTTTCCACGGGAAAGATTTCGTAACTTGCGATGCTGTGGATGAGAGCGCGGCGGCGCGGATCGCTTTGCATGGCTCCAGACGGACGGAAATAGGAGGACATGCGGCTGCGCAAATTGCGGGCCTTGCCGACGTAAATCACTTCGCCGCCGCTGTTTCGATAGACATAGACGCCTGGCACGCGCGGGACGTCCTGGCTGCGAAATATGGTCTGTTTGGAATCTTCAGGCACAAAGTTTTTCCTTATGCATACGCTTTCATTGATTTTTGCTAAGAATAATTTAAAGTAAAAGGATACGAAAACAAATCAACGGTGCATGAAAAGCCACGAAAACATCTTTAGCCGCACATCATTCATTAATCATTATTCATTAATCATAAATCATTAA
>JAFZAB010000039.1 GCA_017548425.1 Victivallales bacterium
CCGAGATGATGGCGACAGAGAGCGGCTACGTGATCGTTGACGTAAGAGGCAAGGAGGAATATGACAAAGGGCATATCCCAGGCGCAATCAATGTTCCGATTGATTCACTGAAGCAGGATATCCGCAATAATGAAGCCATTCCCGAACTGGCTGACAAGAAGAAGGTTTATATGATCTATTGTCGGTCAGGCCGTCGTTCGAATGAAGCCGCCAAATTGCTGTCCAGTTTTGGCTACAAGCATATTTATGAATTCGGCGGAATTATCGATTGGAAGGGCGAGATTGAAGCCAGCAAGCCCGTCGGCGAGTGATATTGGGTCTTCTTGTGGCGGTGTGGAATTTCGCCTGCACGTCTCATGAAGGCAACGCCATGACCATGGAAACGTGTGTCCATTCAGGCCGTTTCCACAGGCTGACTATCGTCAAAAATCTTGAAAACGTGTAAAAATGGCGTTGAAAAAATCTTGAAAACGTGGTATAGTTTTTTGCGTCACTGCTTAATATTTATGCGGACAGTAATGATTGAAGAAGGTGAATTCTTTTAACGATGAATAGTCAAATCAAAGTCGTAAAAAAAATTATATATTGTGTTGTTGTATTTGTCTGGCTGTGGGCCGGATGGCTTGGATATGAATGCCGGCGGTTGAAATCATCTTTGGAAAAAGGTGATGGTGTGGATGGAAGGACGGAACATCTTGGAAAAAAACAAGATGAAACGCTAACGGAAGGGCGTGGCGGTTCCGCCGAAAAAATCCGCGAATTTGAGGAAAAACTTCGGGACAGTGAAAACGCGGCGCGGCAGGCGACGGATGAATGGTTGAGATGTCATGCGGCAAATACGCATGTCCATTGGATGGAGAATATACCAACCCAAGATGTTACATTGGAAGAATTGAAGGAATTGGCTCCCGCACATTATAACAAGATTTTGAAGTTGGCCAATGAAAGGAATGAGAAAATCGGACAGCGTAAATCGGAACGCCGGACGTTTGTCGAGGCCATTAAGGAGGAATGGCTTACAGCGGAGGAACATCAGCAATTGCGGTCATATCTTCAACTGCTTGATACGTTTGAGGACGATGATCTAGACGACAGGGGAATGGTGATGGAGGAGCGGAAGAGACTGAAAGAACAGGCTCCGTCATATTGGCGGATACAGGATATTGTGAAAAAATGCTGTCGCCGGATGGTCGGCGGCGATGAAAGAAATGACATGCATTTGGAAGAAAATGCCGATGAAATACGGACCGTATTCAAAGCTCCGAATTATAAATTTATCCTGCCTGAACCGACGATCATGGAAACGTCCCGTTGACGGATGGCGTGGCTGGAAACAATGGAGGTGAATTTTCATGGAAAAATCGTCAGCAAATAAAAGAGAAAAGGCGGAAATACTTGTGCTTCTGCTGTTTTTGCTTTGCGGATGTCTGCTGGTCTGGAAGTTGAACGGTGCTTGCAGTCGTCTGCGTTTGAAGACGACGGATGGAATCATGGCAGTTGAGGGCGACAACGATGAGTTCATGACAGATACGGAAACAGAAGAAACAGCAGATGATCATCATGCGGACGAAGGGCGTCGGCAAATCGCCAAATTGAAACGGGCCATCAGAAAAAACAAGGCTCGTGAAAGAGAGATGAAGCACGCCATGGCGGAAGAGGCGCTTCTGGAGGCGTGGCACGAGGGAGGTCGGGGATATCAGTGCCTTCGGTATATTTTGAGCGGGGAGATAATTGATGTGCAACGTTTGATGGAGCTGACCGGAGCGAGCAAGGAGGACTGTGAAGAAGCGTTGGAAGTGTTTCAAAAAAGGACGCTGAAATCGTTGATTGAACTGCGCCAACAGGAGCTTGACCAGACATTTGTGAAACTTGAGGCGTATTTGAAACGCATGGATTTGTCCCATCTGTCATTGACCGAGCAGGAGTCGTTGCAGACATACAAGGAGGCATGGAAGGCGTGGGTTTCGGGAGCATATCAAGACGAAAAAAGCCTTGAAGAGAAAATGGAATTGTTTCAGTCGTTGAAGAAACAGGATGATGCGATTCAGGCCATGATGATCCGTAATCTCGACCATGTCCATCAATTTCCTGTGGCGGCTTACATTGAGAAAATGGAAAAGGCGCGGGATGCTTTCCATCCGTTGTTTGCGACCAGAGGAAGCACCCATTCCGTTGTCATTGAAGATCCCGAAAAGCCTGGCTGTTTCCGCAGGCTGAACATCACGTTCTGATGAAAAAATCTTGAAAACGTGTAAAAATGGCGTTGAAAAAATCTTGAAAACGTGATTATTGGGCTGTTGAAAAATCTTGAAAACGTGATGACGTTTTTTGGCGTCTCTGCTTAACGTATTTATATTAAGTATTTAAAGAGATTTGATTTTCCAGAGGGCCGGTTCCCAACTCTTCTTTTCATTATGAGCCAAATGCTTTTATCCATACGCAATAAACATTTCGACGGGCCGGGCGGCATTCTTGAATTGCTGCCCATCGCCATTCCGATGTTCCTCTCGACCATGTTCGACATGCTGATGATGTTTATCGACAGGCTGTTTCTGTCGCATGTCGGCGTGGTTCATCAGGCCGCGGCGATGACGGGCGGCATCACCAGCTGGATGGTCGTGTCGTTTTTCGTCGGCATCGTGGGATATTCCTCCACGCTGACGGCGCAGTACTATGGGGCGGGGCAGAAATACAACTGCTTGCGCATGGTGAAGCAGTCGTTGTGGTGCGCCGTTGTCAGCTATCCGCTGATTCTGCTGATCGATTGCATTGTCAGCATAAGTCCCGTGTTCAGCGGACATTCGGAATTGGAACAGGCCTTGGAACGCCGCTATTTCTGGTACATGGCGTTCGGCAGCGTCAACGCATTGACGCGCTTTGTTTTCGGCTCGTTTTTCACGGGAATCGGCCGGACGAAAGTGCTGCTAGTCGCGAATTCCGTGGCGTTGTTTGTGAATGTCGTGGCCAATTGGGTGCTGATATTCGGCCATTTGGGCTGCCCTGCATTGGGGCTGGACGGCGCGGCCATCGGCACGGTCATGTCCGGAGCTTCTGCGGCGATTACGCTGATGGTCGTTTATTGGCGGGCACGGCGGCATCCCGAATGGGAAGGCGGGCGGAAGCCGCCGTTGTTTGAAGCGGATAAATTGTTCAAACTCATCCGCTACGGACTGCCGCAAGGTGTCGAAAACATCTTGAGCATGGTTTGCTTCGTGTTTCTCGTCTCAAGTCTGCATAGTTACGGCGACGACATGGCGGCGGCCACGACGATCGCCTTCAATTGGGACAGTTTCTCGTTCCATCCGCTGCTTGGCGTGCAGGTGGCCGTCAGCACGCTGGTCGGACAGGCCATGGGGGCGGGGCTGCCCGAACGCGCCGTGCGTGTCGCGCATTCAGGTTACAAAGTGGCGATTGCATATGCAGGTTTCATGCTCATTTTGTTTATCACTTGCACGGGGACATTGGTGGGTGTTTTCACGCCTGAATCGTCTGGTCTGGACTATGCGCAAGTGCGGGAATACGCCATTCCGATGCTGCGGCTGGCGGGGCTGTATCTGCTGACGGACGCGTTGCTGATCATCGCCTCGGGGGCGTTGCGCGGCGCGGGCGACACGCTGTGGTGCATGATCATCCATATCATGAACAATATCGTGATGACGCTTGGCGTCATGCTTTGCGTCTATATTCTGAAACTACGGCCGTTGCAGGTCTGGCTGGCTTTTGTCATCATGGGGGCGTTGAGCAGCACGATGTTTATCGTGCGCTATAAAATGGGACGGTGGAAGTCTTTGAGGATTATTGAAAATGAACCACGAATGGACACGAATGAACACGAATGTGGGACAGTCCACTGAATACACGGAATAGACAGAGAATGCCTCGCAGACGTCGGCCATGGTTCTGGGGAGTTTGTTGACAATATGCTATTTTGAGCAAGGAGGAATTGGGAGGGCCTCCGTCTGCTCGGCGGTTCGTCACGCTTCGCGCAAGCGGAAACAACGTCATGCGGAAGCTTGAGGTCCATGGTGTGTTGGCTCGGCGGTTCGTCACGCTTCGCGCAAGTGCTAACCACGACATGCGGAAGCTTTAAGTCCATGGCCTGTCTGTTCCGGCGGTTGTGAAAGCGTTTTGCGCGGAGTTTTCGCGAAAAAAGAAAGTAAGATAGGAGATTTAATATGGAATTCAGACGGATTTTTGACACCATTCCTGAAAAGTTTGACAAATATCGTGTCCATTACAGCCCTGATCTGTTTGCGAAATTCATTGAAATGGCGCATATTACGACTGAATCCTCTGTTTTGGAGTTGGGCCCTGGAACAGGGCAGGCCACCGATCCGATTCTTGATACGGGCTGCGACTACAACGCCATTGAAATCGGCGATAATTTCTGCGGCGTCCTGCAACGCAAATACGGTGACCGAAAGAATTTCCATTTGATTCATGATGATTTCATCACCTATGATTTCGGCGAAAAACGTTTTGACGCAATCTATTCGGCGGCCACCATCCAGTGGATTCCCGAAGACGTCGCGTTCTCCAAAACGTTCGCATTGTTGAAACCGGGCGGCATGCTGGCCATGATGAGGCTGATCGGCGACTACAAGACGCCCAATGAAGCGCTGTATAGCCGCATCCAGCAGGTCTATGACGCATGGCACAAGCCAGATTGCCCGTACAGAATCAAGTTTGTCTATGAAAACGCTTTGAATTATGGTTATGTCGATTTCCAACGGCAGGGCTTTCATGGTAAGCGCGTCCTGTCAACGGACGATTATGTCAACTACTGCGGGACGCACAGCGACCATCTGACGATTCCCGAGCCGTACAAGACGAAATTCTTCAACGGCTTGCGGGAGGCAGTGGATGAATTCGGCGGAACGGTCGTGTTCAACGATACATACGAACTGATGACTGTCCGGAAGCCGCTGTAGTCATCATGAATGGCTGAGCTTTTTCCGGCGGGCCTTTTCCGCCGGACTGACGTAGAGGACGGCGTCCGCCAGTTTGCGGACGCCTGGGCCTTCAATCGTGCTGCGGCCGTTGCCGTGCTTTTCAAGGCAGATGCGCGTCGGAATGCGCTCCTGAAGGCGCTCCGCATGCGTGATGATGCCGACCAGCTTGCCGTCACCGCGAAGTTGTGACAGCGTGTTCATTGCCTCCTCTAGTTCATGTCCATCCAGCGTGCCGAAGCCTTCGTCCAAGAAGAGGCTATCGACTCTGAATTTCTCGCCGACCATGCTGGAAAGGCCCAACGCGAGCGCCATGGAAATGACGAATTGCTCGCCGCCGGAAAGATTCTTGCTGGTGCGGACATCGCCGCCCAACTGGTTGTCGATGACGTCGATTTCGAGTCCGTTTTCGTCCTGATGGGAGCACATCTGATATCGTCCGCCGAGCATGTTCTGCAATTGATCATTGGCCTTAAGCAGCAGATTTTCAAACGTGTAGGCCTGCGCGAGCTTCTTGAAGTTGTCGCCGCCGATCCATCTGTGAAGACGTTCCCAACGGACGGAATCCTTTTGTTTTGCTTCGTATTCCGACCGCAGTTTTGCCGTTTTCTGCTTGTTGGCGTCGTTTGTTTCCAAAAGCTGACGGATGCCGCCACGCTCCTCCGAGAGACTGTTCATCTGTTCCCTAAGGCTGTCTTTTTGCTGCTCAACAGCTTGCCTGTCAAACTCTTGCGGCAATGATTCGTTCAATGTCTTCAACGTATTTTGAAGCGTCGTGACAGCTTCTACAAGAGCTACGCGCCGTTCTTTCAGGCTGCTTTCTTTAACGACCAGACTGTCGAATTCGCTCTGCGGCAATAGATTGGCAAGATAAGATTCCAATGACAGAGCATTGGAATTCAGAACGGTTTCCAAGGCGGTTTTCGTTCTATTAATGTCATCCATACGCGATGCCATTGCCGTTGTCAGGCGGGCGGCTTCCGTTTCCGCATGGCGGACATCGTTTTCTGCCGTTGTAAAAGCTTTGGCGGAAGCGTCCTTCGCGGTGCGGGCGGCGGTGACCGCTTTGTCCAAATCACGGCGCTCATCAGCGGTTTTGCCGTCGTGATACAAATCCTGACGCGTTTGTTTTTTGGCATTCAAGGCGTTTTCTGCCGTCGCCAAATCCATGCGTTCCGTCTCAAGTGTAGCATTCCCAACGGTTTGTTCACCTTCAAGAGCGGCTTTTTTCTGCAACAATTCGGCTTGCAGCTTTTCAAAGTCGTCAACGAGAGCTTTTTGAGCCGTGTATTGCTTGATTCTGACCGTAATTTCGTCTGGAAGTTTTTCTTCGCCGTTCCATGTGAAACCATAATAAGCGAGATCGTCATGGAGCAGGGCGACGGCCTCCTCCAACGTTGTCGCTTCTTGCTGGCAGACCGTCGCCATTTTGTCGGCGTCCTCCTTCAGTTTCGCGGCAAACTGGATTTGGCTGTCTCGCTTTGCAATCGCTGTCTGGACAGCGCCTTGCGCCTTTGCAAGAAGCAGTTTCGCTTGATCGATCTCCTTCGAGCTTTTCAACGCCTCTTTTAGACGTGTCTCATATGTTTTCAATGTCGCTTTCGCGTGTTCCAGATCCGGCAGGGCCTCCGGCGGCAATGACCGATAGGGATGGTGCGTCGAGCCGCAGACGGGGCAGGGCGTGCCTTCCGCAAACGACTTCAGATGTTCCTTCGGATTCAACGCCTTAAGCAGCATGACGGTTTTTTGCTGTTCATCGACATCTCGCTGAAGTTCCTCCTGCGTTTTGCCTGCCAAAATCGTCCGAAGAGTCTCTTCCGCCTTTTCCAAAGCAACTTTGGCCGCCGTTTCTGCGGCCAGTTTTTCCGTAAGCTCCTTGCGGGCGTTCTCCGCTTCGATTTGAGCCGTGGCGAGATTGTCCTGAAGCGCTTTCAAATCCGCTTGATGTCTATTCAATTGCAGACGGTTTTTCTGGATTGCGGAACAAGACGCCTGCCAGCCGGACAGATTGGTTTCCAACGACTTGTCGTTGTCATGCTCCTTCAGATAAACTTCCGCCGTTTCCCTGTCCGTGGAAAGCTTTGCCAGTTTCTTATCAAGTTTTTCGATATTGGACAGGAGTTTCTTTAGTTCTTCCTCAATGGCTTGACACTTCTTGTCCAATGTGTTACGAGTTGTTTCCAACTGACGCGCCTCCGCGTCCAATTGGTCGATTTTCTGCAAAAAGATTTCCCGTTCATTTTTGCGCTCTTCCGCAGCCTTCAGATTTTGTTCGTCTTTTTCACAGACAGCCTTCGCTTCCGCGGCTTTTTGCTTCAATTGCGGAAGGTTGGCGTTGACGGCGTCCAAAGACTTTTGATCCCGTTCCTGTTCATCTGCAACGGTCTTGTATTCATGGTAGGAAGGCGTCACGTTCGCAGCCGTCCGTGCCGCTTCGAGGCGCGGGCGTTCCTGCGCGAATTCCGCCTCTTCCGTTGAGAGTTGTTGATTCGCCAGTTCCTTCTCCTGCAACTGCTTCTGGCATTCTAGCCGTTTGTTGTCCGTTTCCAGCTGGCCTTCCAGTTGTTTTATATTTGTTTCGATCTCCTTTATCTTCGCGTCGATTTCGGCCAGACGGTTGTTTTTCTGCAAAAGCTCTTCGTCCGTAAGGATTTGAATGCCCTCCAACTGCTCTTGCAGTCTTGTGCATTCATCGACGGCCGCCTTGCGTTTCTCCGCGATTTTCTCTCCGATTCGTGAATAGATCGCCGTTCCCGTGATCTTTTCCAGAATATCCGCCCGTTTGGCGCTGTCTTCAGACAAAAACGCATTGAATTTGCCCTGCGCAAGCAGGATGACTTGACAGAACTGCTTGAAGTCAAGGCCTAGCAACTGCTTGATTTTAGCGGTCTTGGCGCTAGTTCCTTCCTCCTTGTGGAGGACGCCGTTCTCCTCCCATTGCAGCCAGCAACCGTTCTTATCGACGCTGTCGTCGTATTTTCCGCCATTGACGCCTCTTGAGACGGCTTTCAGCGTGGAATGGCTGCAATATTCGATGCCATCGACTTCAAAGACGAGTTCCGCCATGCATTCCAACGTTCCCTTGCTGGCGAATTCGGAACGCTTCTGAGCCATGCGGTCGGTCTGGTCATAGAGCGCGAAGGAAATGGCGTCGAGAATGGTCGATTTACCGCTGCCCGTCTTGCCCGTGATGGCGAAAAGCGGACTGTTGATATAGGCGGCATCTTGGAAATCGATTTCCCACGTGCCGTATATGGAATTCATGTTCTGGATGGTCAACTTCTTGATTCTCATCGTCTTCCGCCTATGTCATTGCGCATTTTGATCATCTTCCTCACAGGCTCGAAGCGCTTCCAGCAGTTTCAATTTATACCATTGGCGGTCGTCTGCGGAGATGAGCGGTTCACCGTTTTCCTCTGTCGGACGGGACTGACCTTCCAGAAATTCGTCAAAAAGTTTTTCGGGCGTCATTTCCTGCAGTTTTCGGCCTGATTTGGCGAATTGGGCAAACTGCGGATTCAGAGCTTGGTTCTTGCATACGACGATGTCCAACGGCGAATCGTCACCCAGCAGCGTTGTCAGATGGTTCTTCAAATCCGGATAGAAGGCACCCGTGTTGTTGATGGCGATCCATAGCGGTTTGTCGCTGTTTTGCTGCAAACGCTTTGATTTTAACTCCAGAAGATCTTTCTCCAGTTTTTCCACATCTCCTTCCAACAACGCCATTTCAGATATTTCAGGGACATCTTGGACGGTGATTGGTTGTGTGCGGAAGACGTCTGGATGATCCATGTCCCACAGGACGAATTCCTTTTCTTTTTCACATTCCGCGAAACTCATCTTCATGAGCGAACCTGCATAGCGGACATGCTGCAATCCATTGACAATCTGTGGCTTGTGGAGATGGCCCAACGCGAAATACTGAATGTCGCCCAACGGCAATGCTTCGACATGGATGCTGTGAAGATTGCCACGCAAGACCGTGTCGTCCGAACCTTTTCCACCGACTGCAAAGAAATGCCCCATCGCGATCAACGGAACTTCTGGATAGGTTGTTTTCGCCAAATCCACGACACGGCGGTAGTGGTTGATGACATATTGTTCGTATGCGGCGTCCTGTTCCGCCTGCGTCTTGCCCGGCAGGCCTGGGCTGATAAGATACGGGACGGCGCATACAACCGCCTTGATGTTTCCATCTTCCTTCAACGGAACGACTTCTCGCTCCAAATCGTTTTCGTTTATGGATCCAATGACATGGATGTTGAGCAGTTCCAAAAGCCCTGCGGGAGCTTCCAGATACGACGGCGAATCATGGTTCCCCGCGATAATGACGACATTCTCAACGCTTTTGCATTGATGCAGTTCCTTCAGAAAATCGTAGTATTGTCGCGTGGCCTGGTTGGACGGCGCATGATTGTCGAAAACATCGCCTGAAACAAGCAGCGTGTTGACATTTTCCCGCTGGATGGTTTGGATCATGTAATGCAGAAGCGCGGCGGATTCGTCGATGCGTCGCCGCCCTTCCATTTCGGAGCCAAGATGCCAGTCGGATGTGTGAAGTATCAACATTTTTTCAATTCATAATGCATAATGCATAATTCATAATTTTATGAAAATATAAGCAATGGACAGGAAAATGCAAAAAGGCCATGCGGCAAAGCTTCGCATGGCCATGGTGTTGATTGGATTATGATGACTGAAGACGATTACTTTTTCGTTGCCTGGAGGCCGGTTTCGCAGATGACGCGGAACGTGACGGTGGCGTAACCCTCCTTGGTTTCGCGACCTTCACCGCGAGCCTCTGTGCGGCAACTTGTGCGCGGCGTGTTCCATGCACCGCCTTTCACGGCCATAATCTCTTTGGGATTTTCCTCTTCCTTTTCAGACTTGATTGGAGTGGTTGTCCATTCCCAGCAGTTGCCCCACATGTCGATGGCGCCGCAGGCGGCGAGTGTATTCTTGTAGCGGTCAACGGGCGTGGTGCCGTCGTTTTCGCCACAGTTGAAATCAGCGTCTTTCGGCATGTGGCCTGCCGCGAACTCCCATTCCTTCTCAGTGGGCAGACGGTATTTAGCCTTGCCGTTGCCGTTCTTCTTTGTCATCCATTCACAGTAGGCGACGGCGTCGTAGTATGAGACGTTCACGACGGGATGTTTGTCCTTGCCTTGAGGATACTTGCCGTCAAGCCATTCTTTGGGGGCCTTGTGCTCTGTCTCCTTCAGGAATTTTGCGTACTCTTCATTGGTGATGGGCGTGTAGGCGATGTTGATGTTCTTTCCTGCTCCGATGAGTGGCTGGTAGCCGTCGCGGCCTTCGCGGGAGCCCGGACGGAGGCGCGGATCCGCGAAGCGGGCCATGGACTGTTCGATGCGGTTTTCACGATCACGAAGCATTTCATCGACAATCACTTGCATTTCATCGATCTTGGATTGATGCCGAGCGGTCCGTTTCAATTCCTCTAGCTTGGCTTTCTTGCGTGCGACGACGGCGTCGTAGTTCTTTTCGACCTGCTTACGCAAGGCCGCCTTGTTTTCCTCTGTCGGATTGCGACGGTAGGCGGAAATCAGCCGTTTCGTCTCTTCGTTGAGCTCAGGGCGTTCGCGTTCGACGGTTGTGCTGAATTTGAACTGCTTGGTGCCTTCCTGTTCTTTGGGTTGCTGCGCATATCCCGCAATTGCCATTAGGGATATGGTCATGATAAGTATCTTCACGATGTTCATGTTGCCTTCCTTGTGGTTGATTGTGGAGTGATTGTGTTTGGCTTGCCCGGGCGATTCTACACATAAAACGTTGCTTTTCTTGATTTATTCAAACGGTGATTGAAAAAAACTTCATGTGGGCAATGGAGGCGGATGTGATGTGATGGCTTGTTCAAATCCAATAATGTATCATATTGAGGCGTTTATGGATATGTCCACTTCAGATGATTCTGAGAAGAAACAGGATGCAAGGCAGGAGGACGCATGGATGCTGACAGGACTTCAATTTATGTGATTAAATCTCCAGAAAACGATACAGAAGTTCGTGGAATGTGGCGGTTGAACCATGCGGTTTTCGCGGAGGAATATCCGCAGCATCCTGCGGAGCCGGATGGTTGTCTGATTGACAAGTTCCACGGCAAGAACATCTACCGCATCGCATGGAACGGACAGGATGTATTAGGCATGATTTCCGCCCATTGGCGTCCGCCATTTTCCGCCGTGGCGAAATTCGGTGATGTCGTAGAACACCATATTATTGACGGAAAGACGGCAGAAATCCGCCTGCTGGCGTTGCGGAAAGATCTTCGTGGCACGTCGGTGGCGGTGCGGCTGGCTGTGTCGTTGATGACGGAATTGCAGTCGCTTGGAATGGAACTGCTGGTTATTTCGGGCATTTCCGTGCAAGTACGTTTCTATCGTCATGTCGGTTTTGAAATCGTCGGCGAACCTGTTTCGGAGAACGGCATTGTGTTCTATCCGATGATTGGACGGCTAAATGATATCTTGTCGAGAAAAGACGTGGTTGAACGGTATGCCTGTTGTGTGAAATAGATATCCTGGTGGCATGATGCTGTGAATCATCGGTTGAAGTATTTGAAATAATCTTGTTTGATGCTAAACTATTATACAAGTACGTTATATTAGGTATAAGCGAACATAGGTGCTTCAGGTATTCCTGTTACGCCGTATGATTGATATATCATCAACAAGCATCCTGAGCCGCCAAAGGGGAATCCATGACCATATCAGAAGTTCTGGCAATGAACGAAAAGCAGATATTTGACCGGAAGAGCATTTTGATCAAGCCGGTAGATCTGTCGGATACTCTTTGCGCTTTCGCCAATGCGGACGGGGGGACGGTCGCCATCGGGATATCGGATAAAAACCGCCGGATTGAAGGTGTTGATAATTATCAGGGGCAGTTGAATGATATTCTGCGGGTTCCGATTGATTTCTGCAATCCCACCGTGCCTGTGACCACTGAAATGGTGGATTGCATCAATTCAAAAGGGAAACCGGACCATGTACTGTTGATGCATATAGAGGCAAGTCCGCAATTCCATGCAAATCAGGCGGATGAAGCATTTGTTCGCGTTGGTGACAAGAATAAAAAACTGGATTTCAATGATCGCCTGACGCTCATGTATGCAAAAGGTGTACGCTATTATGAAGACGAGCCTGTGGCTGATGCGACCATTGACGATCTGGATTTGGATTTTGTTAGGGAGTACTGCAAGAGGATTGGCTATACTAAATCTCCTGAAGAATATGTACGCGAAAACAAGAAGTTCGTCACAGTGAAAGATGGCAAGGAACAGGTTTCCGTGGCCGCCATCCTTCTGTTCGGAAAGAATCCACAGCTATTCTTTCCGCGTGCCTATATCCGTTTTATCCGTTATGATGGAACAGAGGCGAAGGTAGGCAAGGATATGAATGTCATCAAAGACAAGATATTTGAAGGGCGTATTCTTGAACAGGTGGAACAAGCGGTCGAGTTCATCAAAATCCAAATGAAGGAGAAAACGTATCTTGGTCATGACGGCATCTTTGTCACAGAGGAGGAGTATAACGAGTTCATTCGCACTGAGATAGTGGTGAACGCCGCCACGCATCGCGATTATGGAATCAAGGGAACGGATATACAGATCAAGATGTTTGATGATCGGCTGGAAGTGGACAGCCCGGGCACATTTGCAGGGATGGTGAAAAAGGAGAATATCCGATATACGCATTTTTCACGGAATCCGAAGATCGCCGCGTTTCTGAAGGATTATGGCTATGTAAAAGAATACGGCGAAGGCGTTGATCGCATGTGCAAGGAATTGGCGGCCATCGGTCTTCCTGCGCCTGTTTTCAACAACAGCACCTTTATTTTGAAGACAACTGTAACGAGTTCTTCTTATAAACAATTGTCGATTGAAAATCAAAAGAAAGCTGAAATAGATGAAAAGCATTCTGATAAAGCACAAAATGTTGCCGAATTAGAGAAAAATCGTCCGTTAAAAGAGCCAAAAGTGGCCAATTTAAGAGAAAATTCGCAAAAAATTGCCGAATCGGAGGAAAATCGTCCGATTAAAGAATCTGACACGACTGATTCGTCAAAAAAGTTGCCGATTAAAGAAGCAAAAGTGGCCGATTCAGGCGAAAAGTGTCCGATTCAGGCTCAAAAAGTGACCGATTCCGGAGAAAAGTTGCCGATAAAAGACTCAAAAGTGTCCGATGCAGGCGAAAAGTGTCCGATTGAAGATTCAAAAGTGTCCGATTCAGGCGAAAAGTGTCCGATTGAAGATTCAAAAGTGTCCGATTCAGGCGAAAAGTTGCCGATAAAAGAATCGAAGGTGTCTGAATCGTCAGAAAAGTTGCCGATAAAAGAGCTACAGATCAATGAATCAGATAAAAAGTTGCCGATAAAAGAGCCTCTGGTCAGTGAGTCAGACAAAAAGTTGCCGATAAAAGAGCCTCTGGTCAGTGAGTCAGACAAAAAGTTGCCGATAGAAGAACCAACGGCATCAAAGTCATCAGAAAAATTGCCGATAAAAGAACCTTTGGTCTGTAAATCAGACAAAAAGTTGCCGATAG
>JAFZAB010000040.1 GCA_017548425.1 Victivallales bacterium
GCCATGAAGCCATGTGTTCTTCAAACGATGGATTCTTGACGAGATTTTCGGCAAATGTCATCATGGCGAAACATAAGGAGAAAAGGCAGATGATGGACGTAAAATGTTTCATTTTAGATAATTAGTGGCAAGAGATTATACCCGACGGCTTCCGCTGTCGGCACTGGACAAAATGTAACGGAGGCGATGCCTCCGCCCGACGGCGGGGACGCCGCCGGCACACCTTAAGGTTTGTGAAAATGTTTTGAGACGACATCGAATGCGAGCTTGGGGCGTCTATATTCGTCAAAGAGACCTTTGTTATTGAACGCGCGCGGGCGCATGAGCGCGCGCGAGGAGGAATAGGTGCGGCAGTCGATGAATTGCCAGAGGGCGATGCCTGCGATGCGCGGCGTTTCGTCGAAATAGGTCAGGACTTCTTCCAAAAAATCCGCTTGATATTCTTCTGACCAATGGGCGCGGAGGCGGTCGCGCCATCCATAGATGGCTCCTGCACCGACTTCGCTGATGATGAACGGTTTGTCATCGAAACCGTTCTCATGCAGGAACTTAATGAAATTGTTGAATTTCGGGCGGATTTCGCCGATGGGGCGGAGTGTCTCTTGATTGGCTGCATACCAGCCCGGATAGGCGTTGAGGCTGACGACATCAACCAAATCGAAATTGATGTCTCTTGTGTAAGCATTTGAAGCATATGTGATAAGACGTGTGTTATCAAGCTTGCGGAGCGTGCCGATCATCTTCTCATAGAGTTCGCGGCCTTCGCCTTTCAGGCTGGAATCGCCTTCGTTGAGGAAGCCCCATAGGATGACGCAAGGATGGTTGAAGCTGTTTTTGACCATCCACGGCAACTGACGGAGCTGCGCTTCACGGAAGGCGGAATTCAGAAGATGGTTTTCGCGGTCGCCCCAGCCGACGGTTTCCTCCCAAACGAGAATGCCATTTTCATCGCAGAGATTCAGAAAACGTTGATCTTGAGGATAATGTGAGCCCCGGACGAAATTGCAGCCCGTCTTTTTGAGCAACTGCAAATCTTCAAGAATGATTTGCAACGGCAGGGCGGGGCCGAATTCCGGATGGGACTCATGGCGGCAGTAGCCGCGAAGTTTCATCGGTTCGCCGTTGAGGAGAATCTGGCCTTTTTCCGCTTTGATCGTGCGCAGGCCGAAGCGTTCTACAACTGTATCATTTTCAATGGTTATGGTGATTGTATGAAGAGCGGGGGAGGCCAACGACCAGATGGCGGGATTCGGGACGGTGGCGTTGAACGTCACGGCGTCCGATGAGACTTTTACGGTCTTCTTGACGGCTTCGTCATCGTCGATTCGATACGTAACTTCCGTCTGATTAGGGAGTTCGCCTGTTAGTTTGACAGTGACTTGTATGTCGCCTTCCAGTGAAACCGTCTTGACATGGGCGCGATCAATGGCGAGCGATGGCAGTTGATGCAGTTCGATGGAGCGGAAAATGCCGCCGAAGCAATAGTAGTCATAGTTTTGCGAAAGAAGCGGCTGGCGTTTGAAATCGAAGCGGTTGTCGATGACGGCGACAAGTTCGTGGCGAACGCCTTCACCGGAATTGAATTCAAATTCCATGCCGGAATATGGAAGATCCTGAAGGCCAATGAATTGGCCATCCCAGAAGAAAGCTCCCCACATGCCGAGGCCGCCTGATTTCAGCAACATGCGCGTGTTGGCGGGCGTCGTGACGAATGTACGGTAGAAGGCGGTGCCGCGTTTTCCTGCGTACTGCGGCATGGCGTCAAAAACGCCTGGAACGGCAAGTCTGTCTGTATAAGTGACTTTCGAAAAATCTGGCTTCAAAGGATCACGGCATTTTTCCATGAAGGAGAAGTCCCAGAGGCCGTCTAGGCAAAGGACCGAGCGATTTGGAAAATTCGGAAACGTGTTTGGCATGAGCATGTTGTGTGAAGGGGCTGAAAATGAAAAGGGCGATATGGACAACAGGCATGTCCAGAAGATTGTCCGAAGCATGCATAGAGCGGGGCATTTAATTTTCATATGTGAGGCGAATGGAGGCCGTTATTTGAAAATGAAGAAAGCCAATATGGCGACATTGATGATCAGCATGGCCCAGAAAACCAGTTGGAAAGGCACTTTGGCGTTCTTGTGGCGGATGATGACTTGCGCAAGCATGGCTCCCGGCCAGCCGCAGAGCAGCTCGAAAAGATGGAGTGTCGCTTCCGGAATGCGCCATTTGCCATTGGTCGCCTTGTGTTTGTCCATCGCGTAAACGACAATGGTCACAACGCTCATGACAAGATAGACAAAAAAGATGGCGGGTGGAATTTTATGGATGGCGAAAGAGCCTGCTGCAAGTGTCGCCATAAAGGCAAGCGACAGAAGAATATAGGCTTTTTTCTGGAATCCGGAGGCTGAAAAGCCGCTAGATGAACCGTGCATTTCTTTGGTGGCGGAGAAGGCGGAGTATTTTGCTTTCATAAGAGGCAAGGCCGTTTTAGGAGGACGGGGCGAAAAAAGAGGAAACGGCCTTGGAGTTGTTTGGTAAGCGTGATGTGGAACCGTCCGCCTATACTACAATGTAATAAGAAAACGGCGGTTTGCAAATCAAATGTTGAAGGGGGGCTGTTGCAAAACCATAAAAAGGTAGACAACAGCTTCTTTTGTATTTCCTTGCCAGCCTCGGAGAGGCGTCATGTGAGAAACCCCAGGCGAAGCCTGGGGAATAGCCTGTCCTCTGGCCTGCAGCCTCGAAGAGGCTGAATGTGAGCATGTTGCACATTCAGCTGTTTCACATTCGGCCTCTTCGAGGCCGCGTTTTCCTTTCCTGCCTTACCCCAGGCTTCGCCTGGGGTTTCTCTCATCTGACCTCTTCGAGGCAAGTTGATAGAGGTTTTGTAACAGCCTCTTCCTGCTGAAATCAGATGGAAGCCGCGTATTCCTTTAATAAAGAGACATAGAGGCGGTAGGTTTCGAGGCTGACGTCTGGCGGCGTTTGATGATCGACGGACGGGATGAAGCCGCCAGACTTCATGGCGGGGAGAATCCGTTCGAACTCCTGCCGCATGGCCTGTTCGCCGAGATGCATGACGCGTTTGTCATAACCGCCGAAGAAAACGGCATCCGGATAGCGTTCACGGAGATTATTGACATCGACGCCCGCCATATGTTCAAGCGGGAGAATTCCTTCGATGCCCGCTTCGCGGAACCATGCGAGGCAGTCGCTAATATCTCCGTCCGAGTCGATTAGGACTTTGATGCCGTGCGACTGGATGGCGGGGACGAGTTCGCGATAGTAGGGCAGGAGGAATTCGTCGAAATGCTCTTTGGAGAGCATGGGACCGTGGTTGTAGCTCATGTCCTCTGCCAGCGTCATAAATTCGATATCATGGTGTTTGGTGACTTTTTCGAGTACTTGTAGGCAGAAGTCCGTCTGGTCGCGATTCATGCGATGGAGGAGTTCAGGCTGGTCATAGAAGGAGTAGAGGTGCGGTTCGATGCCGAGCATGGTGCGTGGAAACCAGAAGAAGCCTTCAAACGTCATCCAAAACGCGACGTCGCCGTTTTCATGTTCCTTTTTATAACGGTCGTACATGTCCCACCGGATGGCATCGGCGTTGTGGAGCGATTTTTGATCATGGTATTGGATGTATTCCTCCATGGTCGAAAGGACGGGGCCGCCGAACGACTGTGGCTGGGGAAGAGGACCTGTGCAAGATCCAAACCATTGCTGGACAAGGGGATCCAGACCAAAATATTTCATCGTCTCGACACCGTTCATGCCGGTGGGGAGGCCTTCTTCAAGCCATCGTTTGATGGTCAAATCCCACCAACTGGCCCATTCGACACAAGGAAGGCGGTCTGCATGCTGGAAATTCAGGACTGCTTTGATTCTTTCACGGACATTCATGGGATTTTTTCAATATGAAGGAAAGGTTTCGTCGTTGTCAATGGAATTAAAGTGGCAGTGGATTTATATTATTCAAATTGTTTTTGTAGAAATAGCACTTCAAAACCGTCATGAGCGAAGAAATAGCAACGATTGAAGAAGAACGGCCGAATTGGAAGGCCCTTATTCCCTTTATTGTTTTCGTTGTTTTCTATGTAGGGTTGTCTATCATCGCAAAGGATTTCTACAAGATCCCGATGCCGGTGGCGTTTATCGTGGCGTCCGCGACGGCGATGCTGTCGAACCGCAAAATGACATTGCAGAAGAAAATGGATGTCTATGCGGCGGGAATGGGCAATGTCGATATCATGACCATGTGTCTGATATTCATTTTGGCAGGTGTCTTTGCCAAAGTCGCGAAAGAGATGGGGGCCGTGGAGGCGACTGTCAATCTGGCCTTGAATTTCATTCCCGTTAGACTGCTGATATGCGGCATGTTTCTGGTGGCGTGTTTCATATCGTTGTCCGTCGGAACGTCCGTCGGAACAGTGGTGGCGTTGGCGCCAATCGCCGGCGGTATATCACAGAGCTGTGGAATATCCATCGGCGTGGTTCTGGGAGCCGTGGTCGGCGGCGCGATGTTCGGCGACAATCTTTCGATGATATCGGACACGACGATTGCGGCGACGCGCACGCAGAATGTCGCGATGAACCAGAAGTTCTACGCGAATTTGAAAATTGTCGTTCCTGCCGCGTTCATGACGATGGCGTTGTATCTGCTGTTCGCTAGTTCCGAAAACGTCACGCCGGAAGTGAAGGCCGTCACGGGAACGGATGTCGTGAAAATCATTCCGTATCTAGCGGTTTTGATATTGGCGCTATGTGGGATGAACGTCATGGCGTTGCTTTTGTTTGGAGCGGTTTTCGCTGGTTGCATTGGCTTGAGCATCAAGAGTTTTGACTTCTTCGGCTTTTTGAAAGGCGCGGGAGACGGTGCGTTGAGCATGTCCGAGACGCTGATCGTGGCGTTGCTGTCCGGTGGTTTGCTGAAAGTCATCCGCCAGAACGGCGGCATTGGCTATCTCATGCAAGTGATTGAACGTCATATAGATGGACGTCGTGGTGGCGAATTCGGTATCGCGCTTCTCGTCGCGGCGGTGAACATTTTCACGGCGAACAATACGGTCGCGATCGTTATTGCGGGACCGATTGCCAAGGAGATTTCAGACCGTTACGGAATCGCTCCCGCTCGTTCGGCAAGTATTCTGGATGCAACGAGTTGTGTCATTCAAGGCATTATTCCGTATGGTGCCCAGATATTGGTAGCGGTGAGTTTGGCGGGCGTCACTGTATCGGCGTTGCAACTGTTGTCTTATCTATGGTATCCATACATGCTTGGGCTGTTTTTGATATTGGCGATCGCGAGCGGTTTCCCGAAAATCAAGACAGCTAAAGCCGCATAGTAATATTCATTTTATTTCATAAGGATATGTAGAAGTTTCATCAAATCAAACAGAAGGAAAAAAGATGTACAAGTACAAGCCGAAGGATTATGCGTTAGGCATCCAGCATTTGCTGGCGATGTTTGGTTCGACCGTATTGGTTCCGTTGATCACGGGCATGTCGCCGTCGGTGGCGTTGTTTACGGCGGGTATCGGAACGCTGCTGTTCCATCTTTGCACGAAGGGAATCGTGCCGGTGTTTCTCGGTTCGAGCTTTGCGTTCATTCCCGCGCTTTGCGCCGTCATTGGAAAGGACGGCATTCCCGCCGCGCAGTTCGGTATCATCGCTGCCGGTGCTGTGTATCTCATCTTTTCCATTCTGGCGAAATGCCTTGGCGCTGATGCACTTCGGAAACTCTTCCCGCCGGTTGTGACGGGGCCGGTCATCATCATCATCGGTTTGAGTCTGACGGGCGTCGGCATCGCGGATGCGATGGGCGGCAAGATCGAAGCGTCCATGAACGCGCTGCACAACATCATCATCGCGCTGTTCACGTTCGCGATCGTGGCGATCGGCATGAACTCCCGCTTCAAACTGTGGCGCATGATTCCGATTCTGTTCGGTATCTTCTTCGGCTATATCCTGTGCGTTATCCTGCATCTGACGGGTCTTTTCAAGATGAATTTCGATCCGATCGTCAATGCACCGTGGATCAACATCCCGTTCCACAACGGCTTCATCACGGCTCCCGTCGTGAACTGGCAGGCTGTTCTGGTCATCGCCCCGATCGCCATCGTGACGTTCATGGAACACATCGGCGATATCACGACGAATGGCGCGGTTGTCGGCAAAGATTTCTTCAAGAATCCAGGCCTGCACCGCACGCTGTTGGGTGACGGTGTTGCGACGATGGCCGCTGGTTTCCTCGGAGGTCCTTGCAATACAACGTATTCCGAAAATACAGGCGTTCTGGCGAGCACGGGCGTCTATGAACCCGCGTTGCTGCGTTTGGCCGCAATCTTTGCGTTGATTCTTGGTCTCTTTGGCAAGTTCGGCGCCGTGTTGCAGACGATTCCCGCTCCCGTGAAAGGCGGTGTGGAAATGGTGCTGTTCGGCATGATCGCCAGTGTCGGTATCCGTACGATTGGCGAAGCGAAACTGAATCTGGCTGACACCCGCAATCTGACGGTCATGGGCGCGACGTTGTGCTGCGGCATCGGTCTGGGCGGCGGAATTCCGATTCAGGTCGGTGGCGTTTCAATCAATATTTCGGCGCTGTTCGTGGCGACGGTCGTCGGCGTCATCATGAATCTGGTATTGCCGAAGTCGATGCATGCATTGGCCGCGGCGGAAAAAGACGAAGCAGAAATGCAAGAGGAGAAAAAATAACATGGCGAACGCTGAACTGCATTTGATGGATCATCCGCTCATCCTGCACAAAATCACGATGTTGCGGAATGTCGAAACGGACACGAAGGATTTCCGCCAGCTGGTGACGGAGATTTCGTTACTAATTGGTTATGAAGCGACTCGCGATCTGCCGTTGGTTGATGTGGAAGTCGAGACGCCGTTGGTGAAAACGACAGGCAAGGCCATTCCGAAAAACGTCTGCTTGGTTCCCGTGCTACGCGCAGGATTGGGCATGGTCGATGCCATGTTGAGCCTGCTGCCGGCGGCTCGCGTCGGTCATATCGGTTTGTATCGTGACCATGAGACGCTGCATCCTGTCGAATACTACTGCAAGATGCCGTTGGACGTCAGCGAAAGAGTCTGCATCATTCTGGATCCGATGCTGGCGACGGGCGGTAGCTCCGTCGCGGCGATTGATTCACTGAAACGCCGTGGGGTGAAGAACATCAAGCTTGTGAACATCATCGGTGCGCCGTGCGGCGTGGAAGCCGTCCACAACGCCCATCCGGATGTGCCTATCTATCTGGGCTGCTTGGATGAACGGCTGAACGAGAACGGTTATATCCTGCCGGGCCTTGGCGACGCAGGCGACCGTCTCTACGGCACGAAGTGATTCTATTCCGATTCCCCTGCGGAACGTTTCTGCGCGTTTTTCCTGAACGATTCTGTCAGGCCAATCAATTGGCCTGACAGAACAACCGTCAGTAGCGAATACAATATTCGCCGCAGGGGAATATAGGACAGTGATAGCAAAAGCACCGTCAGATCACTGGCCAGATAAATCCATGGGATTCTGACGTGCATGACGTGGGACAGGCCCATGGCCAATGCGTCGTCGCCCGTCGGGGCGCCGTTGTTTCTGACACATAGGCCGACGCCGAAACCGACGAAGACCGCTCCGCCGATGGCCGCCAATAGAGGATATTCGCTGATTTGCGGCCATAGACGCGGCGTCTGTTCCAACAACGCGTAGAAGAGGGAAAAACTGCCTCCCGCAATGATGGAATTACGGATGAACTGTTTCCCAAGTGTCTTGTAGCCAAAAAGATAACAGGCCGCATTCAAGACGAGTCCCGAAATGGACGGCGAAAGCCGGAACCAATGCTGAAAGAGCAATGTCAGCCCTAGAACGCCGCCTTCCGTGACGTCTGAAATGGAATGAATTTGGTAAAGGCCGAATGCGAGAATCGCACCGCCAATGATGTTGAAAACCATTTTATTTCAGTGCGGCGAGCTTTGCTTCGCAACGTTTGTTGACGTCTTCCAAATTACGGGATGCTTCGTCCCATTCCCAGACAGTGTCTTCCAGTTCCTTTTTGATTTCCGCGAGACGTTTGTTGAGCACCGCGAAATCAAGGCCGGGCTTGGCGTTGGCCATGTCTGAAAATATCTGGGCCTGTTCGGCTTCCAGAGCTTCGGATTTCTTTTCCGCTGCTTCGACGGCCTTTTCGTATTTGCGTTTTTCCGCGGAGAACTGATTACGGATGAACGCCTCTTCGCGTTTGCGGTCTTTTCGTGAATTGATGACGCTTGGCGCATCCTGCGGCTTGGCGGCTTGCGGCGCGTTTTTGGCGGCGTTTGGTTTTGGTTGCGTCGTTGGAACCGAGCCGTTTTCCGCCAATTTGGCTTGCTGTTCAGCAAGCTTTTGGCGATAGTAGTCGTAATTTCCGTAATAACGAGTGATTTTACCGGGCGTCAGTTCGAAAATCGTCGTTGCGAGATTACGGACAAACGTGATGTCGTGTGAGACGATGCAAAGTGTTCCCTGATAATCCTTTAACGCTTCTTCCAACGCTTCGCGGGCATAGATGTCCAGATGCGTAGTCGGTTCGTCCAGCAGAAGGAAATTATTTGGCCGCAGGAGGAGACGTGCGAGAGCGAGACGGACTTTTTCTCCACCGGAAAGAACGGAGACATATTTGTCAATCGTTTCGCCGGGGAAGCCGAAGCCGCCGAGCATGTTACGCAGTTCGCCTTCCGAACGGTCTGCGGAAACGGCGCGGACGGTTTCGAAAACCGTCTTGTCCGGATCCATGGTTTCCGTGAAGTCCTGCGATTGGTAGCCAATTTCCACGCCATGACCAATGGAACATCTGCCAGATGTGAGATGCAGTTTGTCAGAGAAAATACGGAAGAGGGTGGTCTTGCCGAGGCCGTTCAGTCCGACGAAGGCGGCTTTTTCTCCGCGTTCGATTGTCAGATTAACATGTTCAAACAGAAGATGATCCGGCGTGTATCCAAAGGATGCGTCTTGCAGGGAGACGACGTCCTGCCCAGAGCGAGGAGGAATAGGCAGACGGATTTTCGGCGGTTTGACATAGATTTCCGGAACTTCAATATTTTCCAGCCGATCGAGCATTTTCTGACGGCTTTGAGCTTGGGCGGCTTTTGTGGCCTTGTATTTGAAGCGGTCAATGAAAGTTTCGATCTGTTCGCGTTTGCGGTCCAGATTCTTCTTTTGCGCGAGAAGCTGTTCGTGGCGGGATTCGCGGTCGCGAATGTATTGGTCATAATTGCCTGGATAACGGGTGATGACGCCTCCCATGACCTCCATGGTGATGTTCGTCAGCGAGTTGAGGAGGTAGCGGTCATGGGATACGAGCAGCAACGTTCCTGAAAAATTGCGGAGAAAATCTTTAAGCCATTCGATGGCAGGAACATCAAGATAGTTTGTCGGCTCGTCCAAGAGGAGGATATCCGGCCGTGACACGAGAACGCGGGAGAGTTCCGCGCGGATTTTCCATCCGCCGGAGAAAGCGGAGAATGGCTCCTGAAAACGTGCGACCGGGAAGCCCAAACCGGACAAAATGGTCTCCGCGCGGTTTTTCAGTTCATAGCCGCCAAGATGTTCAAACTCTGTTTGAAGCGTGCCGAGCCGCGACAGCGCGCGCGCTTTTTCAGCGTCACCAAGCGAATCAAGCGAATGTTCCAACTTCTGGATTTCGGCGTGGAGATCGTCCAATTCCGGAATGGCGTTTTCCACGTAATCAAGCAGAGGAACGTCCTGATTCCCTAAAAACACTTGCTGTTTGACGTAGCCAATCCGTTCCGAACTTGGATAGCTGATGGTGCCTTTGTCAGGAGACTGATTTCCGGAAAGCAGTTCGAAAATGGTACTTTTGCCGACGCCGTTCGGGCCGACGAAGCCGACGCGTTCGCCTGGATTGACGGTGAAAGTCGCGTTGTTGATGACTTGCTGTTTGCCAAAGGCTTTAGAGACTTGCGTAAACTGAATCATAGTGGAAACGGTAAAAGAAAAATGCTTCGGACATCGTCGTTAGCATGTGTGTTTTGCCAAAAAGACATTATAGTATTAAATGGGATGATGGACTACCCGTAATTATGTATAATTTGCCACAAGTAACATCAAAAACAACTAGCCACGACGATGCGGAGGCTGATTTTCGCGTCCGGCTGGAGGAAATAGGCGTTTCCTCCATGCTTTCGGAGTGCGAACTGATTCAGCGTTCGCGTTCGTGGGGCGGTTGTGACGTGTATCGCTGGCGTCTCCCCAACGGGCGTGAATGCCTTGTCAAGAGTCTGCAGAACCGTCCGTTCTGGATCCGCCTGCTTTATGGTCAGCGGGCTCTTCGGAAGGAAGACAAGAATTTGCGCATGTTGTTGGAGGAGGGCGTCCGTGTGCCGCGTCCTTACGGCATGGCCGACGACAACAATCTGCTTGAAGAATTTCTTGCTGATGGCAAGGTGCTGTTGAGCATGCGCCATTATACGGATGAGACCAAACCGAGCCGAGAGTTTTTCAAGAAGCTTGTTGACATGGTGTTAACCATGCATGATCATAAAGTCTGCCATGGAGACTTCCATCGTGCGAACATTATGATTTTAGGTAAGGAAGAGCCTTGTCTGCTGGATGTGGTGACGGCCAGGAAGATTACGGGTGAATCATCGTGGCTGGACCGTTGGCTGTTCGGCATTTTCAAACAGGCAGATGAATTTTCCTTGGCGAGGATTGTGGAGACGTATTATCCAGATATGATTGACGAACGCTTGAAAGCCCTGCTGGATCGCGAACCGTGGTATTTGAAGATCGGACGGTATTTGCGGCATAACATCTATCGCCGTCTTCGCGGAAAACGAAAACGGAAGAACGCATAGACGGCTGAGCCGCCTTTGGCGGCGCTTATGGCAAATGGCCTATGGCTAATGGCCTATGGGCTTATGGCTGAAGACTTTACAACAAACGGATGCCTTGCGGGCATCCGTTTGTGTTTTTAAGATATTGGTTAACGATTTACTGGTTAATTGAAATACCAGTTCTGGCCTTTTGAAGGCGGCGTATTGCGTTTGCTGACCTGCGGCGGCGGAGGCGGAAGATTCCGTTTGGACTTCTTCTTGTCCTGCGGAGCTTCATGGGAGGAGAAGGACGTCTTGAAGGAGACGTTTCTGTCGCCGCCACGCTTCTTCGAACCGCTGTCTTGGAATTTGTCCGCCCATTTGCCCTTGCGCGGGGCATGCGTGTCGCTTTCGCGAAGATTGACCTTTCCGTCGCGGGAATAGCGTGGGCGTTCGTCATCGAAACGATGTTTCGGGCGTTCGTCATTGTAACGCGGACGTTCGTCATCAAAACGACGCTTCGGACGTTCATCGCTGTAACGCGGACGTTCGTCGTCGAAACGACGCTTCGGGCGTTCGTCGCTGTAACGCGGGCGTTCATCGTCGAAACGGCGCTTCGGGCGTTCGTCTTCATGGCGACGCGCAGGACGTTCATCGTCGAAACGGCGCTTCGGCCGTTCGTCGCGCGGCGCGCGTTCGGATCTTTCCTCACGGACGGATGGCTTTGTGTGTTCTGCAACGGCCGGACGTTCTTCCGGAACTTCCTGGCGTTCCGTGTGTTCCGTGTATTCAGACTGTTCGATTCTAGCAGGCTTTTCCTGCGGGGCAGGTTCTTCTTCGTGCATATTCGGAGCGTTTTCCGCATACGACGGACGGTCGAGATTACCGGGCTTCTGGCGGGCAGGGGCTTCGCTATCGCCGAAGTCCTCTTCCTTAGCCCACGGATCGTACTCGCGGCGCGGACGGCGGCCGCCTCTGTCGCCGCGTTCGCCTCTGTCTTCGCGTTCGTCGCGATCTCCGCGGTCGCGACGGCGGCGTCCTCCGCGTCCTTCGCGGTCGTCTTCGCGTCCGCCGTCCCGTCTTTCCCGGTTCTTGCGGTCGCTGCGGTCGAGGATTCGCTGCAGTTTCGGTCCTTTGGGACCGATATCTTCCGGGCCTGTATCGCCGCAGGTTGCGAGCTGATGGCCAAGCAGTTTGGCGATGATGACCAGCAAGTCTTGATTGACGGAAAGCGTCTCGACTTGGCTCAGAATGTTCATGTCCAATTTGTAGTCATGGACATCGTGGAAAATCTTCTTGAGGCGTTGTTCCGTGACTTGCGTACGGGTGGGAACCAGCCTGTTCTGCATCTGTGCGCCGACGTTTCGACGAATGGCGTCCAACTGCCTCATTTCACGCGGTGTTACGAGCGTGATGGCCGTGCCAGCCTTGCCTGCGCGGCCTGTGCGGCCGATACGGTGGACATAGCCGCGGGAGTCGAAGGGCAGGTGGTAGTTGAAGACGTGCGAGACGTCATCGACGTCCAGACCACGGGCGGCCACGTCCGTGGCGACGAGAATGTCGATTTCGCCGCGGCGGAAAGCGGCCATGACGCGTGAACGCTGGGCTTGTTCCATATCGCCATGGAGGCAGTTGACGTTGTAGCCTCTGGCGGACAAAAGGATGTTCAATGAATCCGTTTCTTCCTTCGTACGGCAGAAAATCATGCCTTTCGTGACATTTTCCGCATCGATCAGACGAATGACGGCATCGGCGCGTTCGCGGTCTTCAATGACATAGAAGAGCTGTTCAATATCGTTGTTCGTGCTTTCCGTGATGGATGTCGTGATGTTCACGGGATCCTTGAGAATGTGTTCCGCAAGCTGGATGACGGGGCGCGGCATCGTGGCGGAGAAGAGCATGGTCTGATGGTCGCCATTGAAATGCTCGAAGATCTTCTTGACATCATCAAGGAAGCCCATGTCCAGCATTTCATCGGCTTCATCGACGACGATGTGTTTGGGATTCACGTCATCGAAATGGCCTGAATCAATCAAATCAAGCAAACGGCCGGGCGTGGCGACAAGGGCGTTGATTCCCTTGGCGAGCATCGTCTCCTGACGGCTATAGGACTGTCCACCCGTGAAGGCCGCCGTATGGATGTTGGCATAACGACCAAGCTTGAACAGTTCGTTGGAGACCTGCGCGGCAAGCTCACGAGTGGGGACAAGAACAAGCAGGTTGAGGCCAGGCTCGTTCATGATTTTCTGCATGGTCGGGAGGCCGAAAGCGGCCGTCTTTCCAGTACCCGTAAGGGCCTGCCCGATGACATCGCGACCTTCCATGACGCTCGGAATGGCCTTGATCTGGATGGGGGTCGGTTCGCGGAAGCCTGCTTCATTCAGGGCCTGCATGATTTCAGGGCAGAAGCCAAAGGATTCGAACGTGACGACATCTTCATCATCGTCCGATTGGGCTTCCTCATTTGATTCGAGCGAGGCCGTTTGGGACGGCTGTTCGTTTGGCGCAGCCTCTCCTTCAGACGCATTTGTAACCTGTTCGTCCGACTTCGCTTCTGGTTGCTTTTCAGAATCTTGGGAGGTGATGGCGTCTTCAAAAGAGAGGATGCCGTCATCCTGTTTGTCTTGTGTGTTGTTTTCTGTGTTCATAAAGATCTCTCCTCTTGGATCGAGTGAATATAGTGTAAAATTGATAATCTTATAATATAAGGTATGGGGATGGAATATCAAGTATAAAACATGACAAAATATGACAATCCGGTCTTGCCGTGAAAAACTTGAAATAAAAAATCGTGGTTTTTTAGTTCCAGAAAGTTGTAACTTGGCGGAAAACGTAGTAGATTTAAGATTTTCAAAGTTAAAACGCCATTAAGCGAAACAATAGGGAATCGAATGTCATTACGTGCTTTTATCATAGGTTTAATCGGAGCCACGTTCCTGTGTGGCTACGCTTTCTATAACGATATTGTCTTGCATCAGACCGTCATGGTCGGAACGCACTTCCCGCTGTCCGTCTATGGGAGTTTGATTGTGTTCCTGTTTGTCGTCAATCCGTTGCTGGGGTTGGCGTCCCGCGGCAAGAAGAAAGGCTTTTTCCGTCCGTTCACGGGGCGTGAAATGTGTTTGATCATGGCGTTGGTTCTGCCGGCCTGCTGCATGGCGACGAGCAGTTTCATGCGTCTTTTGCCGCGCGCGATGATGCTTCCGCATCATTACGCGAAGACGATTACCAGCTGGAAGCTTCTGCAGGAGGACAAGAAGACCTACAAGCCTGTGACTGATTATCTTCCGAAGTTCATGCTGGCTGATCCGGAAGAGAAGGACGCTTTGACGACGATGATTCAAAGTGCGCGTACGGACAGTTCGAAGCGGATTGCGTTTTCAGACGTCCCGTGGTCGGCGTGGCGCAAGCCATTGAAATACTGGATTCCGCTTTTCATCATCATGTGGATTTCGCTGACGGGATTGGCGACCGTCTTCCACCGACAATGGGCCTCGAACGAGCATTTGCCATATCCTGTCGTGCAAGTCGCCCAATCCGTCATGCCGGATGCGGATGGGCGGACAAATCCCATTTTCCATAACCGCTCTTTCTGGATTGCGTTGATTATTGTTTTTGTTATTCATTTGAACAATTATATCTGCCTGTATTATCCGGATCAACTGATTCCCGTCACGCGTGTTTTCGACTTCCGTGCGTTGCGTGAGACGTTCCCGACGTTTGTGAAAGGCGGCGGTTATGGAACGTTGATGTGGATCCGCTTGTATTTCGCCGTCATCGGACTGGCGTACATGCTGCCGACGGATGTCTGCCTGAGCGTGGGATTCAGCCCGTTTGTCTTCTTCTATATTTTCGGTTGCTTCATCAACTGGGGCTATCCGCTCCGCATGGGAACGCTGTATTCGCCGCGAACGGACTGGGGCATGGTGTTCGGCGCGTACATTGGTTTCTTCTCCGTTCTGGTTTATACGGGACGGCATTATTACTGGCAGGTGCTTCGCCGCGCCTTCGGTTTGAAGGGAAGCTTGGAAACCGAGAATGAAAGCGTCTGGGGCATGCGCGTGTTCATCGTCGGCATCCTGTGCTTCATCATCGGTGTCACGCGCGGCGGTCTGGATTGGCAGTTGTCAACGATGCTGGCCATCATGATGGTCATCGCATATCTGGTCATGGCGCGTATTCTTGCTGAAACGGGCATGTACCATTTGAATCCGAACCTTTATCCCGGCGTGATTCTGTTCGCGTTGTTCGGCGAGCAGGCGTTGGGGCCGACGACGCTGGCCTTGATTTTCTTCACGACGACGATGTTCTTCATGGATACGCGCGAAACGTTCATGCCGTTCATGATGAGCGCCATGAAGTTCCTGGACGGCACGAAGGAAACCGTGAGGAGAAAACGGTATTTCCCGATGCTGGCGACGGTCATGATGTGCGGCTTGGTGGCGGCTATCGTGTTCACATGGTATTTCTCGTATGACCGCGGCATCAACTGGCTGGACGGTTTCGGTACGAAGAACACGCCGCAAAACACATTCAACAGCGTCGTGAAATCCCGTACGCAATTGCTGGCCCAAGGTGTCTTGGAGCAATCCGAGAACGTGAAGAGCTGGAAGCGTTTCGCTGTTGCGTCGCCGCAGAAGCCATTCTGGATTGCGTTTGCGCTTTGCTGCGGCGGTGTTCTGTTACTGTCAACGTTGCGTCTTCATATTCCGTGGTGGCCTGTGCATCCGATTATCTTCTGCGCATGGTCAGGCTTCGCAGGATATATATTGGCGTGGTCGTTTGTGATCGGCGGCGTCCTGAAGATGATCGTGATGCGTTTTGGCGGCAGCAAATGCTACCAGTTCCTGAAGCCGTTGTTCATTGGAATAATTGCGGGCGATTTGATTGCCGGCCTGATGGTGATCATCGTCGGCGGCATCTATTATGCCGTGACAGGCGAGCCGCCGAAATCGTATTACGTCCTGCCAGGCTGATGGAAGTGTGAGGAAAAACGCTTCTCACAAAGGCTGTTGTCATCTGAGATGGTTCACATGACGCCTCTTCGAGGCTGACAAGGAAATACAAAAGGGCTGTTGCTCTCTCTTATAGAGTTTTTGCAACAGCCCTTTTTCCGTGTGTATGCGCCTGAAGGATGGAATTCTTGACCGAACTGCAACAGTAAAAAACGCAAATTGGCTATATGGTATTTTTAGCCATGTCTTCATTGCGGAGGCATTGGTCTAGGCGGCATTCCTTGTGGTATAAACTGTGAATTGTTCATGTGTCTTAACTGGCTCTTCATTTTGATAAATGCAAGCTTTGAGAGGAACGTGTGTTCGCGAGTGCTTTGGATAAGGGCGGCGACAATTCCAAAACACCAGAATAACATGAAATAATTGATTTGCTGTTTCAACACCCATTCAAGAGTTGACTGCAGATAGTTGGAGAGGAATCCTCCGGCTAGACCGGCAAGAAGATAGAAATAGTTCGTCTTTCGCCATTGAAACGACTGGAAAACTGCCTGGAAAAAATAATAAAAATACCAACAGAGCATAGCAGCCAGTCCAAGCAAGCCGCATTCAGCACCTACCAGTAAATACGTTGTTTCAACAATACCCATGCCACGAGTGGCAAAATATGGATGTTTAAGATAGGGGTTGTACCTAGGATCATTGGCAACAATAATCCACGTGTTAACTCCGCAGCCAAGCAAGGGCTTGTCATTCATGATGTTAACTGCAACTTCTGCAAAGAACCGTCTTGTTTCTGCTGATGCTTCCGGGGCCTTGGTGAAACGGTTTACGATAGTCTCAAAGCTGTAAAGGAGAGTGAAAATACCCAGAACTCCCGTGACGGACAGAACGATCAAGGCTTTGGATGTCCTGTGGAAAAAAGCCGTGAGGAGAATGGTAACGAGGCATCCAAACGGGAAACAGGCGATTGAACCACGGGAGTAGGTAAATAGTGCAGAAAGGAATGATATTATGAAGATAAACAGAAAAAACAGTGTTTTGATGATGTGTTCGTTTTTATTAATGACTCGCGCGAGAAAAACAGGACCTATCAGACTCATGAACATTCCCATGGAATTTTGGTGTGGAAAGAGACCATAGACTTGAACAATTCCTGTTATATATTTCATTTCCATGCAGATGAGGAAATTGATAAAAATAACCAATGAGACTCCTAATAAAAAGGAATCGAACTCGTGCGTCATGTAGAAATAGTTGGCCAAGGCCAAGAAAGTAATGAGCAGGTTGAGCATCTTAAAAAGTTCGAATCCTGAGTATATTGCAACAGGTGAGAAAAATACGGACAATAGACTCACCAAGAAATACAGAATGTATAGCACGAGACCCGGGAAAAAGAATTTGACTGGCCATTGACGGAGGATCATGGCCAGAAGAAGCGCAACAGCCAACAAATGGATGACGGATATTTCAAAACCGAGTGCCGTGCCTCTATATTCCGGATCGGTAAAAAAATTGATAGCCGTCGATTGATATTTCCAAAAAAAGACAGGTAGGAGGAAGACAACGACTTTCATGCTTTTCTGACTAAGCATGAGAAGCATTGTCAAGGGGATGATTCCCCCGATGGCTATAATAAAGACTAAATATTTGAGCTCCATTAGAGGCAATACGGGAAGCGGTGGCTTGCGCGCCCATACTTCCCGATGAAATTAGTTTTTAAAATTCCCATACCAGAAGAACGGAGTCACCAACATGTTGAGGAAGGCGCCAGTCGGCATCAGCTTGCCAATATAGACATTCCAGACGGACAGGCCATCCTTGGGTATATAGACGTTGTCTCCGGGCTGCAAAGGCACATCCAGTTTGCGTCCTTCAAAAATCTTGGTGACATCCACTTTGAAAAATTGCGGATTATCGAGTCCGCCTCGGATGATGACGGCGATACCATTGCTTTGGTCTCTGAGTCCGCCACAGTTGGAGATTGCCTGAAGAATGGTCATGCCCGGATTCCACATTTGAAACTGCGGGGCCGCGACTTCGCCGGTGATGTTGACCATGGTTTGCGCACGGCTGGCAATGTAGATTCTGTCGCCTTTAAAAACTTGGATGTTGTTGTCTGGATCCTGCTGGTCGATAGCCAAAGTGAAATCGACAGGGAGCTGCTCTCCATTGCGGGTAATGGTCGAATGCGGAAAATCCCAGCAGTCGAGTTCCTTGCCGTTGATATATCGTGTGGAACCGCCTTTCGCCATGGCGTACATGTCAAAGATACGTGTGTTTTTGGTTACCGGAAAATTTCCGCCATTGTTGACGGCTCCTGATATGGAGGCGGTCTGCGAGACCAGATTTACGGGAATCAAGGAAACTTTTGGTTTGACTAAATACCCGCTCAAAGCTTCTTCAATTTTCTTGGTTGCTTCGGGGATGGTCATGCCGGAGACCTTCAGCTTTTCGTCCACAAACGGCATCGAAATAAGACCGTCCGGTGTCACGGCGGTCGTCGTATTCATTTCGGGCTGGTTGTAGATGCGGATTTCGAACTCGTCGCCATAGTCCAGCGTGTATTCCGGGTATGGCATCTTGTTGATTTCCGCCAGTCTCTTGGCTCTTTCGGCCAATTGTTCCGGCGTGTACATGGTGGCTTCGAGCGCTTCCGTGGATGCTTCCGGCAAACTGTAGTAAGGGTCGTCGAAGTCATAGAATGTATTGCAGGAGGTCATGAGTAACGTGGCGGCCAGAAAAGCTGCCAGGATGAGAAGTTTTTTCATGCTGATGTCCCCTTGATATAGTATGTTTTTTGACATATTTAGTTGATGGCGTGCAGATTATGGCTCGGTAAAGAGGCCTGTGATGATGGTTTCGTCTGAAGTCTTGTTGTCTCGGAGGAGTTTCAGGAAGCTTCTAGGCGTCCGTTTCTTGCCGACGCTGAAAATACAGCATTGGGTGAGTGCGATGACCTGCTTGAACATGAGCTCCTTACCGGTGAAATAGGCTTTGCGCCTGAAAATGATTTTGTCGTAATGTTTCAGAAGTGTTTCCAGATCCATTTTCAGAATGTCCAATTCGTTAGGAGATAAGAAACTGGCATTCCCTAACCGGAACATTCCCGTGTCACCCTCTTTTTCGACACCGAGAAGATCGTCCGCAATCGGATCTTCGGGTTTTTCGCTATCTTCGTCTTCCGAATTGGCGTCATAAGGTTCCATATTGAGAACAAAGATTCGTGTTCCGTTCATGGCGAACTGGAGGAGCAATTGTTCGAATAGAATTGCCGTGGAATAGCTTCCTTCCAGAGCTCCATA
>JAFZAB010000004.1 GCA_017548425.1 Victivallales bacterium
CAGCCGTGGGTGAGCGAAGCGTAACCCACGGAAAGAACGATAATCATAACAGAACCGCGTAGCGGTGGCAGGATCCTAACCGTGGTTTTCAACCCACGGGCATAGCGGTGGCGGGAACTAAAGTTAGGAGTATTAGCGTCCTGCCATCATGCCGCCTTCAGCGGCGCTTATGGCTGATGGCTCATGGCCCATGGTTATGCAAAACAAAACGCTCCCGCCGCGGATTTTCCGCAACAGGAGCGTTTTTTTGTGGCCAAACCATCCATCAGCCATAGGCCATAAGCCATCAGCACCGCCGTAGGGGGTTATAGCCCTGCGATGGTGGCGCCTTCGGCTTGGATTTGCTTCAAATGATCGGGGCTGACGAAGCTTTCCGCATAGAGTTTGCAGATGTTTTCCGTGCCCGACGGACGGACGGCGCACCATCCGTTCTTCGTGACGATTTTCAGGCCGCCAATGGATGCGCCGTTGCCGGGCGCGTTCGTGAAAGCGGCTTCAATCTTGTCGCCAGCCAGCGTGTCGGACGGAAGCGATTCCTTCGTGAGGCTTGTGATTTTCGCCTTCTGTTCAGGCGTAGCGGGGGAGTCGATCCGTTCGTAATAGTATGTTCCGAACTGTTCGACAAGCTTTTGGTAGTGTTGCGCGGGATCCTGTCCAGTGGTCGCCGTGATTTCCGCCGCGAGGAGGGCAAGAATAATGCCGTCTTTATCCGTCGTCCAACTGTCGCCATTAAAACGGAGGAAGGAGGCTCCCGCGCTCTCTTCGCCACCGAATCCGACGGTTTTCGTACTCAAGCCAGGCACGAACCATTTGAAACCGACGGGAACTTCGCAGACTTTGCGGCCGAGCAGTTCGCCGACGCGGTCGATCATGGAGCTGCTGACGAGCGTTTTGCCGATCTGCGCATCCGCCGGCCATTGCGTGCGTGTCTTGAAAAGATATTGGATGGCGACGGCGAGATAGTGGTTGGGATTCATGAGGCCTGCGGACGGTGTCACGATGCCGTGGCGGTCGAAATCGGGATCGTTACCGAAAGCGATGTCGAACTTGTCTTTCAGGCTGATCAGGCTTGTCATGGCGTATTTTGAGGAGCAGTCCATGCGGATTTTGCCATCGTGGTCAACGGACATGAATTTGAATGTCGGATCCGGAATGTCGTTGCGGACAGTGATGTTGAGGCCGTAGCGTTCAGCGATGGGCGCCCAGAAGCCGAGACCTGCGCCGCCCAATGCATCCGCACCGATGGAGATGCCGGATTTGGCGATGGCCTCCATATCGACGACATTCTTCAAATCGTTGATATACGGCGTCATGTAGTCGTACTGCGCGATGAATCCAGAGGAGAGCGCCTTGGTTAGCGGCATGCGTTTGACGTTTTTGTTGTGATCCGCAAGATACTGGTTCGCTTTGTCCGCGATGATTTTCGTGACATCGGTGTCCGCGGGGCCGCCATGCGTCGGATTGTATTTGAAACCACCGTCGGTCGGTGGATTGTGGGAAGGCGTCACGACGATGCCGTCCGCCGGATTGCGTTTGTTGTTGCGGTTGTAGCAGATTATGGCATGGGAAATGACGGGCGTGGGCGTGAAGGCGCCGTTGGCCGCAATGCGTGTGAAGACGCCGTTGGCCGCGAGGACTTCAATGGCTGTGGAGTGGGCGGGCGTGGAAAGCGCATGCGTGTCCATGCCAAGGAAGAGCGGACCGTCGATGCCAGCGGTTTTGCGGTAGTCGCAGATGGCCTGCGTGATGGCGGCGATATGGGCGTCGTTGAAACTTGTCTTCAACGACGTGCCGCGATGGCCGGACGTCCCGAAGGAGACTTTCTGGTCAGGGATGGAGACATCAGGCGTGTCGGTGTAATATCTGCTGACAAGATCCGGAATATTGAGAATGAGTTGTTTTGGGACGGGTTGGCCGGCGAGAGGGGATACCATGGTGTTTGCCTTTGGTTCTGAAAATGAAATAGTTGATGGTAATTTTCTATAATATAGAGGCAATTTTAATACTTCTCAAATATCTATGTTAAGGAAACCACAGATCACCTGGAGCGGACAAGCCGCAACCAAATTTAAGAAACCACAGATCACTCGGATTACACGGATTATTAACCACGAATTCACACGAATGCACACGAATATTATGGTCCACTGAAAACACGGAAGAAACAGAGCCTCGCCGCCGGGCCGATGACATACTGAGGAATCAAATGAGAAACAAGACGTTGATTGCGAATGACGAAAACGGCTCCGGCGGCTCGGCGGTTGTCATGCGCTGCGCGGCTGCAAAGAATGTCATGCGGAAGCTTGAAGTTCATGGAGAAAACCTTCGCGAAAAAACAAGAAAATGAACGATAGTAGTACAGATTACACTGATTTTTTTACAGATAGCCTTGCCGCCGAGGCCGACAAAAACGCTTAAGATTCTGATTATAAAAAGAATATAAAAAACAAGCAGGATTCGTCGGCCTCCGGCGCCAAGGCTGGTTCTGAAAATCACAGATAAAAATCAGGCTCAAGTAAGACTTTTGAAATTATCTCATATAATGGAAAAAGCCCGTCCCGTCTATCAGCCGTCACCAACTATGGACGAGACCATGGAGATCGCGATCCTGCGGGATGCCGCGTGGGGCGAGGCTCAAAATCGGAATGCCGACATCGACTGAATTTTTGAAAATCTTCTCCATGTCGTTGTATTCAGGCTGCGAGAGATTAAGGGCTGTGAACTTTTCAAGTCGTGCAAGATGTTCGACATAGTGGGAACCTTTGCCGCAGAAATGAATCCCGCCGCCGCCGAATTCTTTCAAAAGCTTCTGATCGAACGGCATGACGTATTCTTCATACATATCGCCGGAGATATTCATGACGGAATCGTTGCGGAGCATGATGTTGCCAAGATGGGCAAGGCCCCAATGGGCGGCAAGACGGTCGGACGGATTTGGATTTTCACTGAACCAGCGTTTCAGAAATTGCGTATATGTCTCCGTGACAAGAGTTAGGAAAGCTGTCAATAATTCCGGATTGTCATAGAACGCCAGAAGAATGTCGCTTCCCCAGACGACTTCCGCGGCGTCCAACGGCCCCTGCAGATCCGGATGGTAGATGCGGACGTATTTTTTCAGTTTCGGATAGGGGGCGAGGCTTTTTTTGAAGAAACGGCCGCATTCGAAGACTTTAGGCGACCAGCCGATGTTCATGAAATCCGGAACACCTTTGGCGACAAGAGCTTCGATGGCTTTTTCACCGCCTGCCACAGGCGTCGCCATGGGCAGTGTGTTCTGTTCGTCCGACATGTAGAACGGTTCGCAGCCGAAGACGCAGGGCAGGATGGCGACGCCGTAGTTGGAACGGATGTTCAGCATCGCGCCGCCGCCGTTTTTCAACTGGCCGGAAACGCCTGCAAGTTCACGGACAAGCATCAATTCGTAGTCGTTCAAGGCATCATTGATGCCGATAGCGGGCCATTGAACGGTCGGCGGAGCCTGCCGTGCGCGTTTTGGCTTGAAGACATGGCCTGTAAATTTGCCGTCGAGAAACTGCTGCCAGTCGCTTTCAAGCTGGTCTTCCACGGCGGGATCAAGGCGTTGTTCAAGATCGTCGAGATAGGGTGTGATATCCATGGGCAAACGATGAAGGTTGTTTGGAAATGTTTGTTGTTTTGTTGTGAATGAATATATTTAGTATTGACGATTGATGCAAGAAAAAAGCGTTTGATAATTGCAAGATAAGGTCAAAAGGAAAGCAGAATGGCTAATTTAGATGAAACACGGGCATGGGCGAGCACATTCTTTGCGGATTTGCGTTTTAATGGAAAGAACGGCACATTGCCGTATCGCCTTCATTTGCCGGGCCGATATGAACACGGCAAGACATATCCGCTGGTGCTGTTGATGCATGGCTACGGCAGTATCGGTTCGAACAACTGGGGGCAACTGTTCCTTTGCGGCCTGTTTGCAAACAATCCGAATGTTGATTTGGACAATGTATTCATTTTGGCGCCGCAATGCCCCGCCGACGGGACATGGATCAAAATTGCAGATGACAACAAATGGCTGGGCGTGGACTATACGATGAGTGATGAGCCTGTCGTCCCCATGAAAATCGCCATGGAACTTTTTGATGATGTCGTTTCATCGTATCCAATTGACAAGAAACGGCTTTATGTCGGTGGCAATTCCATGGGTGGATTCGCCACGTGGGACATCCTGTCGCGCCGTCCGAAGACGTTCGCCGCGGCGTTTCCGATTTGTGGCGGCGGCGATCCCGCGCAGGTGGCCGCCATCGCCACGACGCCTATTTGGACGTTCCATGGCGATGCCGACACGACGGTTTTGCCTGAAGCGACGCGCCGAATGGTTCGTGCATTGAAGGAACTCAATGCGGATGTGAAACTTACGGAATTTCCAGGCGTTGGACACGATTCATGGACGCCTGCTCTGACAAAGCCTGAATTCGGTGAATGGCTGTTTGCGCATTCGCTTTGACGGCAATTATTTAGTGACAATGAACGTGACGGAGGAAGGGCTGGCCAGATCATTGGGATCGACAGCCCTGATGACATGACGGCCAAGGCCAAACGACCGCTTGTCGAAGGGGGAGTTTTCGCCGATGAAATCATTGTCAACATACCAGAGGACTGGCGAAATGGAAGCGCGCAGGCGGAGTTTCGCCGTGCCGTCGCCATCGGCGACATAATGTTCCGGTTGTGGTGAAAGAATCGTGATGGGCGCTTTTTTCGCGAAGACGCCGCATTGGTCGCATGGCCGGAGGGGGATGGATTGGAGAGTTGTTCCAGCAAACTGCTTCAAACAGGACGGCGTCGCCGCAAGTCCAGATTTTGCACAGAGTTGCCGCAATGGCAGCAGGTCTGATGAATCTGGCCAGGGGGATGGGGCGGAATTGCGGTAGATGGCGTTGAAAATATCGACGAGCGCGGGGGCGGCCGCTGTGGCTCCAACCAGTGCGGAGGCTGGCCGTCCATTTTTGTTGCCGAACCATACGCCCAACGTGTAATCCGCTGTGTAGCCAAAACACCAGGCATCATGGTTTCCATTGGAAGTTCCTGTTTTCCAGGCAATTCCGATGGAAACATCGCCAGCCAGCCTGCGCATGGACAGAATTTTCGTGACCATCGCGCAGGCATCGGGCGTGAAGATGCGTTCCGTTTGCATGGAAGGCGTGGAGGAAGTTGTCAAAAACGTGGCTGGCGCGAAAAGACCGCCATTTGATATGGTTGTATAGCCTTGCGTCAGATCAAAAAGAGAATGGCCCATCGTGCCGAGCGCGATGGAGAGGCCATGCTTTTTCATCAGCCTGTCATCGTGATTCGTTGACGTTGTCAAATGAAGCGATGTGAACAAGTCAACGACGCGTTCAGGAGTCAGTTCGGCAACAAGACGTACAGCTGGCGTGTTCAGCGACTGCGAGAGCGCTTCCGCGATGCGTAGTTTTTGGTTGAACCGCCCATCGAAATTGGTTGGAGCGTAATCGCCGAAGCGGACAGGCGTGTCTTTTATGACGGTATCCATGGTCACCAACCCTGCATCAAAAGCCTCCAGATAGATGAATGGCTTAAGCGTGGAGCCTGCGCTTCGGATGGCGGTTGCGGCATTCACTTGTCCATTGAGCGGATCGTTGTAATCCAGTGTTCCGACGAGGGATATGACTTGCCGTGTCCGATTGTCGATAAGAACCGCCGCGGCGTCATGGACGCCTTGCAGGCGTTGGACATGCTGTGTCAACGCATGTTGAATGCGCTCCGTGAATTCGACATCAATGGCGCATTTGATGTCGAAGGTGTTGGAGGCTTCGCGGCGGGCTAACGAAAAATAATGACGATGGGACGGCTGGGCGTAGGACCGCAAGGCGGACGGATAGCGAAAGTCGCGCAGTCTCAACGGTTCGTTTTCATAGATTTCCTGTGCCATGCCTGGCTTGAGGAAACCGTTGCGCTCCATAAGTTTAAGAACGAGTTTCTGGCGTTTTCGGGCTTGTTCAGGATGTTTGTCCGGCCGATAGGCGTTGGGGCGTTGCGGAAGACCGCAGAGAAGCGATGCTTCAGCGCGATTCAACGATTTTGCGTCCAATCCAAAATAATAAATGGCGGCGGCTTGAATGCCGTGGATTTTTCCGCCGAAAGGAATTCGGTTGAGATATTCCGTGAGAATTTCACGTTTGGAATGGAGCTTTTCCATCTTGCGGGCTTCGGCGGCCTGAATGAATTTGGTCTTGAAGGAGCGCTTTCTAGGACGCGCGATAGAGACAAGCTGCATGGAAATGGTCGAAGCTCCGGAGATGATGCGCCGATTGGTGAGATTCTGCCATGCCGCACGTGCGACGGCCTGTAGATTGACGCCGTTATGCTTGTAAAAATGCGAATCTTCGGCGGCCAGAATGACATCGATGGCTTCTTGGGAAATCTGTTCCAACGGAATGTCGAAGCGCCATTGATAATCGTAGGTGCGTTCGATATGGAGGAGTTTGCCCTGCCGGTCGTAATAAGAACGGCAGGGAGTCTGTTTTTTCAAATCCGGAAATGGATCCGTGCAGTAAGAAGGCGCAAGCGACCATGCCGTCCATGCGGCGGCGCCGAGAACGACGACCACCGCACAGACGATAATGGACAACAGGCGTTTTTTACTCTTGATTTTCACTGATTCTATTCGATTTCAAAGACGGAATCCGTCGTGAAAATGGCTTTGAGATCCGGAGCGTACATGGCTTCGACCAACGACGGCGGCGTGATGTATTTGCCGCGTGTGACGGCGCGGGCCTGGTAGGTGATGACGGCGATGCCGCTTTCATGGAGGTCGCCGAAAAGCAGATAGCGGTCATCGCGGCGTTCAATGAATTGAGGACGGAGGATACCGTACTCCTTGGCCTGTTCATCCGTGAGCGCGGCGGCTCGCGTAACGAGCGTGGGATCTTCGATTTCCATACCGCCGGGCAGGACGTCTGCGAAGACGAGATTCGGAATGTCGCTGAGAGACTCCAACGTGATTTTGACCGTGATGAGATCGCCTTGCTTGAAGGTCGTGGCAGGCGTGCCTGTTTTATCAAGATATTCGCGTGTGATTTTCATGACGCCGCTTTGCGACTGCGGGGCGGTTTTCGGCGTTCCGTCGATATGCTGTTGGATGAAGATTGTGTTGGTTCCCGTATTCGTGATGGTAATTGTGTGGTTGGGCTGCAAATTCCATTTGTTGATTTTGTCTGCGTTGATGGCGACGGGCTCTTTCTGATCGGCTTGGAATGTCGCGGCACTGTTGCCGTCATGTTTGAAATGGGCGGCAAATTTGGCAAGAGCGCCAGTGCCCCATGCATTGGCCTGCGTCGTGCCCCACACACATCCATCCTTGCGGATGGCTTTGCGGAGTTGGAGAGCAAGATCCATGGCGGCGGCGTTGTCGGGAGCGATGTCCATGATGATGGAAAGGGACATGCCGAAACGCGCGGTCTGGGACATCAGTTCATGCGGGGCGTTGTCTTCATACCAGACACGTGCTTCCAGTGCCTTGTTGAAACGGTCCATGGCTTTGGCGGGATGTCCGCCTTTAATCAAAGCGGCGGACGCAAGGAACGCCGCATAGTCGTTTTCGGGCGTCTTCAGAATGTTTTCGGCGATGTTTCTATGGGAGCTTTGTTTCGCGAGCGCGAGAACATACGAGCAGTATGCGCGAAGAACGCGTGGATTCCTGCGATTGTCCGCAACTTTCAAAATGTATTTGCAGGCTTTCTTCATGGATTTGGAATTGACGGGAATATCGCGAAGTGCCGCTTCCGCAAGGAAATGCGTCGCATAGATGGAGGCGACGAGATGAGTGTTGCGATGTTCGGGCCAGAGGGAGAAGGAGCCGTCCGGCAGGGCCATCGTCATGATTCTATCTCGTGCGGCGAAGAGCTTGGAGCGATAGCCTTCCGCGCTGTCGGCGGAGATGATGCCCGCATTGATGAGGGCGTCAAGCTGAAGGAAGGGGAAGGCCTTGGAGGTCGTCTGCTCCAGACAGCCGTAAGGATATGAGTTGAGCCAATTGAGGCTTTCCTCCAACCCGCAGGCGGGGGAGGCGGTGGTCGTCACATAGCTTTTGATCGTGCTGGTGAAGAATTCATTGGGATCGCAGATAAATGTCTTGGATTCATTGGGTTGAAGCACGAAATTACGGGTTATGGCCATGCTGGGATTGCCGCTGCGGATGGTCAACGGCAGTTCGTTGTATTTGGTATAACCACCCATCTTCAGCACGCTTTTGACAACGCAATCACCAAAGACTTCCTGTGCTTTGACAGGAATCGTCACGGTCGTAGAGCTATTGGAATCAATGGCTTGCTTAATGTCGGTTGCGGCATCCGTCTTGAGCTCAGGCGGAAGGATGACGGTGAAGGAGCAGTCGCCAGCGGGCAGGTCATGGTTGAACAGCGTGAATGTATAGAGGAATTCATCATTTGGCGCGACGGCGCGTGGGCCGGACGGCATGATGCTAATCGCATCGCGCACGATGAAGGACGTATCGCCGGAGCCAACGCCGTTCGTGGCGGAACAGACCGCCATAAGCCGCATGGCGCCAAGATGTTCTGGAATATGGATGACGGTTTCGACCGTTCCGTTTTCCGAAAGCACGATTGGATCCAAAACAACGATGGCCGGTTTTTTGGCTGTGATCGGCGTGATGACGCGTGCGAGGCCGCCACCGCCGATTTTTCCATCGTCGGAAATGCGGATGTCCGGGAAAAGGCTGTTGTAGCTGTCGAAGAAATCAGGCTGGAAGTAACGCTGTCCATGGAAGAAGTCGAAAATATTGGGGGTATGGAAATCCGTCAAGGCGAGAATGCCTTCATCGACGGCGAAAAGATGAACCATGCCGGAAGCGGGCTTGCCGTCTTTGTAAGTGACTTGAGCTTTGATTGTTACATCAGTTTCAGGGCGGACGACATCCGCGACGTCGAGCTTGATGTCCAACTTGCGGACGGATTGGTCGATTTTCATCGTCAGAAGTCCGAACTGGCGTTCGATGTTCGTTCCATGATGGGTGACAATCGTGACGGCGGCGTAGTATGCCTCCGTAGTCATGTTGGCCGGAATATCAACGATGAAGGTGTTGTCGCCAGTTTTGACAGTGGTCGTTTGCTGCGTACCGATGCCGTCTTCACCGCAGACGATGAAAGCATTGCCGTCGCCGTTCGCCTTGAAGGTGACGGTGGCTTTTTCACCGGGCATGTAGATTTCCTTATCGGTCGAGAAGGAGAGGACGGATGGATTGGCGGTTCTGGCGCCGCCTTCACCCCACCAGTGATAGAAACTGAGACGCGTCTGGATATTGTCTCCGCAAGTTGCTACCAGTTCGTAACTTCCGTGTAGTTTGATATCGAATGGGATGACGCCTTTAGTGTCCGTGAGATTGATGGTCTTCGGTTCACCGATAGGCATGGCGGTTCTGATCCATTCATAATGGATCCGTCCGGAACTGTCTTTTTTCATGTTATAGTCCCAATCGCATTTGAACAGTTTGAATGTGACGGGAGCGGACAATGGCGTCACGGATTTGTCTTTTTCGTAGGAGAGGATTTCATAGGCGATATCGATTTTGTTTTCGCCATTTTTGTCTTTGCGAAGGCCGAGGAACTGTTCGGATGGCAGGGAGATGACGGTCGCATGTCCTGTGACGGCGCGTCCGCCTGGTTCGCAGACGGAGGCATCCGCAAGAAGCGTGACAGGCGAGAAGGATACACCGTTCATGGTGTTGAAGCCGTTGAACGTGATGGTCTGTTCGCCTTGGAAATTATCGTTTTCACTGACAAACGCTTCGCCGGGCAGGAAGGCGGAATCATCGCCGACGGAGTACTTGCCCCAATGCGAAGGTTGTTTGGCAAGCGACGCCCTGACACGGAAGGAGCTTTTGCTGTTCGAGACATCTGTTCCAAAGTAGTACTTGCCATTGACTTTGAAATTCATGGAGTCGGAATGAAGGCCAATGACTTGGTCAGGCGTGACGGAAACTTTGATGCGATCTGGGACATATGTGGCGACGCTGAAATCGGTTTCGCCCCAAACGACATTTTTCTCAGGCCCGATTTGGACATGATAAGGGCCAGTGTAGGCATCCTGCGGGAGAGACAGCTTGTAGGAAACGAAGCCGTATTTGTCCGTCTTCAGTTTGACGGGGGCTGATTCGTTGCCATTCGGATCATGGACGGTCAGAATGACTGGCGCGTCTGAAACAGGCGGAAGGTTGATTTTGTCTTTATCGTTGCGAACAAAGGCGGATATGGTCATGGTTTCGCCTGGACGGGCCACGCCGCGCTCCGTATAGACAAATGCGGCAGGGCCGTTGTTGAAGAAATGTCCATGGTTGTTGAAGATGGAAAGGTCATGTGAACCATATTCCACATTAAGGAACGTGAAATCTTCGCCCTTTTCCGCTATGACAACATTGATGTTGTCGGTTTCCTTGTGATATTCAGGCAGGTATTGGAGAAGCGTCTTGCCGTCTTGGTCAGTTTTGCCTTGGGCGATGAGGCGGTTGTTCCGTGAATAGAATTTGACGGTGGCGTCAACGATAGGAGAGGAGTCCTTCAGACTGCGGACAAAGAAAGAGGCGCATTCATTATGTTCGTCTGCCGCGGCGATGATGGTCATGTCCGAAAGAATGATGTAGCAAGAGGATGAACTTTGTTCCTCCTTGTCGGTGTCCAGTCCGGCGAAGTTCAGGCGATAGACGCCGTTTGTCCGTTCAGGCAGCACTTTGGCAAGATCAAAGGCGTAGTTAATCCGTGTATTAGCGGGAATCTTGAGATCCAGTACCTGCTTGCTGATTTTTTCAGAACGGTCAATGTTGTCATCGCTGCTATAAAAATATGGTATGACATTATCGTTGTAAATTTTGTTGAGCGTGACTTCCAGATATCTGATGTTGACGAGAGAAAGCGGTATGGTGAAATTCTGTCTGGAGGCAGGGAAGTAAGGGCCGCTGGACAGGCATCTGACAGAAGCTTCCATGTTCTCCGTTCGGAACGAAAACGTCTGGTCTTCCTGCAAAATCTTTCCATCACGGCTGCGAAGGCCTGCCTTTAAACTAATAGTATAATCCGTATGCGGTTTCAAATCTGCGCTGACATACCAGTTCCCCCAGGCGTCGGCCGATTCGATTTTAGCATTGGCTTCTGGCGTGATGGTGAACGCCGAAGGATCTTCCGGCGGTAAGACACGTCTGTTTGTATCAAAATACATGCTCAGTCCGCTCAAATCGCTGGACGGATACACGCTCTGCAAACGAAATGTACCGGTTTGTTGATCACCGTACAGCAACGACGTCGCCGTCATCATGGAAATGCAGATGATGGCGATGATGGACAGGCAATGGCCCCATGTGGTGTTTTTCATGTTTGTTTTCTCCCTTGCTCGGTTTATGGTTGCTTGGAAACTCACGTCCCCAAAGTTATTAACAACACAAATGTGCAAATATAGCAATTTAGTGCAAAGATGTGTTTTATTATGAAAAATATCCATGTGATGTTAGGGACATTTATCAAAATAAAAATCCACCTCCGTTTCATGTAAATTGCAATCGTTACAACGAGCATATATCCAATGATATTTGACCAATCTCCTGTTTTTTTCCAAAAGATTTACAAGAATTATGACTCTTTATTCAGGAGAAATTAGGTAAAAAGTCATAAGGAATAATATGAAATCATAGAAAATCATATAAAGTCATAAAATGAAATCATAATATTGCAAAATCCAAAAAAGATATTATAGTTCTAATGAATTGAATATTTTCATGATCTTAAAGGACAAAAATGCCATGACATATCAGGTAATAGAGAGTATTCGGAGGGAGTTCAAAATCTGCCCTTCCTTGGGGCCATTGCTTTTGATTGGTTTGGGTATCATGGGTGGCGTGTGCGGATTCGGCTGGCGTGGATGGCTGGGACTTGCGCATGTATCTTTCTGGATATCATGGTTATACGGTGGACGGCGATGGTGGCTTGCCTGGATGCTGTTTTTGTTTGGGGCATGGTGGGGCATGCGAGCCGCAGGGATTCCGTCTGATTCGTATATTCGTGTAATGGGGCGGGATGAGTGCCGCGTGCATTGTCGTGGCATGGTGACGGGATGCCCGTTGCCAGGAGGCCCTTTTGATTTTGCCGTCGTTGCCGTGAAGACGGAAGATGGCTGGAGGCAATGTTCAGGCCTTGTACGCCTTCGGACAAAAGAGCCGTTCTCCTATGGCGACAATCTTGAAGTGACAGGCGGCATGGTTTATCCGGAGGCCGGTTTCCAGCGTCGCCATCTGCGGACATTGGGCATACGCCATGAACTGGAGTGCGAGAAAGTTGACATGATATCGCATGCGTCAGGGTGGCGGAAAGTGTGGGGAGGATTTTTGAATTTGCGTGAAAAAATGGCGAGTGGATTGACGGAAGGGTTTCGTTCATCGCGGCTTGGGGGGATGTATCTCGCCATGTCCATGGGACGGCGTGACATGTTTCCGCAGGCTGAACGGGAGTTGTTCGTAAAATCCGCCACTATCCATGTGTTCGCCATTTCAGGGCTTCATGTGAATTGTCTGATGTTGGCGACTTGCCTGATGCTTCAGCTGACGTGGCTTGGGAGCCGTGGAACCAGATTGTTGGCATTGCCGGTCATTATCTTATATGTATTAATGACGGGGCCGGGCCCGTCTTCCATGAGGGCTGTTTTGATGTTGTGTGGCAGTACGTTGGCATTATGCATGTTTCGACGTGGAAGCGATCGCCATGTTTTCTGCCTGGCCGCTTTGCTGTTGTTGCTGCTCAATCCGTTTTATCTGCTTCATATCGGTTTTCAATTCTCCTTTCTGATTGTCGGTGTGTTGGTTTATGGCCGCCCGATGCAGACGGGAATGGAACGTATTGTGACGGAGAGATGGCGTTGGCGTCGTCGAACAGAAGGACGGCTGACGATGTATCGTGGCATGAAACATATTTTCGGAGCCGTGGCTTCGTGCAGTTTGGCATGGATGGGATGTCTGTCATTAACACTTCATGTCAATCGGTTGATGCCGTTGGGGGCGTTGGCTGTGAATCTTGTGGTCCAGCCATTGGCAGCCATACTGGTGGAAGGAGCTGTTCCCAAAATGATACTCTCCTGTATCTGTAAGAAGGCTTCCTGTTTGATGGGGCGTTTATTGGAGCTTGGCATGAATTGTGCGGTGAAATTGGCCGAATGGGGGGCGCAAGATGGATTGTGCAGAGAAGGAATCGGCATCCCGTTTGGACGAGCATGCGTGTATGTGATTCTGTTTGCCGTCCTGTTCATGCGACATGGTGGTAAGATTCTGAAGGTGGGTATGCTCAGTGGAATGGCGTTGATTATCGCGACAGGACTTTGGGAAAGGCATGAAAAAGCTCCAGGATTGATGTTGTTTCGTGCTTCAACAGGAAGTCGGGCATGTCTCGTGATGGTGAATCGCGGATGGGAGAACGCATGTGTCTTGGTGCCTGGATGCGGGGCATCGGCGAAAGTGGCGGCGCAATGGCTAAAAGAGAATGGCGTGACAGCTGTGGATGGCTTGTTTGTCACGGGGGGCGTCATGCGCAGAGGAGCGCAGGAATGGCTACGGAGAATGCCTGTGCGATCAGTTGTCGCAGATGACGAGTGGCGACGGTCATGGGAGTCATCACGGCTGGCGGCTTCAGGAATACATGTCGAGCATTGGCAAATGAACACGGATGGCGGTTATACGTATTGTCATGCTGGTCATATTTGGAGAATGTCGGATAAACATGGTGGAATTCGTCTCCGCGTTGATGGTGGAAATAGGGGAGCGAGTATTTATTATGATGAAAATGAGAATGGTTTGGGATTGCTGTCGTTTATCGGCATCGATTACAGCGGTAATGGTGTCTTAAAGCCCGGGATGCCTGATAGGAATATACATATATGCTTTAATTAATAATCAAATGAGCATAAGATGATTCGAATGGCAGAGGTTGATGCATCTCTGGTAAAGGGGAGGGAAGGCGTAAGATGACAAGAAAATTGAAAAAAATCAAAAAAAATCGCGCTGTCGGCTTGCAAAGACTGAAATACGTGGTAATTTAAACATCTGTCGCGCCTCACCGGGTGTGAAAGCATCTGCAAGGCGCCGTTCAAAACGGTTCACGGACTTTTCTTCAACAAGGGAAGGGAAGTGAGCGTTTTTGAATACGGCCGTTTCACCGGCGTGCGGGGGAGACCCCCGCGGCGAGGAAAAAAACGTCTTTCCGCGCTTGCAAAAGCGGGAAAGCGGTGTAAAGTAAGTGGCGTGACGAAAATCGGCGGTGAAGCCCGCCGGCTCTTTGGAAACCGAGCAGCGCAATATGAGCGAACATGATTTTTTTGAATGGAAGGGTTCCCCATGCGAGGCATGGGGCTCCTCCCCGATAAAATCCTTTAACTAATTAATTATTGAATCGACAGGAAGCGGCGTCTCTGGCGCCGCCATTGGACTTTTCAGAGATGGAGAGTTTGATCCTGGCTCAGAATG
>JAFZAB010000041.1 GCA_017548425.1 Victivallales bacterium
GGCATAAGCACATCGTGCTATTTTATGGTAGAGTTATAGACCATAAAATCATCAAGGAACTACAATCATGAATAAAGCATTGAAAATCGCCACATGCTGTCTCATCGCATGCGGAATGTTTTTAGGAAAAGCGCAAGGAGCTGAGAATAAAAAGGATAAGCCAATGGAACTGAAAAAGACAGCGTTGAATATCGATGAAGCGACCGCCACCAAACTTGGATTGACCTTTGAAACCATAGAAATCCAACTCGACGGCTTGAAAAAGGACTACGCCTTCCTCTGGATCGCGGATCTCCATGTCATCGCAAACGATCTTTCTGAAGTTGAAGAAAAGAGCATGAATATCGTCAAGTCTCGTATTGACAAGACATTCAGAAATCCGAACAACGGCTTGACCTCTCTCGAAAACTGGCAGATGATGCCCGAAGTCTTCAATAAGTCAGGAGCGGACGCTGTTCTTTTCGGCGGCGACATCTGCGATTTTAGCACACTCGCCAGCATCCGCGTCCTGAAGGAAGGCATGCACAAATTCACCATCCCCTACATGTACGCCCGCGCCGACCATGATATCTCCTCCTGGTGGCTCGCGACTCGCTACACAAAGGAAATCAACGAGCTGGAAAAATCCATCGACGGATACGAACCGCTCCAAGTATTGGAATTCGACGATTTGATCGTCGTCGGCTTCAACAACGCCACGAGCAACCTGTCCGAAGCGGGTCTCAAACGTTTCAAGGAAGTCTATGCAAAACGCAAGCCCATCATCATCAACACCCACGTTCCCTTTAACTCATTGGTTGACAAGGACTACGCGGAGATGTGCATGAGCAAGGACTCCCAGAGACGCAATCTTTCATGGGGGAAAGACTGTTTTTACAAGCCCAACGCCTACACGCAGGAGTTTCTTGATCTTGTCTGTGCGGAAGACAGCCCCGTCGTGACCGTTCTCGCGGGCCATCTCCACTTCCCGTATCACGGCATGCTGACGAACAAAATCAGCCAACATCTGTTCGTACCCGCCTTCAAAGGCAACATCGGCGTCGTTCTCGTGAAAGCGAAGAAGTAAGCGTCGCCTTAAAACAGTTTCGTTTCGTCAATGGCATGATGATCAAATCATGCCATTTCACATTACAATTTTTCTTTTTTCTGCAAAGAAATTCCGCTCATAGCGCATGGAAAACACTGAGCAGACGAGACAGGCTGAAACTGACAGACCATGAATTTCAAGCTTCCGCATGACGTTGTTTTCACTTGCGCGAAGCGTGACGAACCGCCGAGCAGACGGAGGCCCTCTGGAGTCATCTTCTCTCAAGATTCACCTTCCGTCAACAACCGCTTCAGAATGATGGCCGACGTCTGCGAGGCATTCTGTTTCTTCCGTGTATTCAGTGGACTACATAAAATTCGTGTCTATTCGTGTTCATTCGTGGTTACACAAAAAATGATAGAAACACAACGATTGAAACTATATCCCGCCACAAAGGAGCAGATGGAGGCCGCCATCGCATCTGAACACGATGACGAGCTCAAAAAGGCCTATTCTGAGATGCTTGGCTACAGTCTGAACCATCCCGACCAATGGGAATGGTATGCCATGTGGATGATCGAGCTGAAGAATGGCACACATGTCGGCGATCTATGTTTCAAAGGGCTGGAACCAAACGGTGTCGCGGAAATCGGATACGGCATTCTGGAAGAATATCAAGGCCAAGGCTATGCAACCGAGGCCGTTCAAGCGGCGGTTGATTGGGCTTTTCAACATCCTGATGTAACGTCGCTTGAGGCGGAAACAGCCCCCGATAACACCGCCTCGAAACGTGTTCTTGAAAAATGCGGATTCATCGCCAACGGCAAGATCGGCGAAGAGGGACCACGTTATACATTGAATCGACAATAATCACCTATTTGGAGATATGGTTTATGATGAATTATTGCGGAGCGGACTGCGAAAACTGCCAGACAAAAGAAAAATGCAAAGGCTGCATGGAGACCTGCGGCTCGCCATTTGGCGGGAGATGCGTCGCGGCGGAATACATAAAAGCCAATGGCGTAGAAGCTTACAAGGATTTCAAGAAAAAGCTCATGGATGAAATCAACGCCGTTCTGGAAGAGGAAGGAATTCCGACGACAGAAAAGCTGTTTGAGCTTGTTGGCCATTTTGTCAATCTTGAGTATAAACTGCCAGGCGGCAAGAAAGTCAAGTTCTTGAACGACAAGAATATCTACCTTGGAACGCAAATTGAGATCGCCGATGCGGATGTCCGCTACGGCGTCGTCGCGGATACGACGTTCATTCTGATTTGCAGTTACAAGTCAGACGGAAGCGATCCGGAAGTCGTGTTTTTCAAAAAGCGTGAAGCGGAAGAACAGTCATGAAGATTCTTGTTCTGAACGGCAGCCCCAAACGCGAAAACAGCGACACGATGCACATCACCCGCGCCTTTCTGGACGGAATGAATGATGTTTCGCCGCAGGATGTTACGACAATCCATGCCATCGATAAGCATATTCAATACTGCACAGGTTGCTTCACTTGCAAGCAAAATGGCGGCAGTTGCGTCCATGACGACGATATGCGTCCCATTCTGGAGGCGATTCTGGAAAGTGATTTGCTTCTTTTCAGCTTCCCGTTGCATTCCTATGGCATGCCCGCACCATTGAAGACACTTCTCGACCGCATGCTGCCGTTGACGTCCATGGCGATGCGAAAATCCGGCGACCGATATGTGCATGTCGGGCAGGCGGATTTCTCCCGTTTGCGTTTTCTGATGATCTGCGGCTGCGGCTTCCCCAACAGCCAGCAGAATTTCGAGCCTGCGGTGGCGCAATTTAAACTATGTTTCCCCAGCCGTCACACGATCATGACCATTCCGGAAAGCCCCTTGTTCAGCGCTCCGCAGGCCGCAGTCGTTACGGAGCCGCGGCTCGAACTTGTCCACAAGGCTGGAAAGCAATATGCGGAAACTGGCGAGATTGAAGCCACGCTACTTGCTGAAATTTGCTCCCCCATGATTCCGGAGGAAACCTATGCCGCCATCGTGAACGGAGAAGCTCGATGAGCGATTTCGCCTATGTCACATTATGGCAACGGCCCGAACTTCTGGACACGGCCGCCAGTTGGTTCCATGCCAAATGGAACGTCCCGAAAGAGGCGTATCTCGCTTGCATGACGGCATATCTGAAGAAAGAGACCGAATACGGATGGTATCTCTGTCTGGATGGCGACCGAATCATCGGCGGCCTCGGCGTCATCGAAAACGATTTCCATGACCGAAAGGATTTGTCTCCAAATGTTTGCGCCGTATATACAGAGGAAGCCTTTCGCGGGAAAGGAATCGCCGGCCATCTTCTTCAGATGGCCGTTGACGACATGGCGTCAAAAGGCGTCACGACGCTGTATCTTGTGACAAATCACACAGGTTTCTACGAACGCTACGGATGGGAATTCCTGTGCATGGTCCAAGGCGACGGCGAACCGAATTTGTCAAAATTATATGTTCATAGAAGCTAGAATTCTAGGAAGCTAGATTTCTGGATTTCTAGTACATCAGCCACTAGCCACTAGCCACTAGCCACTAACCACTAACCACTAACCACTAACCACTAACCAATTCCGGCAGAACATCCACACTATCGTGTTTAAGCAGCTGCGGATTCCATTCAGGCGACAGCCATTGCAGGCTCGATTCGCGGTCCAACAGCAACGGCATGCGGTCGTGGATGCCGCTGACAGAAGTCGCCGCAGGGCGCGTAATCACCGTATATTCAACGCCTAATTCTGGATGCCGCCGCCCCAATCCCGCCATGAACAGCATCCCGCCTTTCGCCGAACGGATCTTGTATTTTCGGCCGCGTTTTCCGCCCGCCCCGTGCTCCCATTCGAAATACGCCGTCGCGGGCACAAGACAGCGGCCGCGCAGAATGTGCGGCGAAAAGAACGAACTCGTCGTCAACGATTCGCAACGCGCGTTGAAGACCAGCCCTTTGCCGTCCCATTTCACGAAGCCCCACTTGCCGGAAATCATGATGCCCGTTGGTCTGTCGGCGGCGTCTTTGCCGTCGAATCCGCGGCCAATGACGATAATCGGCGCCGTCACGCCCGGCCCGACTTCCGGATTCTTCCGCGCCACCAATTCGTTCTCCGGAATGCGAATCGACACTGTTCCCAGCGTATCAATGATTTGCTGAACTTCCTCCATTTTATCCGGTGTCAAATATCGCACGCACATGATTTTCTTTTTGCCATTCTTTTGATTTCACGAAAAAAACAGTACATTAAAGATAATCTCTCATTCGTTTTCTGCCTGAAAACGCCACGAAAAAATGGCCGCGTTTCAGGATTCCATAAAAAACACGACATGCCATCGTTTCCCAACCATCAAGAACTCAAAAACTACAGCGTGGACGAACTCCGCGACCTCTGCGCGAAGCTCCGTCAGCGAATTCTGGAGACGACCGCCTGTCAAGGCGGCCATCTCGCCTCCAGCCTTGGCGCCGTCGAATTGACCGTCGCCCTTCATAAATTCTTTGATTTCGCGGGATACGACCGTCTGTTTCTCGACGTCGGCCATCAGTCCTACGCCCATAAGCTATTGACCGGACGAGATGAATCGTTTGAAAAACTGCGTTCCATCGACGGCTGTTCAGGCTTTCCACGGCCGGAGGAATCGTGTTGTGATGTCGTTTATGCAGGCCATGCGGGCGTCGCCGTTTCGCAGGCTTTAGGTGCCGCGGAAGCGAAAGCGTTGAAGCATGAAGGCGGCCGTTCCATCGCCGTCATCGGCGACGGCTCGCTCGGCTGCGGCATCATCTGGGAAGCCCTCAACAACATCCCGTCATCCTGCAAACAGCTTCTTATCATTCTCAACGACAACCAGATGTCGATTTCGCCGAACATCGGTGCCTTCCGCAAATGCCTGAACCGCATCCTGTCCGGCCGTTTCTACAACCGCGTTCGCCGCGCCATCCGCTCCCGCGGCGAACGCTTCGCGGGATTCAAACGCCTCCTGCGGCGCGCGGAACACGCCCTGAAAGGCCTCTTCATGTCTGACGGCGTTCTCTTCCAAGAACTTGGGCTCCGTTATTTTGGTCCGATCGACGGCAACGACATCGGCGAACTATGCCGCATTTTGCCCAAACTGCCTTCAGACCGCCCTGTCCTCCTCCATCTGCTGACCGTCAAAGGAAAAGGCTACAAGCCCGCCGAAACGAAACCGGACGATTTCCACGGCATTGCCCCGTTCGACATCGCCACAGGTGAGCCGCTCAAAAAGAACACGGGTTGCCGTTCGTTTTCCGATTCCTTCGCGCAAGCCGTCACATCGCTGGCGGAAGAGCATTCCGAACTGGCCGTCATCTCCCCAGCCATGTTGCAAGGAACTGGTTTTAAAGAATTTATGGATAAATATCCAGAACGTTGCTTCGACACGGGAATCGCGGAATCACATTCCATCGCATTCGCTTCCGGCCTCGCCAGTCAAGGCATCCGCCCTGTCGTCGCCATTTATTCGACGTTCCTGCAACGCGCGTTGGACAATGTTTTCCATGACGTCTGCCTGAACAATCTGCCCGTCATCATCGGCATCGACCGCGCAGGAGCCGTGCCCGACGGACCGACGCACCACGGCCTCTATTCGTTCTCCTTCCTGCGCCAAATGCCGAATCTGACGATTCTTGCGCCATCCTGTTGTTCAGAGATGCGCAGCATGCTGCAATACGCATGGTCGCTTGCGTCGCCCATCGCCATCTGCTATCCGCGCGCAGCATGTCCTTCTGAATCATTGTCTTCCGATTGTCCGCCGTTGGAATCGCGCAAGGCATGGATCATGCAAGATCCGCCGAATCCGAATCTGACGATTTGGGCGAGCGGCGGTGAAATCGCCCGCGCGTTTGAACTTGTGAAACTGCTGCAGGACAACAATCCGTCCATCCAGCCGCGCATCGTCAATCCGCGATTCCTTCTTCCGTTTGACGACGCGACCGCCGTCGCTCTTGCGGACACGCCGCAAGTCATTCTGGACGACTATTCATCGGACGGCTTGACGCACAGCGTCCGCAACGCCCTTTCACAAGCCAACATCCAGCAGACAATCATCTCCTTCGCCTGGCCAGACAATGTCATCGTCCCCCACGGCTCGCTTTGCGAACTGCGCAATGCCTACGGCCTCACGTTGCCGCAAATTGCGCAAGACATTCTAGGTAAGCTTAAAGCTTAAAGCCGAAAGCTTAAAGCAAATGCAAGAAGCATGAGACTGGCAGGAAACATGAGACTGGATTGACTGGATCTTCTGGAATAACTGGATTTGTTGAATGCGTACCATCTCCAGAATTTCCAGAAACTCCAGAACATCCAGTATCTCAACATCTTTTGTTAACAGGATAACTCACAACGTAAATTTATGTTTTACAAACAACCGCCGCAATCTACGAAACAGAAAGACCATAGACTTCAAGCTTCCGCATGACGTTGTTTGCGCTTGCGCGAAGCGTGACGAACCGCCGAGCAGACGGAGGCCTTGCCAATCCTCCTTCCTCAAGAGTCCCCTTCTTCCCGTAAATTCCTCAGAACGCTGGCCGACGTCTGCGCGAGGCATTCCGTTTCTTCCGTGTTTTCTGTGGACTACAAAAAGTTCGTGTCCATTCGTGTGAATTCGTGGTTTAAAATCAATGAGTTAGCCATATTTCTCAATGGTCTCCCGCGCCAATCGCACCCATTCCTTCGCGCGGTTCTCATCGCCTTCCAGCGTCTCCACATCCTTCAGCGTAATATCGAAACTCGTCCCTTTCAGCGTCTGAATCCCCTGCTCAAGATCATGCCGCGCAACATCTTTCCAATTGTCGCCAACCAAATGCGCAGGCCGCGGGCGGAAGCTCAAAACGTATTGTCCATTGGAAGCCTCCGCGCATTTCTCGACATTCGCAAACGGGCTGACGGAAATTCGCCGCAGATTCGGTATCTGCTTCAGCATGTCGATCTTGCGCGTCAAATCTTCGCAGCAGCCATAGGCTACCAAGCCAAATTCCTTCAGAATCGGCAGTTGGTATTGCAGCAGGAATTCATCATGATGTTCCGGCGAAATCAACGCGAACTCCTGCGCCGCCATGAAGCCCCACAACTGCTTGCGTTTGACTGGCTTGTCCATGGCCGGCCAAGGCAGTTCCTCCGCATACGGCATCGCCTGGTTTCGATGGGACAGCAGCGACCAGTCGCCTGCCTCCTCCGCCTGTTCATGGACGGACAGCACACCGCGCCCCATGCGATCGCAGAGCCGTTTCAGTTCGTCCGGCGAGTCCATGATATCCAGCATAAAGTTTTCCATCCCACGCAGATAGCCCAAATCCGTCGCGATGTCGCCATGCCACATCGTGTAGAACGGCGTGCGGTCGATCGCCACAGGCAAAATGTCGCCGACGGCGTCGTTCGCCGCTTCGAACATTTGCAATGTTTTCTCTTCGTTGATCTTGTGGACTGGATCGACGAAGCCCGAAAGGTCGTTCAAATCCTTTATCGGATAATCCGCCTTGAACGAGCCGCCTTCCACATCGACGCGCGTCAATTTGACATCATACCCCCATCCTGCATGCGCAAATACCGCCGGAAGCGTGATATACGGTTCGAAAATCGAATCGTCCCCCATGCCGTACCACGCCAGTTGGTAGCGGAAGAAATTCTCCATCCGCCGCGCCAACGGATCTGTTGTCGTCAACTTGCAATCCGCCCGTTCCTTGGCGGCAAAAGCGCGCACATAAATCAGCGGCTTGTGGTCAAGCAGGCTGTTTAGGCGGCTCCATGCGCGCCGACGCGGCGTCTGGATGGAATCGTCCGAAATCTGCCGATATTGCTCGGCCAAGCCGCGCAGAATGGTTTTGTCAGCGGAATTGATCATAAAGGCATATTTCAAGACAATGATAAAACAGATTACCATAATTTGATTGGAAAAGCGTCTTTTTCAAGCATGTCCCACATGAAACACATATGGAATCGCGGAAAGGAGTTTTTGCCTTTCTGTCTGCCGCCGCTATATTGATTAATTGTAAGATACAGAATTCACCCAAGAATACAGGATGAACATGGACAGCATCAACAATCTGGAAAAGTTCCTCGCCAAGATCCACAGCGGGCAGACATGCCTCGGCATGGTCGTATCCCTTTCGGATTCAACCGTCAGCGAACTCGCAGGCGACATCGGCTTTGACTTCACGTGGATCGACGCGGAGCATGGTCCGTTCACGATTGACCAGATCAAACAGCATATCATGGCCTGCCGCGGCACGGATTGCGCGCCGTTCGTTCGCGTCCCGTGGAACGAACACGGCATCATCAAGCCTGTTCTCGATCTGGCTCCCGCAGGCGTCATCATCCCGATGATCTGCACGGCGGAACAGGCCCGCTACGCCGTCGCCGCCTGCAAATATCCGCCCATCGGCAACCGCGGCTGCGGCGTCCGCCGCGGCTCGCGCTATGGCTCCATCCCATGGGACGAATACGAGGAAGCCGCCAAGCACACGCCGTTCATCATTCTGCAAATCGAACATATCGAGGCTGTTAAGAATCTCGACGAGATTCTGGAGGTGCCCGGTATCGATAGCATCTGCATCGGCCCATGCGATCTTTCCGGAACAATGGGCAAGCTCACGAAAACGACCGATCCGGAAGTCGCCGCCGTCATCGACGAAATCGCCGCCAAGGTTCATAAAAAAGGCATCATTCTCGGCACGGCGGACGCTGTTGACGCGAAGGCCCGCGAACGCGGCATGCAATGGATCGCCTGCGCAGGCGACTGGGGCGGCATCGCCAGTGCGGGACGCGCAGCCATTAAACATGCACGGCAGGTTTTCGGCTGACGGCTTCTACCGCCTCTGTCGCTGTCGCTTTCGTCTCTTTAGTCCCTTTCGTCCCTTATTTTACCATGCAAACCACTCCCTCAAAATTCATCGTCGCCATGATCGCGGATGACCGCAACCAATTGCCCGCATGGGTGACACAACGGCTGGATGCCATCCCCAATCTCGAAGTCCGTTATGCGCGTTGCAGGACAGAAGAGCAACTGCTCGCCATCGCGGCGGATGCGGATATGATCTGGACGCGCCATCTCAATTTCGTCCTCACGCCGGAAGTTCTGCCGAAACTGACCCGTTGCAAGGCCATTTTCCGCAGCGGCAGCGGCATGGACGGCTATCCCGTCGAAGAAGCCGCCAAGCTCGGCATCCATTGCTGCAATAGCCCTGAATCGATTTCCGAATCCGTCGCCGAACACGCCGTCTCGCTGCTTTTCTCCTTCATCCGCCAGATTCCGCAGGCCAACGATGCGATCCATGCGCATAAGGTATTCCAGTTAAGCGATATGCGGTGGCATATCAGCGGACGGACGCTCGGCCTTGTCGGCTTCGGGCGCATCGCACGTCGCGTCGTGGAAATGGTGGCTGGCTTCCGCATGCGCATCCTCTGCTTCGATCCGTTCGCGAATCCCCAAACCATGCGCGACATGAATGTCCAACCCGTTTCTTTGGAAGAACTTCTGAAGGAGTCCGACTACATCTCCCTCCACTGCCCGCTAACGGATGACACGTTCCATCTCATCGGCGAAAAGGAATTCGCCATGATGAAAATGAACGCTGTTCTCGTTAATACGTCGCGTGGCGATGTCGTTGACGAAGAGGCACTTGTCACAGCTTTGCAGAAGAAGCGCATCGGTGGCGCGGCCATTGATGTGACGCATATCGAACCGTTGCCGCCAGACAGTCCGCTGCTGGAACTGCCCAATCTCATCGTCACGCCCCATAACGCCGCGTTCTCCAGCGATTTCGAAAAGAATTTCTATGAACTTTCCATACAAGTCATCACGGAATGCCAACGCGGCGACTACAGCCATTCCATGAACAAGCATCTCATGAAATAATCTTAATATCCTATAAACAAAACACATCCAAAGAAAATGAGCACCACCATCCCATCCGAAAACTATCTCTCTTTTGAAGAGGAAGCCGCCATCGCAATCCCCTACAGCGACGTCATGCCCTACACCGAACCTGCCGACGGCAAGCAATGGTTCCGCGGCAATACGCACATCCACACGCAAGTCTCTGACGGACAGGCCACAACAATGGAGGCCGCCCTCCTCTTCAAGAAAATCGGCTGGAATTTCATCTATCTGACCGACCACAACGTCGCCCATGCCAATCTCGACTGCTGGGTCAACACGGTCAAACGCCCTTCCGCCCAGAAGTTTATCGAACGTTTTACCCAAGTCTATCCCGACTACGCTCCCGAACAGCGCACGGAGGAGGACGGCTCCGTCTCCTATCGCATGGATACGCTCGGCGAAATCGCCAACCGCCTCAACGAACCGGACAAATTCATGGTTCTGCCAGGCTGTGAAATCGGCGCCAATTCATTGAACGGCGAAGACATCCACTGCAATATCCTCAATGCCAATATCGCCTTCAGGACCAAGGGTTTAGCGGATGTTTCCGCCAATCTCAACTACGCCCTAGGCCTGCGAGACGCATTGGTCGGCCGCGTCAATCCGGAAGTCATTTTCTCCGCCAACCATCCACTCTGGAAGTACTACGACGTTCTGCCGGAATACGTTATCGCGCATCCCTCCATCCGTTTCTTCGAAATCTCCAACACGGGCGCCAGCCCGATTTTCAAAGTCGTAGAGAACGAGCCTGTCGTCACGACCGACCAGTGGTGGGATGTCGTCAACGCCGTCCGCGCGACCAACGGCCAGCCGCTCATCTACGGTGTCGCAGGCGACGACATCCACAGCTACGAACGCTTCTACAACGGCACGGACCTCCATGGCCGGCTCAGCTACATCATGGTGAACGCCAGTCATTTGCAGGCCGCCAAGCTCGTCGAAGAAATGTACAAAGGCAATTTCTATTCGTCCAAAGGCGCGGAATTCAAATCGATTTCATACAATGCGTCTTCCAAGACGCTTTCCGTGGAAGTCATCCCGCAGGACGGCTACGATGTGACCGTCCAGTTCATTGGAACGAAGCGTGGAACGGATTGCAGCTGCCAGCGTTTTGTCGAGAAAAATGTCACGGACGAACTGCCCGAATGGCTGAAGAAACGTCCCTTCAACCGCGACCGCAGGATTCCCGTCTATTCGCCGAAAGTCGGCGAAATCATGCAGGAAAATCATTCATTGAAAGCATCTTACGCCATGAAGAACGACGACCTGTATATCCGCGCCAAAGTCTTCATGACGCCTCAAGACAACAAAAAGCCGACGCTTTTCGCCTGGACGCAACCTGTGGTAAATGACTAAACATATCCTAGAAATCTAGAATGCTAGTCTTCTAGAAATCTAGCCTTCTAGATACTCTTGGAAAAAGCGCGGATGTTCATCCAGCCAGTTTTTGTTGAACGCCGCGGGATATTTGGAGAGCATTTCCATCGTGTAATACGCGATTTTCGGCGCATCCAGAATGACGCAATGCGCGTCGCCAAAACGGCCTTCGCGCAACGCGCCGATGCGGCGGAAATGCGGCTCCATGCGGTCGTAGAACGTTGAATGGTTGCCCTGATGACGGCGCGACGGCACGGCATGCGCCTTGCCGTCGTAGTCAATCGAAATCAGATTCTGTTTTTCCTCCGTCAGCACGTTCGCGGCATGACCCCATTCCTCCACGCCGTGCAGGAATGTATTGTGCGCAATACTCGCGCCCAAAAACAGAATCTGCGCCTTGTAGCCGACGAGACGACGCCACGGCGAAAATTCACATGCGGGCGAATCGAACCGCTCATGACCTTCCGTGAACGCCGCCGCTTCGCGCCCCCACGCCGCCAACGAATGTGTTGGATGCAGGGAGCGGATGACGCCCGGCCGTTGCCTAAATAACTGCGGCAGAATGCCGACGACCGACGGCGTTTCTCTCACGTTGAAAACAGGCTGGTCGGCGTTGACATTGCTCCATGTCAACGTCGGAAACACCAGCAGTCCAGCCTCTTTGAAATAATCCATGAAAACATCCAAGACCGTATCCGCGCGGCCTTCCACGTCGCCAATGGATTTCATGGACGAATGGATCAGCAACGTCCCATCCTGCGGAATGCCCAAATTCTCCAGATCTTTTCTTAAGGATGCGTAGGTATGCATGGACAATTAACAATTAACAATTAATAATTAACAATTTACAATGAATGCTTGAATAAGCCTAATCGCCTCTTTCTAATCCAGAACTTCCAGAACTTCCAGAATATCCAGCCTAGAAATGATCTGCGATATAAATCGGCTTTCTTACAAACACGCGCCGCAGCGTCTCTTCGTTGCCGCTGATTTCCACGTCGTTGCGCAAGGCGGCTTCCTCGAAGCCAATCGCGCCGATGGCCAGAATGGAAAACGCGCGTTCGGAAAGCGTGATGTCCGGCTGCGCGTCCGTCGGCGTCGCCTCATCGCCGCGAACCAGCCATGTGCCATTGTTTTCGGCAATCAATTCATCATTCACTTTCACCGTAAACGACGCGCCTTCAGGCTTTTTCAACAACGACAGTGCTTTTTCCGCATTGATGACACGCGCCATGAAATTGCGGTGCGGCGACGCCGTAATCGAATACGGATTGTCGAGAAATGACATCAAATCGATGTCGGAAGGCACCGGCAGGACGACGGTGCTGTAGTCCGCACTGAAACGCGAGAGGAAGTTCATCAACGCCTTGAAGCCGTTCCGTCCGTTCCATGCATAATCCTTCACGCTCAGTTTCGGGGCGGAATCCTGAAACGCCACGTAGGCGGAAGCCCCTTGCGAATCGCCTAGCAAATAGCAGAAATAACGGTCTTTATAGCAGTCGCCTTTGATATGGACATTCGCCATCCGCGCGTCGTCGCGGAAGATGGCCGTGTTGTATCGGCAGGCGAACTGCGTGTAAAGCGCCGTGTATTGCTCCGTCGGATCGCCCGGCCGCCACATTTTGATCCAGCCGTCATGGCGAATGCGCGGCAGCGCATTGGTCGGAATCTCGTAGTTCGTTCCATAGCAAGTCGTTTCATAACCGAACTTGCGATAGAAGGAATGGCGGAACGGAAACAACGTCGAAAGGACTTCGCCGTTCCGCCGGGCCTCTGGCAGCAAGCTTGCGAAAATCGCGCGGATGGCGCCGCTTTCGCGGTATTCGGGCAGAGCCGACACGCCGCCGATGCCGCCACATTCGACGACATGGCCATCGAAGTAGCACTGGAAACGATTGTTGACGATATGGCCCATCATCTTGCCGTCATCGTCAAACGCGCCCCAATTCTCCGTCGTGTCCGCCTCCCATCTGGCGACGCGTTCATCCATGTTGTCGATGCGTCCATGGAACGAAACCGTCGAGATGAGCCCCGCTTCCGGTCTTTCCTTTTGTATCAGCTTGCGAACTTCCATTTACCTATCCTGCTATTTAACAAGACCTTAGAATGCGACATTCAACTCCAGGCGGAACCAGTAGCTGTCATGGCCGTTCGCGAAATAATCGCCCGCCATGAAGTGCGAGACATAGCCCAGAACGGACATGTTGTCCGTAATTTTGTACGACGTGATGGCGCTCAGCAAGAGGCCGACGTGGTCGCCGCCGCCCGTCGGAGCCATGCCGGCGACGGTGCTGTTCTTTTCATCCGCCAGATAGTCCGTAGCGGACAATGTGAACTTCAAGTCTTTAATGATATTGAACGACACAAACGTACGCAACGATTCCAGATTGCTCCACATGCCGTTGAGCATGATGGGCATCAGTTCTTCACCCCACAGCGGGCATTGCGTCATCAACGGATTCCAGCCTTCTAGACGCTTCGTTTTCGGATCGTCGCCACTAAAATGCGTGTAGTTGAAGCCAAGAATCGGCTTGAAGGCGGAATCATCATAAAGATGGATGTTCAACCGTGCGTCGATCATGTCCGAGTCCAGATGCTCGCCGTTCGCGCCGCGGCCGAATTGATGGGCGCCTTCCAAGCTGTAATCGACGATGGAATATTTGCCAAAGAAACGGAGGCCGGCCGTATGCAGGCTCGTGGAGGCATCCGCAAAATGCGCACGTTCAGCCTGCCAAGGCTGCTTGTCATCGACATCGTTGAACATGTAGTACACATCCAAATTGAAGGTCGGATCAAATTTGTGCGTCCAATAGACGCCCTGTGTGAAGATGTTGCCCGAACGGAGGCGGCGGTTGCGGTCATTGATGAAAACGGTACGGTCCTTCCATTCATCGTAGAGCGTGAAAATGGTCACCGTGTCGGCTTCCGTCTTGAATTTCAGCGTGATGCCGTCGGTATAGACGGAACGACCTTGGTCGAACGGCGTCCCTTCACCGAAAATCATGGCGTTGCCGAACTTAAGATCCTGACGGCCAAGCTTGATCGTCAGCAAACCGTCCAGCAAGTTGCGGATTTCAACGTTGGCGGCATCGACATAGACTTCATCGGGGAATTCCCATGTGGACATGCCGTTGTTGTTGTGGCGATTCGGGCTGGTCGTCACATAATGGAAACGGTTGGCAAGACGGAGGTTGAACGTCACATCCTCTCCGAAATCAAACGCGCCCCATAGGCGTGTGCGGATGCGGAAGTATTCCGTGGAATGGCGACCGGCCCTATCAGCGTCCGGAGCGGCCACATTAAAGGTATAGCCTTCGTAACGGGCACGAATGTCACCGCCAAGGCGGATTTTCATATCATCCTGCAACTCAATGGTGTATTCGGCCATAGCCACGGCGGCCAGACACATCACCAGCATCGTCAAAATCTTTTTCTTCATCGTCAAAAACTCCTGAACATTTTTCTATTGACAGCTTCGCCATCTTTCGAAGGCGTTTCTCTCAGCCATCATCATAAAAAAAATATACAACGGCAATCGTATAAATCCATTCAAAGCACTGCAAAAACCATGCACCCTATGTTCAAAGAGATTGGATTTTCTGGAGATTCCAGCAATTCTGCTTATATTCTGCATATTCCATTTATAACGCAAGCTCAAATCAATACACAAACATGAAACACAATTGCCTGACAACCGCCTTTCTCTCCATGGCCGTCGCTTTCAGCACCATGGCCGCCCAGCCTGAATGGGAGCATAAGCCCATCGAAATCATCCGTGGCCATCTTCCCAAACCACATTGCCCAACTGTCTGGACCGCACAGGATAACGGCTTCGACGGATGGCAAATCGAAGGCGATGTCAAATTAGAACTAAGCACGGATTTCTGTCTTTGGAATGACAAATCCGCCAAACTCACCTTCAACTCCACGCCATGCCGAGCCGTCCTAAAGCCCGCCAACATCGTGTTCAACGATAAAATCGATGGTCTTGAAATATGGGTCTATGGCCTCAAATCAGGCAAGACACAAAACAGTTTCGTCATAGAGGATGCCAATGGTAAATCCTTCACGCTCAGGACAGCAGGCAACAGCAGCTTCTGGGCTCACACCCCCTGGTGGGGTGCTTCGCTCTGTCGTTTTCCAAAAGACGCCGTGTTTCCCATTAAATTGACACAAATCGTCTTTGAAGCTTCGGACAAAATCACCGCAGGCCATGCCACGTATTTCGATTTTCTCGGTGCATATAAATTTAAAGGCGAAACACTGCCGGACACCGCCCAATGGGACATTCCATTCCCCTATAAAAAAGAGTCCATCCTCCCCACACCAACGGCCTCCAATGTGAAAAATAGCCTTATCCAAGAACAGGATGCTTATATTTTCTCATTCGACGGTAGCGATGGTAAACTTTCCTATCTTTACAGTCCCAAGACTGGAACTCTGAATGATTTAACAGCTACAGTCAACGACAAGACCACATTCCATCCCATGGCGGACGGCGGCGTCATGGCGACCGTCAACGGCGTTAAATTCCATCCATCGGACAACGATATCCAAGCCACACTTCTGAAGACGGAAATCGACGGCGACACGTTGAAAACCGCTTGGAGATGGACGAAAAACAACGCATCCGTCGATTTCACACTTGGCCTTTCTATCAAAGGCCGTTCGCTCGTCATCACGGCGGATTCACAAGGCACGGACATCACGGCCTTCAGTTGCGGTCACACACAAAGCACACCGAATCCAAGACTTATCAAATTGACCTATCTGAATTACCGTTGGGATTATCCGCGCATGCTCGTCACAGACGACTATTTCATTTCCCTCTTTCCAGATTGGTATGTCAGCCAAGCCACGGAAGTTGTAGATGGCGCGAACCGCCATGGTCTGCAAGGCGCGAAAATTCTCAATGACAATTCCGCCATCATTCTCGGCGGTTCGCTCTATCTGCCGAAAGCCGGAAGTACACGCAACCCATTGCACGAACGCTTCTTCCTGACGGTCTCGCCAGATTTGGAATCGGCCTTGCCGAACATCCCGAACCCGCGCTCCAAATATTTCGACGAAACGAAATCGCTTGTCTATTGCACACGAATGTACGATTCCGTCAAGACGGAGCATTGTCCGCAGGAGGTTGATTTCTGGCGGCTAATGGCGGACTACGGCGTAAAGGATATTTTCGTTCGCTTCCACATGAACCAATGGCGTACGCCGTTGCGCAACAACCACTTCACGCATTATGGTTACGCGTACGAAGATGTCACCGACGCAGGCTACCAGATGATCGCAAGCGAATTGAAAAAGATTGTCAAACGCGTCGGTCCATACGAAGACAACCGCGTCATGCATGCACTCGGGCCTGAATTCAACTACGACATCCTTTCGCAGAATGGCGACGGCCTTTTCAACGAAGGATGGGACGCCTCTTTCCAACCATCTCCTGCTGCGCAGCACAAGCTCGAGGCCGATTACGCGCCATTTCTTGTGAAGAAATTCGGCTGGAACGGCTGTTATTTCGATGAAGTGACCAATACGCCTCCATGGGGCCTTGTCGATTTCAATCCAAACATCCCCGGCAGCGCAACATATCTCAATGTGCTACGCAACTACGCGTTCGTCTCCCAGAAGATGTCGGATTACTACAACGGCCCGATTTGGAGCGAAGGCAACGCCGCCATGTTCTGGGCAGGCTATCTCGATACGGACTACGCCCAGACAAACGATGCCGACGCCATGCCTGTCGTCGATTATAAGTTGCGCAAGATGAATCCGTTGGAGAATCTGAACGGCTATGATTTGGGCAAGGTTGGCAATGCCACAGTGGATTACATGTTAAGCGCGCAAATCGTCAACGGCAACATGGGCCATTTGTGGTCGAGCAAATCCGCCATCCCCTACCATGGGCAGTGTGTTTTGAAGACAGCCAAGCCCGAACAGATTCGCGACATCTGCCGCTCCTATTTCATGATGCGCCAATTGCAGGAGCTTTACGCAGGCGTTCCCGTCAAGCAGATTCGCTATGAATGCGGCGGCGATCTGCTCACCGCCACGGAGATGTTCAGAAGCAATAAGTCCAACGAAGGCAAGGTGTTCACACAATATGGAAACGGTCTTGACGTGTGGGTCAACCGCAATCCGCAGGACAATTGGACCATCACCGTCGATGGTCAGAAAATAATCCTCCCGCCATACGGCTTCGCGGCTTTCCTGCCAGGCAAACTGCTGGAATATTCAGCCGAAATCAACGGACATCGCGTCGATTACTCACGCGGACCGATTTACACCTATGTCGATGGTCGTGGCCAGCGGACGGTCTTCCCTGAAATCACCGCCGCCAACGCCTACGTCATTCATCCAAACGGCCAGTCTCGTAAGCTCATTCCCGTGCCTTTCATTGAGGAAGAAACCATCGCCATAAATGCCGCTTCCATAACGCCTCTCGCGCGCGACAATCACCCCGCCGACGAAACTGTAAAATTGGCCCCTATCAACGGAAAAGCTTCATTCACAACAAGAAAGGATGTTTTCCAATACGGAATACAGTAAGCGAATAACATACAAAAATCATATTTTCCTTTCCATTGTTGACAAACGCCATGGCTAAATTATATTATGAGTAATATTTGATATAAAATGTTTTTGGTAAATAGCGATGAAACGATTCAATACAACAGGAACCTGCTTCCCAAACAAGCACTACATGGTCGATTTGACCGAACGAGTCGCGGCGATTCGCGCAATGGTTGACAATGGCGACTATTTCTGCATCAACCGCGGGCGGCAGTATGGGAAGACGACGACGTTGGAGGCGCTGGCATCCGCTTTATCCAACGACTATATTGTCTTTTCTTTGTCCTTAGAGGCATTTGACAGTAATTATTATGATTCGGATGGAACGTTTTCATTTGGCTTTCTGACACTCATCAAATCAGCCATTGATTTCAAAATGGTCAAAAAACTGCCGGAAAAATTGAAAAAGGAGCTGTTAGGCGCATACGCGGAAATCCAGGTAGAGAAGACGATTACAATGGATGATTTCTCCACGTTGATATCCAGACTGGCCATGTCAACAAAGAAGAAAATCGTCGTCATCATAGATGAAGTGGACCAAGCCAGCAACCATGAATCGTTCATCAAATTCCTCGGCCTGCTTCGCGCCAAGTATCTCAACCGTGAAAAGATCCCGACATTTCATTCCGTCATTCTCGCAGGTGTCTATGATATCCGGAATCTTAAGCTGAAGATACGGAAGGATGAAGAGCATTCGTACAACAGCCCATGGAACATCGCGGCGAATTTCGACGTGCCCATGGAACTTTCGAAAAATGGCATCGTCGGCATGTTGGCGGATTACGAAGCCGACCACAGTACGGGCATGGACATCGACGCCATGGCCAAATTGCTTTCAGACTATACGGGCGGATATCCTTTTCTTGTCTCCCGTCTCTGTCAGATCATGGACGAAAAATTGCAAAAGACGGAAGGCTTTGGCTCATTATCCGAATGCTGGACGAAGAACGGATTCCTGTCAGCGTTAAAAGTGCTTCTTGATGAACGGAATACGCTTTTTGATGACATGATGAAGAAAATCAACGACTTTCCTGAACTTCGTCAGTTATTGTACGATACGTTGTGTACAGGACGTCGAATCTCTTTCTCGCAGGACGACAAGCCGCAGAATCTGGCCTTGATGTTCAATTTCATCCGAAACGACGGCGGCAAGGTGGCCGTCGCCAACCGCATCTTTGAAATACGGTTGTACAATTTGTTCATATTGGAGGAATCGCGGCGGAATCCAGAACTCAACAGCGCAGGTTCGGTTGAAAGAAGCCTGTATGTCAAAAACGGGCGGCTTGACATGGATACTGTTATGGAGAGGTTTGCGGTTCACTACGCCGATTTGTTTGGACACCGTCACGGAGCTTTTGCCGAGGCAGATGCACGCCAATGTTTTCTGATGTTTTTAGTTCCCATCATCAATGGCACGGGCCATTACTATGTGGAAGCGCAGACGCGTGACGAACGTCGCATGGACGTGGTGGTTGATTACCGTGGTGATCAATTCATCGTCGAACTGAAGATATGGCGAGGAGAAGCTTATCGTGAGCACGGCATAGAACAACTGTGCGATTATCTTGAAAGCATGCACATGAAGAAAGGATATTTGCTGACGTTCAATCTTGCCGATGGGAAACAGCCTGGTCATCACGTGACAAATGTCGGAGACAAAACCATTCTGGAAACCGTTGTATAAGATGTATCGACGGCGGCATTGGTATGGCGGCGAGGACGCCGCCGCCACACCTTCATGCATGTTTATCCGGATAGGACAAATCGCCGTTGATCGTGATGCCGCCGTCGGCCACGACGATGGCACCGTTAAGATAGCTTGCTTCCTCCGATGCAAGGAAACGCGCCACCTGCGCGATTTCCTCTGGCGTGCCATAACGACGTAGCGGCGTGCGCAAATTCAGGAAGCTGTTTTCGTCAAACGTCGAATTTTCTGGATTGCTCTGCCGCATCATCGGCGTCATGATGGCCGCAGGAGCGATACAGTTCACACGAATCTTGTAGCGACCGTATTCGGCGGCCATGGATTTCGTCAGCTGGACGATTGCCCCCTTCGTGGCCGTATAGGCGTCACAGTCCGGAATGCCGATCATGCCTGCGCTGGAGGCCGTGTTGATGATTGCGCCACCATGTTCCATCATCAACGGAATAGCGTACTTACAGAATAGAAACACACTCCGCAGGTTGATGGCGATGACACGCTCCCAAACAATTTCGTCTATGTCCGTCACACGACCATCCTTTCCGTTCAAATACACACCCGCATTGTTGTAGAGGATGTTCAATTTTCCGTCAGTGGCGGCGATCACGTTCTGCACATCCGCGCTGTTGGAAACATCGCATTTCACAAACATCGAGCCTGTTTCAGCGGCGGCCTTACGGCCCGCCTCTTCGTTGATATCCGCGATAATCACATCCGCTCCCGCCTCGCGGAAGCATTTCACACCAGCCAGCCCGATGCCGCCCGCGCCACCTGTCACAATCGCCTTTTTGCCTTGCAATGAAATCATGACGCACCTCACTTCAGAAGAGACTTCACAGCTTTTTTGACATCGTTCACGCCAAGGCCGTACTGTTCACGCATCCATGCCTGACAACCAACCTTCGTCGCATTCACATCAGGCATTGCAAGACGCTTGAACGGCACATTGCCAGCACCTTCGTCCATCAGCACTTCCGCCACGGCGCTGCCAACACCGCCGCAGATGTTGTGCTCTTCCAACACCACAATGCCTTTCGTCTCCGTTGCGGCGCGAATGATGGCCGCCTTGTCAATAGGTTTGATGGAATACAGACTCACAAGACGGCAGTCGATGCCTTCCGCCGCCAATTCTTCAACAGCCTGCTTCGCGTTGACGCCGACCGTTCCCGCAAAAAACACAGTGGCCGCCTTGCCGTCGCGCAACTGGGCGGAACCTCCGATTTTCGCCTCAATCGGGCCGTTGTGCAGATCAGGCTCGCCTTTGTATCCGCAACGAAAATAGACAGGCCCGTCATAGGCCATCATCGCGTCGGTCAACGCGACTGTCTCCGCCTTGTCACAAGGCGCGAGAACGACCATATTCGGTAATGCGCGCATGATGGCGATATCCTCCGTCGAATGATGGGAGATGCCCAGTTCGCCGTAGGCCATGCCGCCGCCGATGATGACGATTTTCACGTTGGCGTCATGATAGCAGACATCGTTGCGAATCTGCTCCAAACAGCGCAATGTCGGGAAGTTGGCGATCGAATATGTGATGGCGATGTTACCCTCCATGGCGACACCACAGGCGACGCCTGTCATGTTCTGTTCCGCCACGCCGCAGTTGATGAAACGGTCTGGAAACGTCTCCGCGAACTCTTCGATTTCACCATAGCCAATATCGGCCAGAATCATAAAAACACGCGGATCCCGCTTCGCTATTTTCAACAATTCCTTATTGAATGCCTTTCTCATTTTGCTTTCTCCACTTCTTTCAACGCCTGAGCTAGAAGTTCATCCGTCAAGCCGCCATAATGCCACCGATAATCATTCTCCATGAACGACACGCCTTTGCCTTTCACCGTGCGGTAAATCACGGCCGACGGCTTGCTGTCGCATAACGGAAGGTCTCGCAATGATTCATAGACGGCTTTCTGGTCGTGTCCATTTTCTTCTCGCGCCGCCCAGCCGAATATCTCCAGTTTCTGTTTCAACGATTCCAAATCAATGATGTCACGTGACTTGCCAAGAGCCTGCAGGCGATTGTAATCAACGAGCATAATCAAATTGTCCCAATGATGCTGCGCGGCCAGCATGATGGCCTCCCATGTGGAGCCTTCGTTCAAATCACCGTCGCTGCACAGACAGAAGACACGATGCTTTTTGCCCGCCTGCTTCGCCGCCATCGCCATGCCGCAGGCCACCGGCAACCCGTGCCCCAATGAACCTGTGGAAAACTCCACGCCTGGAATGTGATGCGAAATATGGCCGCTTAACTTGCCATTGTCGCAATAGTATTCATTCAGCCATTCCAGCGGGAAGAAGCCAAGCTCCGCAAGCGTGGCCAACAACGCCGCACCACCATGCCCTTTGCTTAGAATGAAGCGGTCGCGATCATCCTTTTTGACATTCTTCGGATCGACGTTCAATATCTGCGTGTACAACACCGGCAGAATGTCCGCCATGGACAGCATGCTGCCAATATGGCCGCTTTTGCCCTTGTGGACCATTTCCAAACAGTGTATTCTCACTTTTCTAGCCAATTCGTGGCATGTGTTCAACTCAGCTTCATTCATAGATTTTCTCCAGAAGAAAAAGACTAAACGAACATAAGCGACTATAAGGATTCACAACCGCCGACCAATGCATGAAATGCAATCAATTAGAGTAAGGGAAAAAGCCGCTAATGCCTTTTCTTACAGCAATTATGCATTATGAATTATGAATTATGAATTGTTAATTGTTAATTGTTAATTGTTAATTGTTAATTAGTTTATAAATAAGGCTCTTGTTCTTTTTGCAGATCACAAGTTCGGCCCATGCGGCGTGGTCGCCCTGCGTATCGCCTGCCAAACCAGCGTCCGACACAAGCCGCATGACGACTTTCTTCCCGCGCCATTTGGACAAATCCACCGTGAACGGAATCCATGCGTGTTCTGCATGCGTCACTTCGCCTGCAAGTGTCTCCGGCTGACCAACTTCCGCCACAAGAACCATGAAGCGGATGCCGTCGCCGCGATGCGTACCATCCCGCTTGCCGAGCGACGCTTGGAAGATGATCTCGTCTTCGTCGGGCAGCGTCGTTTCAATACGCGCATACGAACAGCCAGTCTTGCCTTTCAGCCATGGCGGATGCATGAAGAAAGCACTCTTGCTGACGCCGCCGCATGTCATGTTCGACACGTCGCAACTCGCTCCGACATCCGCCATGTCCGCCTCTTCTTCGCCGTCAGCCACGCGGATTCGTGCTCCACGTTTGAAGTCTCTCATGAAACCATCATAGAAGACTTTTTGCTTCAATTCACAGGCCAACGTACCTTTCCATGTGCATTCCGATTTGTCTGAACGGAATGTCACGACAAGCTCCTGATTACCTTCCGCCGTCGGTTTCGGCAAATCAAAACTCACGTCTGCGGAAGCATTTGCAGCGAGAGTCACCGTCTTTTCGCCACCGAGATTAAGCGTTGCGACTGCTTTGACTTCACGTGGGAATGGATTCCGCACATGGCATGTCAGACGTTCGCCGTCCAATGACGCCGATACGTTCAGTAATTCGCTGATGACGAAGCAGATTTCATCTTCACCATGCTTATACCAAACACGTTCGCCAGGCTTGCCGCTAAACTGCTTGGTAACAGGGCCGTCTGGCGTTTGAATGACAACATCTTCTCCACTCGCGATCAGATATTTGTCCGACGTCAGACGCGTCTCGCGCGTGCTGAACGTCCGGTCGATGCGATAGCTGAACGCGCCTTCGACGGGTTCCACGTAAAGCAATCCGCGGCAACGGCGTAACTTAGTGGGGCCCAAGTCTTTGCAATCGTAGTCGAACGCATGGGCGTCGCCACCGTCAACGGCGAAACCGCAGTCCGCGCCGTTCAACGGAATGATTTCCCACGTATTGCCTTTCTCGACACGGCAGACCGCCGCGCCACTGCCGTCCGCCTTCGGGAAGGCGTGGAATTTGTCGCGACCATCAATGTAAATGTATTCGTCCGAATCCGCATAATCCGCACGATAACCGTCCTGTTCATTGCAGAAAACGGTGTTGCGACCGTCATCCGTCCAACATTCAAATGCGTTGGGAACCAGATGGATACGACGTCCAAGATGCGTGACATCCATCGTCTCGTCCATGTTGCCGTTTGCGACGACATGCGTGCCGTCCGCGTAATCGACCACCAGTTGGCTGCGATACGCCGCGCCGTTCTGCAACGCTGCCGTGATGTCATGCAATTTTCCGTTGCCGTCCGCATAGAGGATGCTTGTCGCAGGAGCTTGCGTGTAGCGCGACTGAATTTGCTGCATGAGAAAATATCCTTTGAACCCAGTACGCATATCTTTCGGATTTCCAAGCAGATAGCCTGGATGGCCAAACGCTACGGTCGCCGTCAGGAAGCGGTCTGTCTGGGCCTGCAAGTCGTTCGCCAAGCGTCCCTTGGCCTTCGACCCGTTGAGGAACATGCCCGTATCGCCCATGCCGAAATTGCATTCCAAATCATGGATTTTTCGCAAATCGAAATCGACCAGCCATGGGCGATCCGCAAACTTGTAGTGGTTGTCCTGCGCGTAGTTGCCGTCCGTCAAGCCGCTGTAGAAGCAGAAATAACCGCCTTCGGAATAGACGGGCCCCTCCCACGCTTTCTTCTGCAACAACATGATTTCGCCGAAAGCGTAGAAGACTTGCGTGAACGTTCCGCCGCCAGGTACACGCCAGTCATAATCACAACGAGACCATGGAGTTACGCATGTATGGACATCGCAGTACGCCGTACTGAAATGGAATTTCTCTTGAATGATTGGCGACAGTTTTTCGCAGTATTCGACGGCACGCAACGGTTTCGGAGCGTAGCAACGCGTCCAGGCAGAACCAAATTGGTTATCCGGCGTGCGAGACACCATATCCGCGCTCCAATATTCGTTCACAGGCGCGAAATCCGTGAAATTGTTGTACGGGCCATAGACGAATCCGAGCGTGTCCTGCATGTAACGCGCGTAATCGTAGAAGCCTTGGTCGCCGCCTTTCTTCGGGGCGGCTTTTGTCCTGAACGTGAAGCTTTCGCCGCCGTCGCGCCAGCAATCTTCGTGGTCACGCACAAGACAGTGCCGCAGGCCATGCCGCCAGAATGAATACCAGTATTTCTTGTCGTATTCGCGGTCGCTGGCTCCGTGACATCTCCATAACACCTTGCCCGTCACATGTTTCCATGGCGATTTCGGATTCGGAATGTTCGGCAGATGCTCTTCGAATTTCGGCGCGACGGTGACGAAGAAACGTTCATACACGTCGTTGCGTTCACCATTTGTTTTCGGAATGTAAAGAACGGCGCCGTTCACCCACGCCTTTTCTTTTCCGGCGTTGGGCGCTCCTTTCACCGTGCTTCCGTTGGAAAGATACCAATCCGTATGGCCGGAGACGAAAATCGGAGACTTGCCCGTCTTCGCCATGACGACGACGGGAGCCGAATCCCACGCATATGCATAGTAAGGAATGCACACGCTCGTCATATCCGACAGGCCTGTTACGCAACCATAGGAAACGGCACCGATCTTGCCGCCTTTCGCCACAGTGTCGATGACCAACGTCTTGCCGCGCAACGAGAACGTGTAGGCGACATCCGCCTCCGCGCCACCTTTGGACACATGCCATTGCGTCGTGATTTTATTTCCAACTTGTTGAATTCCTTTAAGTTCCGTTTTATCAGGAAGCTCGTTGTTGTCTTTTCCGGGGAAGAGAACACCGCCGTCCTGCAACGGTTTGAAAGGCGGTTCGTCGTTCCATTTGGCCGTGAAATCCGTCCAGAAACCAGTCTTCGGCTCATAGGTGATCAACAGTTTTCCATCACTTCCGTCATAGCTGAAAACCGCCGTCTGACCATTCAGCGAAACGGCGTTTTTGGAATTTGGCGCGGCGCTGTCCGGCAGGATTGTGTCTTCACGATTCGGGAACGGCAAGATCTTGTCCACCAACGTGTTAACGCCTGGATCCTGCCCAGGGAACAGCGGAATGCCGCGCCGCGCACGCGGCGGAAACGACAGCGGTTTGAACTCTTCTTTGAACAACGTCAGGCTGTCGAAGAAGAGAAGACGATTGTATTTGTTGCCCGCGTTCGTGATCAGAATGCCAGAGAAAACGGTGCCCGGCTGATGCAAAAGTTCCTGCTGTTCAGGCGTCAACCGCTTGTGACAAAGGAACCATTCCTTCCAATTGCATGTGCAGAGATAGATGGGCGTCTCCTTTCCATCGGGCGTCGTGAATAGGACGTGAAGCCCTACGCGTGGAGTTGATGTATCATTCTCCCACAACCAGTTATTGCCATAAACCCACAGGCCGATCGCGTCGAAATCCGCGGGAACGACCTTTTTCACAGGCGGACGAATGATGACAGTCGGTGAATCGCCAACCGCGCGATAGGTCAATTTCAAGACATAATCGCCGAACAACTGTTGCTCACGCGTCCGCTCCGTCTCGGCAATCGTGCCATTGCCTTCCACCTTCCATGGTGCATCGCTTTCAAAGTCTTCAAACGGCGGATGATCGTCCTTCGTACGGTTTGCCCATTCCATTTCATACGGTCGCTTGCCGACTGGCTGCGCACACACGCAAGCACTCGTCAGCAACATGAACGCCAATGGCATCATATGTCTCATTGCTTTCTCCTATGGTTATTGTGTTTGGCATAATAAATCATGATGACATACTATATAATAGGTAGAACGAAAAAACAGTCCGATAAACGAAAAAGAGTGAGCTGACTCTAGACTTGTCACTTTCTTTTTTACTGTTTCGTGGAATTATTTAATAGAATTAGCTTGCAATATCACGACATCATGATATTATATTTATCAAAATAGGAGGTTATCAATATGCCAGTTATTGCTCGTTTCTATGGAATCATTATTCGTATGTACTTTCAACAAGCAGAACATACTCCACCGCATATCCATGCATTGTTTGGAGAGGACATGGTGGCGGTTGCTCTAGAAACAGGAATGGTTTTGGAAGGACATCTGCCACCGAAAGCCATGTCCATGGTCAAAAAATGGATAGGTATTCATCAAGATGCACTCTTGCAGATGTGGAAAACGCAGGAATTCAAACAATTGCCACCGCTTGCATAAGGAGGAACAACATGTTTCATAAAATAAAAGCAGTCCGTGCCATGCCGGACTATCAGCTCTGCGTGCAGTTTTCCGAAGGTGTGACAAAAATCTACGATGTCAAGCCACTTTTTGCAAAATGGCCTGTCTTCAAAGCATTGGAAGAAGATACAGAACTTTTCTATAGTGTTGTGGTGGACAAGGGCGGCTACGGTATCGTTTGGAATGATAATCTTGACTTGTCCTGCAACGAACTTTTCGAAAACGGCAAAAGAAATCGTACGCCTTTTGATGGACTGATGGCCTTCAGCGACGCCACGCAACTTTGGGGCCTGAATGAAAGCACCTTGCGCAAAGCCATTGTTTATGGTAAGCTGATAGATGGAATCGATGTCTGCAAATACGGGAAACAGTGGGTCATTTCCATGAACGCCATGAAACGCGAATATGGACAACCCAAAGAACAATAAAGGAGAGTCACGCCGAAGCATGACCCTCCCAAATCATTAAGCATTAAGCATTAAGCATTAAGTGCGTTTCGCGGAAGCGAAACGCTTAACGTCCTTCATGTCCATAATAGGCTTGCAGCATCCATGACGTCTTGTCATAGACGGCCGCCCAGAAATCGCGCGCTTCCTGCGTCGTGGCGTTGCCATAGGCCGTCAACGCCTGGAAACGGAGGCACTTGCCGACATGACGCATATGCGCCGCCAGATTGTCCTGCCCGCCGCCGATCGTGCGGATGGCGCGGCCCAAAGCCTTCGCCTTCTCTTCCTTCTCTTCATCGTCCATGTCGGATTCCGCCAATTTGACGAGTTCAGCGCTCATCTTGATGACTTCCGGCGGATATTGGATGCGCGGCAGAGCCTTTTCATAAAGATTTTCGACTTCCGCAAGCGTCGCCTTCAACGCGGCGACATCGGGAGCCAACGCAGGAACGGCCTTCAATTCGCGATCTGCAAACGCGCCGATTTCCTGTGCGCTCACACGGGCGTTTTCAACACGCGCGCGAATGGATTCAACGAAGAACTGCATGGCCGCCAGACGATTACGGATTTCCTTAATCTTCTCCTTCGCTTCATCCTTGCGGAAAATCTCTTCCACGCGATTCGTCGTGGCGCATGTGGCGGGGCTACGGCCATAGTTGCTCGTCAGGCATAATTGGTTGTTGGACACCCACTTGGGAAGATAATCTGCCGGCAGGATAACGCCTTCGGGCAAATCTTTTCCACCGCCGAACGCATAGACATAGACGTTCTTCGTGAAGGAATGGAGAAAACGGTCGCGGTTGCCGAAACGCGGCGAGCAGAGCAACAGCTTGCCGTCGGCGATTTCCACGGGATAATGGAACGTGCTTTCAAAACCGCTCGTCCACGTATTACGGCTGGCGACATCCAACAGCGACATGCGCGGCATCTGCGTCTGCAGTTTTTCTTTCCCTTTGTCGTTCTTCTCCAAACGCGCCACATACCAGCTCGTGTGGATGCCGTCGCCCGCGGGAATGAAATCTTTGTCAACGGGCAGTGAAGCCTGCCATTCCGCAATGAACGGCGCCGTCCAACCTTCGACAGGCACAGGCTTGTTCAGCTCTTCCGACAGCTTCGCGGTATGCCAAACTTGCTTGGCGACCGTGATGACAAATGTGTAATCGTCTGTGTTCCGCTGGTTTAGCGTCAACGTCTTAAGATCACCCGACAGCACGGCATGCTGCCCCGCCTTGACGGGAATGCAGCTCACCATGGCGTCGCCATTCTGCGTCAACGCCGCATACATCGGCACGAAATACGGCAGTGTGAACGGCTTTTCCTGCGGTTCAATGACGAAATTCTCCGCATACACGTCCGGAACGATGACCGCCTGCGCGTTCCAGTCCACAACGACGGGGCTTGCGCCTCGATTCAGCGACATCGTGAAATCCGGTGCCGTCCAGCCCATTTTGAACGTGACGGACGATGTCGCCGTCCGCAATGACAGAATCTTGTAGTTGCTGTCCGGATGGGTGACCGTATCCGCCACGACGTCGCCTTCCATCGACGGCTTGATGGTCAGAATCGGCGTTTCAGCCCCTTTCATGAAGACGCGAACAACGCCGTTCTCAACTTTCAAATCCATCGTCTTGTTGCCCGTGACGTATTCTTCTGCGAACAGCCCGGCCGCCAAAAACAACATGCACAATACCAGTCGTTTCATTTCTAATCTCCTGTTTTCAAGGTTCTTGTATATGTAATGAATGATTATTCATCATGAATTCCGCCAGCCGTTCGTAGCCGGCCGCCAGCGGATGGCTGGCGTCGCCATATTCCTCCGATGGCAGTTCGGGCAGATCAATCGTTTTGTATCCAGCGTCTTTCAAACGTCTTAAGGCATCTGCCCGCCATGCGTGGTATTTCTCCAGACTGGCCGCCGTCTGCATGAACGGATTGACCGTTCCAACGACCGCAATGACAACGTTGCCGCGCTTTTTCAATAGTTCCAACGTGTTCAGATAACTCCGCCACTGCCGCGATTCGTCCAACGGCACCCATGGCCAGTCCTGCTCTGCGATGCCCGCGTCCTCCCATGTGATCCTGCTATCATTCGAATGGCCTGTCTCAAGCGGTTCAATGTTGAGCGACAACTGTTTGCACAATGGCTTGTCCGGTTGTTTCGCCAAATGATTTTTGACATCCTTGTTGTCCAGAAAAGCAACACGCACATGGTGCAACAACGCTTCAAAATCAATCATGCGTTCCCACACGGCTTTGCAGCGGTCATCGAAACTCGCGTGGTAGCAGGCGGGCTTGCTTGCGAACTGTGGCAACAACCGCGGATGGTTGATGGCCAATTCGCCGTCGCCGCTCAAATCATACAACGGCGACGTCATCCACAGCGGATTCAGATAGACATAGACGACGCGGTCGCATATGTCCTTACCATATTCACGCACAAGCGTCTCCATCACAACAGGATGCAATCCATCAACCGCCAGATTGCCAATCTCTTCGCCGCCGCATTTCGCGTTGAGGATGGCGGGAAGCGTATGGTCGTTCTTCACATACATGCCCCACACGACGGAATCGCCGATGAACAGCGCAGGATGTGATTCCACGGCTTTCGCCGCCACGCTCCTGTATAAAAGGTAGTCATCACGCAATTTGTATGACAAACGAAAGTCTTTCGGCAAGTCGATTTTCAGATGCCGCGCATGCCACGACGGCAAAACGCCCCACACGACGATGAGCGTGACCGCCAGCACCGCCGCCCATTCCCATGGCTTCAGCCATAATCCATTGGTATGTTGTATTTTAAGAATACTTTTCATAATGATCTATTTGCAAAAATCATTTTTCCATAAGCCATTAGCCATTAGCCATTAGCCATTAGCCATTAACGCCGCCAACGGCGGCTATTAGAACTGTTGGTAGATGAACTGTGAATTGGCGCCGCCGCCCAGAAGCAGGACGCAGACGAGCACGAAGACGGCCGCCGCCACACGCGCCGCCCGCGTCTCCAGAATCCAGCGGAAACGGGAGTCCCACATCAATTCATAAATCCACACAAGACCAATCAAGACGAACGGCACAGGCGGGAAGAAGAAATCGCCCTCCTCCCACGTCACGATGCCGCGGATGACGTCGAACGCGTCGCCGAAGCTCTCCGCGCGGAAGAAAATCCACGTCAGCGTCATGAAATGGAACACGGCGATCTGCTTGATGATTTTCGGAATCTTTCCGTACCATCCGCTCTTGTCGAACCAGCTGGAAACGACGCTGCCCAAACCGTGCAGGCCGCCCCACACGACGAACGTCCATGTCGCCCCATGCCACGCGCCCGAGACCAGCATCGTGACGATTACGTTGAACCAACCGCGCAGTTTTCCGCAACGGCTGCCGCCCATGGGGATATACACGTAATCGCGGAACCACGTAGAGAGGCTGATATGCCACCGCCGCCAGAAGTCTCGCACATCGACGGATACGTACGGATTGTTGAAATTCAGCATGCAACGGAAGCCCATGCAGCGCGCGATACCGCACGCCATGTCGCTGTATCCGGAAAAATCGAAATAGATTTGCCATGCATACGCATATGCCGCCAGCAGCCGCATCGCACCGCTATACGACGTCACATCTTCGTACATGACATTCACATAGACGGCCAGCATGTCCGCCATGACGGCCTTTTTGAACAGCCCCGTCACGAACAGTGAAAAGCCTTCGGAAACATCGTCGATGCGCAATGGCACGTTGTGACGCAACTGCGGCAGAAGCGTCGTGGCGCGGTCGATCGGCCCCGCCACAAGTTGCGGAAAGAACGCCACAAACGCCGCATACGACAGCAGATTCCGTTCCACGGCGATCTTGCCGCGATAGACGTCGATGACATAACTGATGGATTTGAATGTGAAGAACGACAGTCCGACGGGCAGCACCCAGTCGAAATCCGTCACGCGCGGGATGTATTTGAAGGAGCACAACATCCCCAAATCCACCAGCAGGCTGACGCATACCAGCCAACGGCTACGACACCTTGACAGTTGCAACGCAACGAGATAATCAACAATGGTCACCACGCCCAGACAGATAAGAAAATACACATTGAAACTGGCGTAGAAGACATATGACGCCACCAGCAGCACCGGTATGCGCAACCGTGTCCCGCGCACCGCCCAATAGAGCAACAGCACGGGTATGAAGAAGCAAAGAAATGTCCAACTTTGAAATTGCATATTGTTTTGTAACGGGAGGGTTGCGCTCCAGTACGACCGAACACGCAGAAGCGTGTCCCTCCCATAATCTTATCATTCAATAACTTATATTATCATCAAGGAATCCCCGCGTAGCGGATTCAGACCGCGAGCAGGCGAACGATGGACTTCAAGCTTCCGCATGACATCCTTTTCCGCCGCGCAGCGTGACGAACCGCCGAGCAGACGGAGGCCAGCCGCTTTCGCAGAGCTTAAAGCCAAAAGCTGAAAGCATAAAGCAAAGACCATAATCCACTAACCACTAAACTGCAAAGCAGCCATAGCTCCACGCAGTGGCAGACAACCGCCGAGCCGCCGGAGCCTTTTGCATCATTCGTGATCAACGTTTTGTTTCACCATGAAATCCTTTGGGACATTGTCGGCCCGGCGGCGAGGCA
>JAFZAB010000042.1 GCA_017548425.1 Victivallales bacterium
CAATCCTTTAACCAATAATTAAAAAGACATGGACATCTTCACACCCGGCGGCCCCCTGCTGATCTTCCTGGCGGCAATGTTCACCAGCAACATCCTGCTGTCCAAATTCTTAGGCATGTGCTCCTTCATCGCGATCTCTCGCAACATGAAGACGGCGTTCGGCATGGGAGTGGCCGTCACCTTCGTGACGTTCTGCACGGCCATGCTCAACTACGCCGTCTATAAAGGCGTTCTTGTCAAAGGCTCCAAATTCTTCGCAGACGCGGACTTGACGCATCTGAACTTCCTGATTTTCATTCTCGTCATTGCGGGTTTCGTGCAGCTTCTGGAAATCGTCATGGAACGCTTCACGCCGGCCCTCTACTTCAGCCTCGGCATCTTCCTGCCGCTGATCACCGTCAACTGCGCCATCCTCGGCGTCAGCCTTTTCATGATCGATCCGACGCTTAATTTCAATTTCGTCAAGACGAGCGTCTATGCTCTTGGCTCCGGCCTCGGCTACTGCCTCGCCATCTGCCTGATGGCTGGCATCCGTAACAAATTGAAGGAGGCGGACATACCGGAACCGTTGCAGGGCCTCGGATCGACGGTTATCGTGACAGGCCTCATGGCCTTGGCGTTCATGGGATTCACGGGAATGGTGGAGCTTGGCTGATATGATATACTTGGAAGCAATCATCACACTGTCCGCCATCGGCGTCGGTCTCACCATCCTGCTCCTCATCGCGAACAAATTGTTCGGCAACTACGGCACATGCAAAGTCAAAGTCAATGACCGCGAGCCGTTCGAAGTGGAAGGCGGCGGCAAGCTACTGGACGCCCTCTATGACCAGAAGATTTTCATCCCGTCCGCATGCGGCGGCCAAGGCTCCTGCGGCTTCTGCAAGACCTGCGTCATCAAAGGCGGCGGCCCGCTTCTCCCCACGGAAGAGCCATACCTTACAGAAGAAGAGCAGAAGAACGGCACACGCCTCGCCTGCCAAGTCAAAATCCGCAACGACATCGAGATTCAAGTCAAGGCCGAATATCTGAACGTCAAGCAGTTCAAGGCGACCGTCGGCCCGTGCAAGATGATGACGACCGACATCCGCGAAATCCATCTGAAGCTGACGGGCGGCGAAACAATCGATTTCCGCCCGGGCCAGTATGTGCAGGTTCTCGTTCCGAACAAGAAAGAGACGGTCTTCCGCGCCTATTCCATCGCCTCCGTTCCATCGACGAAAGACGAAGTCGAACTGCTGGTCCGTTTGATTCCCAACGGTCTCGGCTCCACATATTTGCATAGCGTCAAGGAAGGCGACGAAGTCACTTTCACCGGCCCGTACGGAGATTTCGTTCTCGACGAATCGGCGGACAGCGAACTCGTCTGCGTGGGCGGCGGCGTCGGCATGGCGCCGATGCGCTCCCTCCTGCGCCATGTAGCCGCCACGAATCCGCAAAAGCCCTGCTGGCTCTTCTTCGGCGCGCGCACGACGGATCAGTTGCTTTACGAAGCGGACTTCAAGGCCATGGCCGAAAAGCTCCCCAATATCAAAATCTGCTACGCCCTTTCCGAACCAGAGAAATGCCCCGATTGGAAAGGCGCGACAGGATTCATCCACGAAAGCGTCGCCCGCGAATTGGCGGAAAACGCCTCCGCCAACCGACAGGCTTTCCTGTGTGGTCCGCCCAAGATGCTTGAAGCCGCTCGCAAAACCTTGCAACAGAAAGGTTTCAAGAACGAAAACATCTTCGCCGACGAGTTCTAACATCCGATAATCAGGAATCAATATGCATCAACTTCAACTATTCATCGGTAATTGGCAATCGGATGAAAAAGCCGCCGCGCAGGCCCGCTATCTGACGGCCCTGTTGCTCTGCTCCCTGCTGCTAATCGGATTCAGCGCAGGCGTCTTCGGCTGGCGTCCGCTCGTTCTCGCGTTGATCGCGGGCGTCGCGGGCTCGGCCGTCGAACTAATCTTCTCCTGCGTCCGCAAGAAGCCCGTGACAGGCGGCGCGTTTGTCTATGGTCTTGCGCTGTCGCTACTTGTACCGCCCACCATGCCGTGGTGGATCATCCTGCTGGCGGCCATCGCGGGAACGGTCTTCGCGAAAGAAGTCTTTGGCGGCGCGAAAAACGCCATCTTCAATCCCGCGCTCATCGGAGCGGCCATGATTCTTTTCAGCTATCCCGCCTCCACAGCCGGAGCCTCCATGGGCAATCTGAACGCCATCGAAGGCGGCGTCGCATGGGAGAATGGCATCTGGATGCTGCTCGGCTGTCTCGCCATCCAGATTCTCGCCGCACCGTCCAGCCTGTTCATCTACGTGCCGATGGTCGTCTTCCCATGGCTTCTCGCAACGTATGTCATACCGGACCAGAAACTTCCACTTGAGGGCAACCTCCAGTTGATCTTCTCCGAAGACTGCTTCCTGCTGGCGGGCGTCCTGCTTGCCGTCGATCCAGGCAACACGCCGCGCCGTTGGCCGGGCAAAATCATCTACGGCATCATCGTCGGCATCCTTTCCATTCTCATGCGATGCTTCGCCAAATATCCATTTACCATGGTGTTCGCCATCCTGATTGCCGACTGTATCGCGCCGTCGCTTGACATGCTCTTCGCCCCCAAAGCGAAGGAGGAGGCCGCCAAATGAAAAACTCCGCCATTTATTCCATTATTTATATCTTCGTCCTCTGCGCCATCGCCGCCGCGTTGCTGACGTTCCCGCCGCTGATGTGGGCCGAACGCATGGCCGCCAATGAAAAATTCAACCGCATCCGCGCCATCATGGATGCGTCTGGCCTGCTCGTCGCGACGGATTCACAGGAAGTCGTGACGGAGAAATTCGGCAAGATGGTCAACGAGAAGAAGGTCGGCGAACTGGAAATGCTGGAAGCCCGCGATGAAAAAGGCGATCTCGTCGCCCTGTTGTTTGAAATCGAAGGCCACGGCCATGAAGGCCCGTTCAAAGGCATCTTGGCCGTCACGCCGGACAAGCAGCGCATCAAGGCGTTGCGCGTCTATGACCATCAGGAAACGCCCGGCCTCGGCGGCATGATGTCCGATCCGAAATGGGCCGCGCAGTTCAACAATCTGCCGATGATCGTCGATGGCAATCCGGGCATCGTCATTGATTCGTCCGTTGACGCTCCGAACGCCGTTGACGCCATCACAGGCGCTTCCACGACAACGCACTCCCTCGAACAGGCCATCAACGCGCAGATCCACTCCCTGCTGGCCGGCGGTATCAAATTGGTTCCACTGGATCTCGGCCTCACGCCTGACGCCGTCACGCGCGCCACGCCCGGTTATCCGAAAGGCTTCACGAAGCCGCCAAACTTCCGTGAAATCGAAAAACGTGCCGACTTCATGGTTCCCGCCGATCTGGTCAATCTTGCCCTCAACAAGCCTGTCACCTCCAATCTTGGCGACGACGAACCCATGCGCGGCACGGTCGCGCAGGTCACCGATGGAAACAAGAAGAGCAACGAAGAAGACTACGTCGAAATGTTCCCCGGCGAACCGCAGTGGGTTCAGATCGATCTTGGCGACATCCATGAAATCTACTGCGTCGTCGTTTGGCACTACTACAAGAATGCCGTCGTTTATCGCGACGTCATCGTCCAGATCGCCGACGATGCGGAGATGAAGGAAAACTGCCGCACGATCTTCAACAACGACTACGACAACAGCGCAGGCCTCGGCGAAGGAAAGGATCCGACGTATCAGGCCGGTTGGTGGGGCGAACTCATCGACGCGCAGATGGCCGACGGACAGCACGAAGGCTCGAAGGCCCGCTACGTCCGCGTCTATACAAACGGCGGCGAAGCCGAAGAAGACACGCGATTCGTCGAAATCGCCGTTTACGGCCGGTAATTTATAATTTTCAGACAAAATTCTCAAAAATGTCATTTATTATGGGCGAAGATTTTGGAACAGAAAATAAATTTTGTAGTTTCTGTTCCAAAACCGATGCCCATGATTTGGTGACTCAGCTATTCGTTCTCTGGAATCCCCGAAATACTGAGTCTCATAAATACATGGTTATTAAATCATTCACGTCATGTCGTGAATGTCTAGACTCGTTAAAAAAGAAACTGAAGATAAACAATACTGTTTTATTTTTTTATAGTTTAATAATCATATTGTATTTTTATCTTCATTTTTCTTTTCCTTCAGATAAAAGATTGTTGTCTTTTGCTTTTTAATTCCTATTTTATTATTTGATATAAAAATCAATTCAATCAATGATAAACGTTTAATGATTTGGCTTATCTTCTCTACAAAAACATTTAATCAATACAAAAACATTGTAACAATTCCTGAAGGCTTAAAGAAATATATATGTAATCCAACACAAAACACAGACAACACTGAATCAACGCCAGCAAATGAATGTGACAATAACAATTTATGGTGTAGCATTTGTGCAAAAACGGATGAACTTCATAAATATCTTTTTATTAAGAATGGCAATTTACGTTCCAGGGATATTATTACCGAAAATACTAAATGCCAGACAATTGCCGTCTGCCACGCTTGTTTAAAGAAGGTCAAACAGAAAAATCTTGATAATTTATTGGTATTAAAAAATTTGCCAGCAATCGCCTGTATATGGATTGCTCTTTTTGTTTTTATTAGATTTATCAATCATGTGCTGTTGACTTTCTTTTCTTCTCATTTTTTTATAAAATATCTTTTTTTAATTTATTCTATTATTTTTACACTTGTCACTTTGGAAATAGCAAGTGAAATCATATCCTTACGTCATACACATGATGTATTTTTTATAGATGACTTGATGGAGATAAAGCAAAAAAAAGAACGTTATCTCCATTCATTGTTAATTCCAATCGATTACAATTTATATCAAGACAATACAACTCAAGATACAAACAAAGAATTGAAAAAGTTTATTCGTTATAATAATGTCTTAAAATATTACAAAGATTTAGCAGCCTGTATTTTTGCAATATTTGTAAAAAATACTCCAATTGAATAAATGGAAAGGCCATAAGCCATGAGCTATGAGCCATAAGCCGCCGCTACGCAATGCGCTGCGGCTTCCCCCCACTTCCGCCACGTCTGGCGGCGGGCGTATTCTTTTCCTGCTAAAGTCATTTCCTGAAGCGTCTGTGGCGATTGCCACAGACGCTTTATTGTTTCTTCCAAGCTCTGAGCATTTCCTACGGCAAATTCCTTTCCGCGGCCGCCAGCCGCTTCTTTCAATGCAGGATAGTCGCTGTGAAGGACAGGCGTTCCGGCCGCCATCGCCTCCAATATCGGCATGCCGAAGCCTTCGCAAACCGACGGCATGACAAACAATTTTGCATGCTGGTAAAGTGCTGGCAAGACGTCGTCTGGAACATAGTCCAGCCATTTGACGCGCCCTGCTCCATTCCAATGCCGCAACCGTTCCACAACCGCCGCGCATTTCCATGCGGCGCGGCCTGCAACGACCAAATCCGCCTGCAAGTCATTGGCGCAAGCATTGTATGCATCCAATAGCGTGCTCAAATCCTTTTTCGGTTCTATGTTGCTAACAAACAAGATGTAAGGACGATCAAGACCAAGATCGGTTGATAGCTCAGCCGACGCGGAAAACCGCTGGAAATCCACGCCCAACGGAATGACATCAATTCGTTTCATGGGAATCTGCAACACGTCATGGACGCGTTTTGCCACATGCCGCGTCGAAACGATGATTCGCGCCGCCCGCCGCGCGGACGGCGGCAATAGCATCCGCATATGCCAGCGATTCAACGTCGAACAAAGTTCCGGATATTCCAGCGCGATGATGTCGTGGATGTTCAGCACAACCGGGCATGGACAGCGTAACGGCGCCGTATAGGCGAATGCATGAAACACATCCGCCTGAAGCGTTTTCAGCAATTTCGGCAACATGGTCTGTTGCCAAAGGATTCTCTTCCAGACACTTCCCGTCGCGGCATGGACTTCGATGGAATCCGCTCCGCTCAACGACGCCACAGGCGAGCCTTCCAACGACAACACCGTGCAATGGCCGCCTTTCAGCGCACGCAGTTCCGCTGCGATCTCATGCTGGACGGAATTTTGCACGCCCGTGTAAGGCGGCTTCACGACCGTTCCGTCCATGACCACATGGAACTTGCCTGCTTGCCTTGTGTCCATTTGGATGCCCGACAACATTTTTATTAAGGTAAAAGATTAGAAAAAAAGTTAAAAATCAATATATTCTATTATTGCCATAAAACAAAAAATCCTATCTGTGCGATTGAATTATCCAGTTCACTCAAAGCGACCAAAGAGACAAAAGCGACAGAAAACAAGTCCCTTATGTCTCTTATGTCCTTTATGTCTCTGTGAATGGCCTCAATTGCGCAAATGGGAAAAAACTCATCATTCAAGCACGAAAACCATGAAAAAACAAGCCTTTTTCGCCATCGTCATCTTCATCGCCATCATCGCCGCCGCCGTGTTCGCCGTCAAGACCGGCCCGAAACCGCATCGCAAACCACCGCAGGAATCCGTCCAGAAAGTGACCGCCATCAAGGCCGTCCAGATTCCGTTCAGCCCTGTGATCCATGGCTTTGGCGAAGCGATGCCGGACAAGACATGGTCCGCCATCACGCAGATTTCCGGCAAGATCATCGAGATCAATCCCAATCTGCAAAACGGCAAGTTCCTCCACAAAGGCGATTTGATCGCGAAAATCGACGAATCGGAATACCGCCTCGCCATCGACAAGGCGAAGGCCGAAACCGCCAAAATCCAGGCCGATCTCGAACAGCTCAACGTCAAGAAGCAGAACCTCGCCTCCCAGAAGTCGATTCTCGATAAAATGTTGACGCTCAACAAGAAGAATCTTGAACGCAATCGGATTCTCAATCAGAGCAAGAACATTTCGGACCAGGAGTTGGAGCAGGAAGAATTGAACGTCCTTCAGCAGGAAAACACGATCACGTCCCTCCAGTCGGAAATCAATCTCATTCCCGCCCAAATCACCGCCTATCAGGCTCAGGCCGCCTCTGCGGACGCCGCGTTGAAACAGGCGGAGCTAAATGCCTCCTACGCCGTCATCACGGCGCCGTTTGACGGACGTGTTTCGGACGTGAACGCAGAGCTCCAGCAGTTCGCTTCCACGGGAACCGTCCTCTGCAAATTGGATTCCATCGCCAAGGCGGAAATCGAAACGAGCATCGCTCCCGATCTGCTCGCCATCCTGCCGCCAAGCAGACAGGAGAAGCCGACGGAGCAGTCCCGCACGGCTTTCCGCGACCGCCAGACATTCACCGTCGAAACCGCCGCGCAGGAAGGCTTCCGTTGGCCCGCGTATTTCCTGCGTTTCAGCGAAAAAGTCGATCCGAACACACGAATGGTCGCTCTTGTCATCGGCGTGGACAAGCCCTACGGCACAAGCGACGGCACGCCGCATCTGCCGCTCAGCAAAGGCCTCTTCTGCAAAGTCTCCATCAAAGGCTCGGAGCGTTCGGAAATCGTCCTGCCGCGCTACGCCATCCATGAAAATTCCGTCTATATCGTTGAGGACGGGAAACTTGTCATCCGCCCCGTCGTCGTGAAATACAATCTCGGAGCGCACAGCATCATCCAGGAAGGCGTCAATGAAAACGACATCGTCGTCACGTCGGACATCGTTCCCGTCATCGCCGGCATGAAACTGGACGCGGAAATCGACGAAGGCTACGCCGCCCAGACGCAACAGGTTCTCAACAAGTAACATAGGGCGGCACAACCATGATTGAATATTTCTCCAAACATCCAACGGCCGCCAATTTGATCATGGCGGCGTTCCTCGTCATGGGCCTCCTGACGGTCAACCAGCTGAAACGCGAGGCCATGCCGGAATTCTCCCCCAAGACACTGCAGATCACGGGTGCCTACACAGGCGCCACGGCGGAGGAAATCGAAGAGGCCATCGCCCTGCCCATCGAAGAGGCCTTGTCGCAAGTCTCCAACATCAACAGCATCTCGACGAACGCCATGGAAGGCGCCGTCAACATCCGCGTCGAAATGGCGGACGGCGGCGTCTGGCAGGATTTCTACAACGACATCAAGACGAAAGTCGAATCCATCACGACTTTCCCGAGCGAATTCGAAAAGCTTAACATCCAGCAGTTTAACTTCACGGATCAAGTCGTTTCCATCGTCGTTTACGGCGACTGCGAGATGAAAAGCCTAAAGGACTACTGCGAGAAACTGAAGCGCAAGTTCGAACTCGCCGCCAAAGGCGCGCTCGTCACGATTTCAGGCTTCGGCAATCTGGAAGTCCGCATCGAACTGCATCCGGACATCATTGAAGCCCACGGCCTCTCCGTCGCGAAAATCGCCTCCATCCTACGCACTCAGAATCAAGACCTTCCGTCGGGAACGCTTGAAACGTCCATGAAAAACATCAAGCTGCGTTTCAACGACCGCCGCAAGACGGCGGAGGATTTCGGCGACATCATCGTCATTTCCTCCGAATCCGGTTCAGAACTGCGGCTGAAAGACATCGCGACGATTACAGAGCGTTTTGATTCGGAAGACGCCAAGTCCGTCTTCAACGGCAATGCCTCCGCCGTCGTCTCCGTCGCAAAGGCGAAAACCGCTGACTCCCTTACCATTTATGATAAAGTGATGGCGATTCTCGAAGAGGAGAAAGCCTCCGCTCCGGAAGGCCTCAATTTCGCCATTTCGCGAGACATGGCCGCCGAAATCCGCGCCCGCATCAAGATGGTGGCCGCCAACGCGTTGGAAGGCATCATCCTCGTGTTCGCCGCCCTGTGGCTTTTCCTTAATTTAAAGCTCTCCTTCTGGGTGACGATGGGCCTGCCGACATCCTTCCTCGGCGCCCTCTTCGTCATGCACGGCATGGGCATCTCCCTGAACATGATCTCCACGTTCGCCCTGCTCATCGCCATCGGTCTGCTCATGGACGATGCCATCGTCATTTCCGACAACATCGCCATCCACCTGCAACGCGGCAAAACGCCCTTCCAGGCGGCCGTCGATGGCACGAAGGAAGTCGCCTCCGGCGTCATTTCCAGTTTTGCCACAACGGTTTGCGTCTTCGCGCCGTTGATGTTCCTCAAAGGCAACATCGGCAAGATTCTCATCCAGATTCCGACCGTGCTCATCATCGTTTTGAGCATCAGCCTCATCGAAGCCTTCTTCATTCTGCCGAACCATCTCGCCCATGCATTCCATAAAGGCTATCCGGAACCGAACCGCGTCCGCAAACGCATCGACGACGCCATCGATTTCCTCCGCAACAGCGTCATCGCGAAGATCACGGGAGCCGCCGTCCGAAAACGCTATGTCGTTCTCGCCCTGACACTTGGCATTTTCATTTTCTCCATTTCGATGTTCCCCGCCGGCTATCTGAAGTTCAGGGCGTTCCCGCAGGCCGACGGCGACACGGTCGTCTGCCGTGTGCAACTTCCTCCCGGAACGCCGCTTGCGGAATCCGAACGCATCGCCGGCATCATCATGAAGGCGGCGGAATCCGTCAACGAAAAGCTCAACCAATACCAGCCGGAAGGCATGGATCTGGTGAAATCCATCTCCGTCAACTATTCGAACAATTCGGACGTCCACGATTCCGGCCCGCATCTTTTCACGGTCTATCTTGATCTGCTGGCTGGCGACAAACGCAAATCGACCATTGCGGATGTCATCAACGTCTGGCGTGAGGCCACGCCGGAAATCTATGGCGTGACGGCCATTAAGTTCACCGACATGTCCGCAGGCCCCGGCGGCAAGGCCATCGAAATCCGCCTGCAAGGCGAAAATCTCGATAATTTGAAAAATGCCGCCTCCGAACTGCGTGAGAAGATCGCCTCCTATCAAGGCGCCATGGATATTTCCGACGATCTGACGCCCGGCAAGCCCGAAATTGTCATGAGCCTGAAGGAAGGCGCACACAAGCTCGGACTGACCGCCACGGATGTCGCCTCGCAGCTCCGCGCGGCCTATCAGGGCGACAAGGCGGACGAAATCCAGATCGGCCACGATTCCGTCAAATTCAACGTGAAACTCACGTCGGATTACATGCTGAACCAGGACTTTTTCGACAATTTCAAACTCGTCGCGTCCAACGGCACCGTTCTGCCGCTGACGGCGGTCGTCGATATCGAATCGCGCCGCGGCCTGTCCGCCATCAATCGCTACGACCGTGAACGCACGGTCACCGTTTCGGCGGACGTCAACAACACGCTCGCCAACGCGCAGGAAATCACGCAGGATCTCATGCGGGAGTTTCTGCCAGCCCTGCGAAACAAGTACAAAGGATTGACGACTGGATTCGGTGGTCAGCGCCGCGCTTCCGCCGAAACAGGATCCTCCATGGCGAAGGCGTTTCTCATCGGTGTATTGGGCGTCTATATCATTCTGTCCCTGCAATTTAAGAGCTGGTTCATTCCGATTGTCGTGATGTTCGCCATCCCGCTGTCGATGATCGGCGTCATCTGGGGCCATCTGGTCGTCGGCATGGATTTCAACATGCAGAGTCTCATCGGCGTCATCTCGCTGGCGGGCATCGTCGTCAACGATTCCATCCTCATGATGGAATTCATCCGAATGCGGGAAGAACAAGGCGGCAATGCCTTCGAGGCGGCGCCTAAAGCCGCCGCCGACCGCTTCCGCTCCATCATGCTGACGAGCGTCACGACCATCGCAGGCCTGCTGCCACTGTTGGCGGAAAAGAGCCTGCAGGCCCAGATGCTGATCCCGCTTGCGCTGTCATTGGTCTGCGGCCTCGCCACTTCCACGCTGCTCGTTCTCTTTGTAATTCCATCTTTGTATGGAATTATCGTAGATTTCAGGAAGAAATAACACCCTAGAAGCTCTAAAAAACTAGCCTCCTAGGCATCTAGCCCTCTAGCCTCCTAGCCTCCTAGCCTCCTAGCCGCCTAGCCTCCTAGCCGCCTAGCCTCCTAGCCGCCTAGCCTCCTAGCCTCCTAGCCTCCTAGCCGCCTAGCCGCCTAACTATTATGAAGCATCCTTTCCTTATTCTACTCATTATCATCCAAGTAATTGTGATTTTCTATATGAATCAGACTCATAACGCCTGGATGAAAGCCCGCATGACACGCAACCAAAAGGTGATTGAAGACATCCGCCAATTGATCGACGACGGCCATGGCCGCGAAATCGGAAAGCTTTGGTTGGATTCCCAAAAACAACACGACACTTTCTGGTTCAATTACTACTCGGAAGGCATCGCGCAATTACGCGAAAAGAAGACAGCCCCCACGGCGGAAGAACCATTGGAAACACCTAAAACGGAGGAAGTTCCAAAAGTGGAAGATGGAGGGCAACCACAATGAGTGCAGGCTTCGCTATCGATAAAATCTTTTTTCTGCTCGTCATCTGTGTCGTGGCAGTCGCGCCGTTCATCGCCATCTGGCGTTTTCCCGCCACGTTACTGACCAAGAGTCTGGCGACAGTTGTCGCCCTGCTCTTCTTCACGATGGCATTGATGTTCATTCTGCAGAGCGTTTCAAAGAGTTACGCTGACCACTTCTTCTTCCCAAGCCTGAACGAAATAGGCACGAAACTGTCGGATGAAAACATCAATCCGGCGGATGTCTCCGCCGTCATCCGCACATGGCAGTCCAGCGGCGAAGGCTACCATGTTTTAAGAAACGCCCTGCAGGAAATACAACCGCCCGAACTTGCTGAACCGCAACCAGAAGCCACCGAACCACCTGCTGAGCAACCTGCCACCGAACCGCCACCACCAGCCACCACACCACCAGAAAAATAGTTTTTCTAGCCTTCTAGCCTCTAATCGCAGAGCTAATGGTCATTGGGCGTCAAGCTTCCGCATGATGTTGTTAGCGCTTCCGCGAAGCGTGACAGATCGCCGTGCCGTGTCCATTCGTGAAAAAATGCTTGCGTTAAGAGCTTCCGCATGATGTTGTTAGCGCTTGCGCGAAGCGTGACGAACCGCCAAGCCGTGTTCATGCGTGAAAAAATGCTTGCGTTAAGAGCTTCCGTATGATGTTGTTAGCACTTGCGCGAAGCGTGACAGACCGCCGAGCAGACGGAGGCCGTTCCAATTCTTCCTTGATCAAAATCACATATTGTCAATATACTCATCAGAACTCTGGCCGACGTCTGCGAGGCTTCTGTTTCTTCCGTGTATTCAGTGGACTACAAAAAAAATTCGTGTTCATTCGTGTCCATTCGTGTAAAAAACTCTTTCATAAAGAGCTTCCGCATGATGTTGTTAGCGCTTGCGCGAAGCGTGACGAACCGCCGAGCAGACGGAGGCC
>JAFZAB010000043.1 GCA_017548425.1 Victivallales bacterium
CTCGCCGTTGGCGGGTAGCGACGGCGTCTCGCCGTTGGCGGGTAGCGACGGCGTCTCGCCGTTGGCGGGTAGCGACGGCGTCTCGCCGTTGGCGGGTAGCGACGGCGTCTCGCCGTTGGCGGGTAGCGACGGCGTCTCGCCGTTGAAAAAATAGATAAGAGTAAAAGACGATGATATCGATAGATTTTGAGCAATATCCGTTAAGCGGTTGGTTCCCAGGCCACATGATGAAGGCCGAAAAGGCCATGCAGGAGGCCTTGAAACTAGTGGATTTGGTTGTGGAACTGATTGACGCGCGGGCACCGATGTCGTCGCGCAATCCGGACTTGCGTGAGATTCTGCAGAACCGTCCGTTTCTGACAGTCGCCAACAAGTCGGATCTGGCGGATCCGAAGGCGTCGAAGGCGTGGGTGGAATGGTATGCGAAGCGTGGTGAACGGCTGTTCATGCTGGATTCGCGCAAGACGGGAACGCTTCGTGGCCTGCCTGAATTATGGCGTAAAGTCGTTATGGAGGAACGTGCGAAACGTGGGGCGACACGGCCGCTGGCGCGGCCTGTGCGCATCATGATCGCAGGCGTTCCGAACATCGGTAAGTCGACGTTGGTGAACCACTTGCTGGAACGGAACAAAGCGCAGGTTGGCCCCAAGCCCGGCGTGACGCGTCAAAACCAATGGATTCCGCTTCCAAGCAATGTGGAATTGCTAGACACGCCCGGAATCCTCTGGCCGCGCATCCAGACGAAACGCCATGAACTGTTGTTGGCGCTTCTTGGCAATCTGAAAGAGGAAGTGGTCGATAAGATATTGCTATCCGATTACTTATGCTGCCGTTTGAGCGAACAGAAAAATGTGAAATGGGACGTGCTCGGACTGAACGGTTGTCCAAATTCGCCTGATGATTTGCTGGAGACGTTGGCGCGTCGCCGTGGCCTGCTTCGCCAAGGCGGAGCGGTGGATTATGAACGGGCCGCCAATGCCTTTTTGAAAGATTATCGCGATGGACGGCTTGGACGGTTTACGTTCGATGCCGTGCCTTCCGCTTCGCAAGATTAAGCCAGTATGTCTTATGGAATTTGGGAGTCCCAGTTTTCGATTTTCAATCCGCTAATGCGGGAAAAATGGGCTGTATTGTTCGTGACAAGAATCGCGTCTTCCGCGATGGCGGAAGCGGCAATCAACATATCCATGGAACCGATGATATTGCCTTGCGTTTCAAGTTCTTGCCGTAATTTCGCATAAGCCATTGCCGCATCCGTGTTCCAGTCAATGCACTGAACCAGATTGCAGAATGCCTGTACTTTTCTGGTCAAGGCTAAGTTGTTTCGCTTCAGTGCGCCATACTGTAACTCAGCGGCGGTTATCACGGAGATGCACACATGCGGAAAGGAATCCGTGAATCTTTTGGTCACTTCCGGATGATCGCCTCGGATGAGATACGATGAAATATCCGTGTCAAGCATGTAGCGTTTCATCAGAATAGATTCCTTTCTTGAAGACGCTGTCCATTTTCACGGTCGATTTGGAAGTCCGGGCAGGGAGGCATTTCAAGAAAAGCCTGCAAGGCATCCTTCCCGGAAATCGGTGAAAGGATGATATTGTTTCCCTGACGTCTGATTTCCACCTCGGTGGAATTGAATCTATATTTTTTGGGTATGCGGACGGCTTGTGAACGTCCGGTCATAAAGATTTTGGCTGTTTCCATATTTGTTCCTCTCTGTTTGATATCTCATTTAAAGTCTTGATTTGATATCTACCAATAATAGATATCATAATCTGATAAAATCAAGCAAATCTTTTGCATTTTTAGAGATTTGAGAGGTGGTGCGGTGCGTCCCGCCTGCGCCTTGGAAGGTGGCGCGGTGCGTCCCGCCTGCGCCTTGGAATGTGGCGCGGTGCGTCCCGCCTGCGCCGTGGATGTGGCGCGGTGCGTCCCGCCTGCGCCTTGGAAGGTGGCGACGGCGTCCTCGCCATCGGCATTGGCCAGAAACTGATACAGACAACCTGTCTTGTCATGCTTTTGCGGCAGTCGTCATATACCGGCTTGCCTTCGCCTCGTCCAGGCCGAAATCGAGCTGGATATCCTGCTGAATTTGCGTGTCCGAAATGTGACGGTTCCGTTTGTTTTGAATAACTCTCAAGATGGCGTTGCTTTCACCTTTCTTTTTGCCTCTCCTTTCGCCCATGTCGAGCAGATACTGATCGTATGACGATACATCCTTTGCCATGTTGTTGTGCTCCAGATTATTTTGTTCAGGCTTTCACTGTCAAGGCAGCCGCCATGTACTGGCTTGCCTTGGCCTCGTCCAGTCCAAAATCAATCTGCAGGTCGTCTTGTATCTGCATTTCAGAGAAATGCCGTCTTCTTCTGCTTTGAATAAATCTCATGATTGTGGCGGTGATTCCTTCTATTCTTCCTTTCTTTTCTCCTTTCTTTTCCCCTTTCTTTTCTCCTCTTCTTTCGCCCATGTCGAGCAGATACTGGTCGTATGACGATACATCCTTTGCCATGTTGTTGTGCTCCTTATGCTTTGGTTTCAATTTCATTCTGGTGGCTTTGTTTATAACCTCGTATGCCTCCGCCGGCATGTCACGGAACGACGGATCCGTACGCATCTCGTATCTTAACTGTCTGCGATTACGTGCATAGCGGATGCATTTCGCAACCGCCCGCATCGAGCCTACCTCGAACATCGACAGTTGTTTCGCTGTCATGTCACGGAAGGAGATGACGTTGGCGGGGCAGTCCGCCATGGCGTTCTCCAAGCCTGGCGGGCATGTTGTCAGATCCGCCACGAAGCGGTTCGCCCCCTTCCACGGCTGCTGGCCGAAATAGGGGGTCAATGTCAGGACGGGCGTCATCCTGTCGCCGGGGAGGATGCCGTCCAACAGCTCTTCCGTCGTCTTCAGATCGTCGTTCTTTTCATGCTCCGATTGGATACCGCGATGCCAATGGTCCCAGTGGAGCGCGGACGACATCAGTTCGCGCCCCGGCATGATGCGGCTCACATACGACTGATTCTCCAGGGCCACCGTCAGTCGGCACGGCTTCCCGCCGTGCTTCCGGATGGTCAGCTCCTTCACGATGTCATGCACGCTCTTTCGGTAACGTCCGTCCGGTGGATGGCCGATCGTCTCCGGATTCCGCTCCTGCATGGATTTGCGGATGACCTTGTAACCTTCGTCCTTCAGGAAGAAATCGACAAGATCCGCGAACGGCCTGTCCAACGCCATGAAGAGCTTCACGGCAGCGTCCATATCCTTCATGTTATTTCATGACATTAATATATCACCATTTCAAAATAC
>JAFZAB010000044.1 GCA_017548425.1 Victivallales bacterium
AGCTGTTTTTTGAGTTACAGAAAGCTGTTTTTTGAGTTACAGAAAGCTGTTTTTTGAGTTACAGAAAGCTGTTTTTTGAGTTACAGAAAGCTGTTTTTTGAGTTACAGAAAGCTGTTTTTGGAGTTACAGAAGGTTGTTTTTGGAGTTACAGAAGGTTGTTTTTGGAGTTACAGAAGGTTGTTTTTGGAGTTACAGAAGGTTGTTTTTGTTAAACGAGAGTTGCGGTCTTTTCTTTGTCCTTAATTCCCGCCCTTACGGAGACTTGTTTCAGGGTGCATCAATGCTTTGGAAAAGCTCTGATATCAACAAAAGCTTCTGTCTAGCCATCCAGACTTTCAAAACTTTAGATTTTTGGTAATTTTGAAAGTCAATGGTGTGAAATCAGTCAAAACAGCACTGCTTGAGCGGATTTTGGAAGCGCTGAAACAACATCAGAACACAACAGTTGGCGGAGTAAATGGCGGAGTAAATGGCGGAGTAAATGGCGGAGTAAACGAACTTGAAACTGTGTATTCCTATATTCAACAGCATCCTGGGCTTCGCGCCAATGCGATCGCTCTGGCATTGTCTTTACCTAAGCGTACATTGGAACGCTATTTGAGACAACTGAAAGAAAATAATCGTATTGAGTTCCGCGGAGCACCAAAGACTGACGGATATTACTGCAAGGATGTACGGCTTGATTAAAAATGGTAGCCGTTTTCACGAGAAAATCAGACTTTTGAAATCGCCTTGTTTGACAAATTGTCGGCATTCGTTACTTTTTATAAAACAACTGTGAAAATAACGCTTGCCTTTTCCATATTCCATAAATGCGACATTCATTAATCCTTATCCTGCTTATACTTATCCTTCCTTCGCTTCATGCCATGAAACACATCGCCGTCATCAATACCGTTCCTCATGCGACTCCCTCCAGATTGACTCCGGATGGCGCCGTCGCGGGCAATGGCGATGTCGCACTCATATGGGGCGGCACGCCTGCCAAGCATGTCATCTTTATCGGAAAAAGCGACTTCTGGGAGGCGTTGCCGGCCCGTGCAGGCAAAGGGAAGGGCGGTATTCGTCCCTTCGGTACCATTGAAATTTCCGTTCCGGATGCCGATGACAAAGAATGGCATGTTGAACAGGACATGGACGTTGCGCAACTGCGCGGTACATTCGATTCGTTGAATATCACGCTGACGCCGCTTGCCACAGAGAACACCATATTGCTCCAATTGTCTGGACCAAAATCATCTGTCGCTTCCGTAAATCTTTGTCCTTCCGTTGCCAAACGGTTGACTGTCACAACATCCAATGATGATGGTATGCAATCCTTTACGGAAGTGTTCGATTCACCGGCTCTGGAATGGTCGACTTGCGGCGCCGCCTGTCTCCGAAAACTTTCAGACTCGCTTTATATCATCGCCTTGGCGACAAATCATGAATCGACAGATTGGCAGACAATTCCAACAAACCGCTGCCGTTCGCTGACAGCTGATGATTGCCAAATCCTTTGGCAGAAGCATGTTGAATGGTGGCGGAACTTCTGGTCAAAATCGTCCGTGCTTTGTCCATCCAAACCGGAAATCGAATTGAATTGGTTCGCAGGACAGTATATTCTTGCCTGTGCCGCACGTAATCCCAATTTCCCACCGGGGCTTTTTGGCAATTTCATCACCACTGCGGAACCTGGATGGGGCGGCGACTACCACATGAACTACAATTACCAAGCGACCTTCTATGCGGCGACTTCTTCCAATCATCCGGAACTGCTGGACGGCTACCATGTTCCACTGGAGGAGTTTATGCCCACAGGACGCAAATTCGCCCGCGACATAGCGCATTGTAGCGGCATCTATTATCCGGTCAGTCTCGCGCCAAAAGCCTTGCGGCTTGAATACAACCAATGGACGGAAGAGGAACATGGCGAGTCATTTCTCGGACAGAAAAGCGATGCCGCTTTCGGCGCCGTCGTCATGGTCATGCGATGGAAGGGAACCATGGACAAAGATTACGCCACGCAACACCTCTATCCCTATCTCCGTGAATTGGCTGACTTCTGGAAAGACTATCTGGTCTTTGAAGACGGACGTTACAACGACCATCGGGACGCTGCGCACGAAGTTCCGTTCTATATACCGGATTTCAGGGAAAAATATCCGCAGGCCATTGAACGGGAAAAAGATATGAATCCTATTCTTTCTTTGGGACTTCTGCGGATGATCTTTCAGACATTGCTTGAACTTGCAGACGAATACGATCTTGGCAAAGACCGCACAGGCGAATGGTCGCACATTCTCAACCATCTGCCGCCATTCCCGACCTTCGTTCGCGAAGGGAAACGCATTTTCAGACTGACGGAAAAGGCCACGAATGGGTCGGCGGAAATGCCGTCAGCCTTCAGCATATCTATCCCGCCGGACAGATTCGGATGGATTCGCCCGCGGAATTGCTTGAAATCGCTCGCCAGTCCATTCTTGAAACCGACCGCTGGATGGACGGCAACGGGACATCCACCGTCTATCCAGCTGCTGCGCGTGTCGGCATTGATCCACAATTGATTTTGGATAAACTGTCTGAACATGCGAAACGATTCCAATTCCCGAACATGATGTTCAATCATGGCGGTGGCGGCATGGAAAACATCGCCGTCTATGCCAACACGATCAATGAAATGTTGCTTCAGGCCAATCATGGCGTTCTGTCAGTCTTTCCGAATTGGCCAAAGACACAAGATATCGCATTCCAAAACTTGCGTGCAGACGGCGCCTATCTGGTGTCCGCCGAACAAAAGGATGGTATTATCCGTAATGTCCGTATCGTTTGCGAACATGCAGGATGTCTAAAAGTCCGTTTGCCTGACGGGAGTTTGTTTACACAAAATGTCCAGGTTGGCGAACAAATCACCATTCCCGACAGTCGGTTCGTACGCTGAGAAAAAACAAGGATTACAGAAGACTGTTCAAATGATTAAACAAAGTGTATAGTAAAGCACAAATAAATTTCTTTTCTGACCTATTTTTTATTTAGTTAATAAGGAGTCGAGAATATGAAGGCTGGATTTGCGGTTGCGGACGTCACCCCAGAATTGGGAATTTATCTCACTGGATACGGAAATCCAGAGCGGTTGGCGGAAGCGGTCCATTCGCCGTTGCGCACGACGGCGATGGTGTTGGCGGATGGAGATACCGAAGCTGCAGTGGTCAGTATGGACTGGTGCGGCATATCGGAAGAACTGGCAACCGATATACATCGTGCCATCCATGAGGCCACGGGCATTCCGGCTGATCATATTCTGGTGTGCGCCACCCATACCCATTCGGCTCCCCAAGTGTTTGTACGTCGTACACTTAGCCGAACGGACGTCGATCCGGAATACCGCGGCGTGGCTTATGCCAAGCGAATGATTCCCGTAATCGCCGAAAACGTTTTGACGGCGAAAAACGGCATGCGCGAAGCGGTCGTCGGATTCGGTCTGACCAAAAGCAAGACCGGCGTGTCGCGTCGTGGAATGGATGAAAACGGCAAGGTCTCCCGCTTTATCGCCGATCCATACCAGCCTTGCGACGATAATATGACCGTCGCGCGCTTTCTCGACAAGGAGACCGGCGAAGACATCGGCATTTTCATCCATTACGGTTGTCACAATACGTGCCAGGGATCGAATCGCCTGATTTCCAGCGACTGGTGCGGCATGATGCGCGAACGGGTGAAAGACAGCTACAACACGACGGTCATGTTCGTGAATGGCTCGGAGGGCGATGTCGGCCCCAATACCAACCGGCCGGTAAAGGCGGCTGGAATTTACGGATACTCCGCTGGCGGAGGAGACGGTGAACGTTCGGTATTGGAGGTCGGATTGCGCGCCGCAACGGACGCATTGCGTGCACTTTCCGAGATCCGTGATTTTCAGGCTGATCTGCCGTTGAAAGTGCGGTCGCAGGAGATCCGTTTGCCACAGGCGTTACCGTTTGACGAAGCGACGGCGCAGGAACGGGTGAATAAATATGAGTCTTCAAATGGCACTGCCATGTCAGAAGCCGATTATCAGGTCGCCAAACGGGTGTTGGAACATTGGCATTTGCCACCGCAACCAGAGTTAGTTTTCAATCAGACGGTGTTGGCGTTTGGGCCGTTGGCTTTGGCACCGTTCCCGTTTGAAATGTTCTCGGTCTTCTCGCTGCGGTTGCGCAAATACGGTCCGTTCGCATACAATCTCCTGACCAGCTGTACCAACGGCGGCAATGGCTATCTGCCCGATCGCGCGGCGATCGCGGCCGGCGGCTACGAAATCACGTGGCGCGAAAAGGTTCGGGCGTATGTGACTACCCCCGAAGCGGGAGATGTTGCAATTTCGCAGACGTTGGCATCATTGCGCGCATTGGCAAAGTCCTAACTGTGCTGAATGCAGTTGGTTAAACCACAGATCACACAGATTAGACAGATTTTTCACAGATTGCCTCGCCGCAGGGCCGACAACCGTCAAAAGGATTGATTTGCAGATTACGAAATCCGATTGAGGAAGAATTCCAATGGCTGCCTGCGGCTCGACGGTCTGAAAGCGCTTCGCGCGACAGATGGAAGACAGATAAAAACTTTAGGCTAAAGCCTATGGTGGCTTATGCACTGGAAGTTCTGGAAGTTCTGGATACAATGGAGATGATTCGAATCCAGAAAATCCAGAAGGTCTAGAAAATTAAGCTTTTAGCTCCATTTATCGGTTCATGCATTTTGTAATGAATGATGCAATAGCGGCTTCGATTTCTGGATATAATTTGTGCGGTGACGAATCGGGAATCCAGATGCGGTGAGAATATCCTGTTTCTTCTTTTTCGTATATATAGGATTCTCCGATTGTGCCGTTCTTATGTACGGCATCTAGAAATATTTCGGCAGACTGAATGGGGACGACATTGTCTTTTGGGGTATGTGTGCAGAGAATAGGGGGACTGTCTGGTTTCAGATAAGTTGCGGGAGACGCGTCACGAATTTCCGCATCCGATGGTTCATGCGAAAAGAGGTCTTTATATCGACCAGGAGATAATGTTTGATCGGTTTTCATGTCCGCGATTCCGGAGATTGAAACCACTGCCGCAACCTTCTCCGCAGGAAGGCGAAGCCCTGTCATCAACGCCAGATGCCCACCGGATGACGCTCCGATGACGATGATTTTCCGATTGGCTGGTTCGCCTGAAAGCAGCTTGTCGTCATTCAGCAGAAATCGCGCGGCAGTCAGGCAGTCGTCACCGCAAGCTGGCCATGGTTCCTTTGCGGTAAGACGATGATTGATGTTGCAGGTGGTCAGTCCCATGTCATGGCATAACCATTGGCTGATGCCTTCAACATTCTCTTTGGCCATGCTGTACCAGCCACCGCCATGAATGGTCATGGCGACAAAACCGTGATGTAGCTCTTGTTCTGGAATGAAAAAATCGCAAAGTCCTGAGTCGTCGGAACTTGGTCGATAGGGTATGTTCTTTAAAACTTTCATGATGCGTTATTATCGCTTTGAGTCTATGGTGAATACGAACAAATGTTATTTCAGAAAATAGACGAATGCCATCGAGCCTTTATTTGTTTCGGCTTCAATTTCAAAAAACAAGAAGATGGAATATAGTAGAACAGTCTTTATTTGTTTTCAGCTAACGATTGTTATCCAGCTATGCAGGAACGACATCTAAAAGGAAATATCATCACCGAAGAGCAAGTGTTCTTCGGAACGCTAAGTATTGCAGACAAACGGATAGCGCGCATTGAAAAGCAAGGCGAGATGCGTCTGGACGCCAATTGGATTACGCCTGGTTTCATCGATGTCCATACGCACGGCATCGGGCCATATGGCGCGGATGTCCCGCAGGGGCCGTTGGGCATGGCGACATTTGCGCCGCCGACCGGCTTGACGGGAGTCTGTCCGACCCTGGCGGCGGATACGCCTGAAAACCTTTTGGCCTTTACGAAAGAAGTCCGCGAACTGGTAAAATCGCCGAATCCGCAGATCACGAAGATTCTCGGTAGCCATTTGGAAGGGCCGTTCATTGATTTTAAGCACAAGGGCGGCATGGATGAACGATTTGTCCGCGGCGCGGATTTGGAAGAAGCGCGTCGGCTGCTGGATGCCGCCGATGGTACGCTCAAACTTATGACCATCTCGCCTGAACTTGATGGGGCGGAGGCTGTCATCTCGCTGATGACGCAGGCGGGCGTCACCGTTTCCATGGGGCATACCGGCTGTTCGAAAGAACAGAAGGACATGGCCGTCGCCGCCGGAGCCACACAGGTCTGCCATCTATTCGACACGTTTGACGGACGGCGTGTGGAGCATGGCGTCTCCAAGCCCTGTCTGGCGGATTGCGTTCTTATTGACGACCGTCTTCAGAAGGAACTTATCTGCGACGGCATCCATGTTCCGCAGGATCTCATCACGCTTGCCCATCGCGTCGCTGGAGCGGAGCATCTAATCGCCATTACGGATTCTCTTGCCGGAGCCGGCCTGCCAACAGGCGCCACCTTCCCCATGGAAGGTGGACGGATGATGTTCATGAGCGACGTGGCGAGGCTTGTGGACAATCCGGAATGCATCGTCGGCTCCTGCCTGACGATGGACAAGGTCTTCTGCAATTTGATCACACGTTTCGGTTTCACGCCTGTGGAAGCCGCAATGATGACTGCGACGAATCCCGCGAAATGTTGCCATGAGGATCATGTTCGCGGCTTGTTGAAGGTCGGATTCTTTGCGGACATCGCCGTCGTCTCCCCCGAATTCGACGTGTTGGAGACGATTTTGGAAGGAAACACCATCTATTCAAGATAAGGAAGCCACAGAACATCTGTCGCAAATTATTTATTATCAACCACGAATGCACACGAATGCACACGAATTTTTTGCAGTCCACTGAATACACGGAAGAAACGGAATGCCTCGCAGACGTCGGCCATCGTTCTGAAGAGTTTGTTGTCAATATGTGATTTTGATCAAGGAAGAATCGGAAATGCCTCCGTCTGCTCGGCGGTTTGTCACGCTTCGCGCAAGTGGAAACAACGTCATGCGGAAGCTTGAAGTCCATATCCTTTAGCTTCGGTTAGTCTCCATCTGTTTGGTGGTTCCATGCGCTACGCATAAGGATTTTCTTTGTCAAAAAACAAGAAAATGAACTGTTGAAGTTTAGATTACACTGTTTTTCACCGAGTCATTTGAGAAAAAGACTCTTGTATTTATTTGATTTTATACTATAATTAGCCTATCATTTTGTCCGTTTCATCTGCACTCATTTGTCAGACAAGGGGCTTCTATGTCAGAATCTTGTTTCCATGCATTTCTTATGGTGTCGTGTCTTTGTGCATTGCCGCTGATGGCGGCGGAGACGGTTCTCTACCGTTGCGATTTTGCCAATGGGCCTCAGGGCTGGCATGGTTGGACCGATGACCCAAATGCGAAAATCGATGTTGGGACTATCGTTAATGAAGGCCATGCCGTTCTGGAACTCAAAGGTCGTACCCTCTGGATGACGCCAATCTGCGGCATGAAGCCGCCGATCCTCTGTAGCAAAAATACTGTAATCCGCTTCCGTGTTTGGGCGACAAATAAAGTCCACTGCGACATTAATCTCACCAACATGGAAGAACGCGCCATGTACTCTGTAAGCTTCAAATTGCCCGCCGAGACATGGACTACCGTCCAGAGGCGGTTGGACAAGGCTTATTATCGCCTGCAGGGTACGCCGGACATTCCAAATGACGGATTGGTTGGCGACCATATCTCTCAAATTCAAATCGCCACTACAGGAACCCGAGTCATGATGGATACAATTGAACTTGTTGACATAGAGGAGGATATAGATGAATTCCCCCCAGAAGCGAGGGATACTGCCAACATGCTCAATCCTACGCAAGTGAAAGCGAAGCTCGAGCAGAAGTTTGGCGAAAACCATTCCCTTGTCTCCTACCCCAGTCTGCAGCGCAATGGCTTCTTTCCTTTTGCGGTTGTCAGTAGGCTTGATGCCAATGCCTTCAACAGCAAGGAATTGGGAGAGGAATACGAAACCTCCTGTACTCGCGACCTTATCGATATGAAACGCCACTACATCAATACATACTATGACTTCTGCGTCGGTTATAGCGATCTGGTCCAGCGTATCCGCCGAACGGAAAAAGTTGACATGAAAATTGTCGCGTGTTGCTTTAGTTGCACGAACATGCCCAACTTTGCGGATAACTCTTTCGAGGTTAAAGTTTTCAATCAGGTGAAAGATTCTCCCGCCATTCTTGGATGGTACGGAAAGGACGAACCGGATTTCTCCCACATTGAAAACTATTTCAATATCAAGAAATGGTTCAATGACCATGACCCGCACCATCCGTTCACGAGCGCCATCTGTCTTGCAGCCGTTCGGCGTAGTGCGGGACCGTTTTTGGAAGTGATCATCCCTGACATCTATTCGTTGAGACCCAATTCTCCTCTCAACGATTCCGCGCTGTTACTTGAACATTTCAATGCATGCCGCGTCTCCAGAGACGAAACAGGGGGGCACAGAGTGTGGTTTATGACGCAGACCTTCAGCAATCGCCATCCCAATGAAACACGGGAAGCGAATTTCTCATCACGCTATCCAACGCCGGAGGAAATCCGTTTGGACATGTATTCCATTTTAGCTGGAGGCGCCCACGGCATCTCTTTCTTCATCTACAACGATTTTGTCCCCTTCCTTGGTGGCATTCGTGGCGAGAAGTTCGACTATACCCTTGTGGATCCCTGGGGGAACGGCAATGCCGTCTATGACGAGATCGCTGATTTCGGCAAGCGTGTTGTTCCTGTCATGCCCTCCATTCTGGATGCCGAATATGGAACAGACCTGAAACTGACCTACGACAATAGCCAATTCCTCATCGGACAGTACAAAAATGGATTAGGCAGCTATCTTTTCATCGTCAATCGACATCTTGACAAACAACAGAGCGGTGCCGTTAATTTCGAACTTCCAAAAGGTTGCGAAGTTTACAGTCTCATTTCGCGTAGTAACGTGAATCCATCCATGCTTACGCTGGGGCCCGGCTATGGTGAAATCCTTGCCGTTACCACCCCAGATAGTTTCCAGACGCTCAAATCGGAAATCCAAAGCCGCATCGACGAACAGGAGGCTTCAATCGCCAAACTGCGCACCGAACAGCTGAAAGCAGCTGGATTCACGCCAGACAACGTCAGTGACGCATGGCTTCAAGCGGAGAAGGATTTGCAGAACGTCCAGAGCGCCTTCGGTGAACTCTATCAGAAACTTGTCAAGCCAGATGTCATCGTCAATTTGGACAGCAATCCGCAATTCGAGCCGCTTTTCAACAGTATCCGTTCATTGAGCAAGCAGTACTTCAACTACAGGGCAGCCCATGCTAAAGGGAATCTTCCACCTGCAGGCGAACTTAACCGATTGATTCGGCAAATTCAGGCTTTGCGTCAATAACAATTAGCAAAAAGGCAAATGGTTGTTTATTTGAATCTCAAGACGCCGAACAAGGCGATTTCACGGGGGGAGGATGATCCGACTGGCGCCCAGATGGCATCTTCATGAGATTTCGTATTGCGCGTGGCGTCGGCAGGGCGGATGGCTTGGAAATGCCATTCGTTTCCAGATTGCAGACGATAGGAGTTCCACAGGATGGCGGTGTTTTTCATGACGGCGATCGGCAGTTGAAGCTCGATAATGCCATTAGTGCCGTCGTTACCAACGGCGTATGACAGTTTGGGATCCCATGTCGGAACATATTGGATGGAATCACGCAGATTGCCGTCGAGATCGATGGCGATTTCCGCATAACGAGGGTGTTTCAAAGGCGTTGCGAAGAAGAATCGGATGCCGTCATGGCCACGCATGACATCGTCGCGCGGGAGCTTTTCGCCTGTGATTTTCGGTTGTGGCAGAACAGCGGCGAGGTAGATGGTCTGCGTCGCTTCATTCCATAGAATTCGACCTTCTCCTTGTGGTTGGCCGTCTGTTGTTTGCAAGGAGAAAACAGTCGCATGGTCCCACGCCTCTTCGTTGAGCTTGCCATCGATCGTGACTTCCAATTGTGTCTGCTTTGCCTCCAAAACGGGCAGAGTGACGGTGGCCATTTCCAATTCATGCATATATTGCTTTTCAAACAAATCATAGCGCGGTAGTTTGAATGGTCGCAATGTATGCAGATCATTGATGGCGGCACGAAGCAGTTCAGCCTTTTGGGAGCGATTGGATGTTGTGCGTGACTGGCTGTATTTGACGAGCATGGACAGATAGGTTTCAGCGGCATGTTTGTCTGGAAGCAATGTGTGGCGGACGGCTCGGCGGAAGGCGTCTTTTTCATTGAAATCACGTGGGTTCCATAGATAGTCCATATAGACCGCGCCGACAGGACGGTTGCTGAGAACGCCGTAATCATGGGAGTTTGTGAACATGATACCGTCGGTGTCCAGTTGGAAATTGGGATAGAAATCAAGCGGGCCTGGCTGGTAGGGGCCGTTGTTTGGATTATGCCATGTGTAGATTTTCTGATGCGGGGCGAGCAGGGCGGCATATTCGTCAAAATCCGCCTTCGTGATACGCGGGCTGACGACGTGACGGCCAGTCCAAACGACGTATGTATCTTCCAGTAGTTGCTCGCCAAGATGTTTCAGATAGGTGCGGGCCGGCTCATGTGTGGCATCATGCTGTTCAATCGTGTAAGGCCCTGGACAGAAGGCGAAAACGGCATGTGGAAAGTCTTTGCGAAGGCGTTCTGCCAATGTTTTCATCAACATGCCGTGCGCTGTTCCGACATCGCCAAACTGCTGTTTTTCATGGACGCTGACGAAATCATATTGGCCTTCGTGTTTAGGCATATAGTCGTCAACGCCAAGCATGATATGGGTGAAACCTGCCTCTAGGGCGAAACGGCATTGCGCTTCGAGTTGCGCAACATGTTCGGGATTGGCGCAATCGAAAGAACGCGACTGCGCACCCGCATAGATATTATAGACGAACATGAAATTCAGAAGATCGCCTGTGTCTTCTCTAAACTTTTTCAGACGTTCAAGTTGTGATTTCCAGTTGGCGTCTTTTGAATACGGCGGTTTCTTGTCTGGAGCAAAATCCTGCCAGCCAGAACGATATTGCATGGCGTAGCCGTTGTTTTTGAGTTCAGCCACATAGCGGATGAGTTGGTCGGAGGATGGAATGAAATAATCGGAAAGATAGCGATGTTTCCAGTGTGGGAAATCGGTGATGTCCGATATGACGATTTTGCTGTTGAAAATCATCTGCAGGAATGTCGCACCTGCATAGAATACACCACGATTATCGTGGCCGGCGAGACAGATGGTATAGGCGTTCTTTGCTTTGTCATGGAAACAACGGATGACGTAGCTTTCTGGCTTTTGCACAACTGTCTGAGAAAATGTAACATGCTTGAACAACGGATCATCCGCCTTGGCTAGCAAGACGTTAATATTGGGTGCATGATCGTCAACAGGAGCCAGATTGGCCGTGATTTTATCATGAATCAGAGCTTGGATGAACGGCGAACTCTTCTCTGGATGTTCGGAAACATACAGGTTGAAATTACCTTTTGTCAATGGAATCGACATTTGTGTTTTGGAACATTCCTGCACTTGCGGCAAATAGTCGAACGGCGCGGAACAGAGCAGGGAAGAAGTGGTAAGAACAAGAAATAGAATTGCTTGTATATAGAAGATTTTCATCTGTATGGAGCTGAATTTTTTTATCATCGATTTATAATGTCATTTGTCCGTTTTTATCGGGGCTTTCCATGTATTTTATCGTGTCAGCACCATGTTTTGTCGTGTCATTGATAGCTTTCGGCTATCTCCTATGGTGTCATCTGTTGTTTGACGGTTCTTCTACGGATAAATGAATGCCCTTTAAGATAGTGTTCCTTTGATATTATTCAATATGTGTTTTGTGATGGTGAGGACACAATTGAAACAACATGTCTTCACTTGCAAACTGAACATGCATGCCCGCCCATAGAAGAAGTTGCATGATTAGTGGATGGCTGTATAGTAATGTCTTATGTAGATTAACGTGTTCCGTTTCACGTCTTGTCCATTGAATGCAAACAAGAGGAAGCCATTGATGCAAGTTCATGATAAAGAAGAACGTTTCAGGAAAGTCAGAACGGCCTTCCATTTTCTGTCCATGCTTGTTCTGGTCATGGTGTGCAATGGCTGCTTTACAAGCATTGCTAACAACATCTGCTACCGATGCCATGACGACATCCAGATTCTCGAGAGACGGGGTGAATTGTCAAATGACGGGAAAAGCTTTTCAATTCATTTGAAAATGCGGAGGGACTACTGCCGTGATCCGTTCAGAATCTGGAAGGGAAGTGTTGAAGAAGAGAAGACATACGTGTATCCTCTGGCAAGCCCTGAATCGCATACTGGCCTAAAACAGTTCTCTGTCATCCTTGATAATAATGCAGAACGTATTTCTTGCCAGCATTTTGAAGTGAAGGACGAAAAAGAAGCGGAATGCAAGGACATCTTTGAGTCAGATTACAATAGGTTAATTTTGCCTGTGTTAAAACAAGTTATGCCTGTGTTTGAGATAGATGGCGCAATGGATGATTGCTCCATGCGAATTCATCCTGATGATCTTCCATTTATTTCCCGTCCATTTGTGTATGAATATCGGAGACTGACTGATTATGGTATGATCCATCCAATTGTATTCAGATATTGGAGGGATTCTCCACATTATTACAGGTTGGTGATTCCATATAAACAGGAAAGCAATGTCCGCTATGTGTATTTGCCAGGAAAAAGCCTCATAACTCCGTCGAAAGTGCCTAACAAGCCAAATACGAGTACATATATATTGGAAGTTTTATTTATACCGCCCGCTGTTATATTGGATGTTTTAACGTTTCCAATACAATTTATTTATGAGGTTTATGAGGGAGCAGATTGTTGATTTCCAATAAAT
>JAFZAB010000045.1 GCA_017548425.1 Victivallales bacterium
GTTGGATGTAAGTGAAACGAGAGACGTCTCTTTCATCATTTTCCGTCAATCCAATGTGACGAATTCAGGGGGCTGCTTGCCCTCACGCAACGGACACAGGCCATGCGCCTCCTCCAGACTGCCGTCCAGCCGCCATTCACGCGACCATTCTATCGCATTTTGTCCATTCAAGGCAATTGCCGCAAGCAGGCAAACCATGCACAAACGGCTTGTCATCATATTCACAAATCTTTTTAATGAAATCGGTTGCATTATTTTTTGCTCCAGTAGATCAAGAACAGGACAAGACACGCCCACACGGTTATGCGATACCACGGACCAAACATTGGCATGGCCAACGCAGCCACGAAGCACGCCAATATGATGAAAAAGACGGTTCTGTTCATGGGCAGGACGGATATCGTGGATGGATGAATGAAACGCGTTATCTTCCTATAATCATTAATGTAAAGGCGAAACAGATGCCTTCAAGTGGCCTTTCCAAAGTATTTTTCACTCTATGAAGTAGCAGAACAGCCGCTTAGGCATTACATTTACTATATTCACTTCATCTAAATACAACCATAAGGAAAAACAACATGAAAAAGCATCTGACCATCCTTTTGAGCGCGATGTTCGCCCTGTCCCTTCTCGTCTCCTGCGAAAAGCAAGGCGATAAGACCGAATCCGTCACCAAGCTCCGCTTCTATACAGGCGGTGAATCAGGCACTTACTACGCTTTCGGCTCCGTCATCGCGCAACATGCCACGAACAACGCGGGCATTCCCGTCGTCGGTCTCGCCGGCAATGGTTCGCAGGTCAACATCATGGCGATGGAAGAACGGCTCGCCGAACTCGCGTTCTGCCAGTCCGATGTCATGGCATACGCCTACAACGGCACCAACGTCTTCGCGAACACGGGCAAAATCGACTGCTTCTCCACACTCGGCGCCCTCTATGTCGAACAAGTCCAGATTGTGACATTGAATCCTGAAATCAAGACTGTTGCGGACTTGAAAGGCAAAGTCGTCTCCATCGGTGCAGCCGGTTCAGGCGTCTATTTCAACGCCATTGACATCCTCGGAATCTATGGCATGACGGAAAAAGACATCAAACCGACCTATCAGTCCTTCGGCGACAGCGCCAACGCCTTGAAAGACGGCAAGATAGACGCCGGATTCATCGTCGCGGGCGCCCCCACCACCGCCATCACCGATCTTGCGACCACCAAGAAGGTCTATCTCGTCTCGCTGGATCAGGCGCATGTGGATCAACTGATTGAGAAATCCCCCTACTACACTCCCGCCACCATCGCCAAATCCGTCTATAATCTTGATAATGACACCCATACCGTCGGCGTCGGCGCCGTCCTGCTCGTCCGTGACGACATTCCCGCCGACACGGTTTACACCCTCACAAAGGATATTTTCGACAACGCGAAATCGCTCGTCTCCAGCCACGTCAAATACGGCGAAATCTCTTTGAAATACGGTTCCTCCATCAAATCCGTCCCCTATCATCCGGGAGCCGCCAAATATTTCGCCGAAAAGGGCATCACCGTCCCATCCAAATAAACCGACAACTCATTCCGCCCCAACATGTCCGAGCAAGAGAAAGCCATCACGCCCTCCGCCGATCTGGACGATGTCATGCGCAAGTATGACAAGGAGTCCAACATCCGCGTCTGGACGGGATGGCGGCACATCGTCATTTCCGTGCTGCAGGCCTTGTTCTCCGTCTATTGCATCTACATGACGCTGTTCTCCACGGCGTTGCCGGAAGTCCGCCTGTCGCTGTTTCTCGGATTCATCACATTGGCAGGCTATCTGGTCTTTCCCGCAAGACGGAAACATGTGCGGCCCAACTACATGCCGTGGTATGACATGTGTCTTGCCGTCATCGGTTCGGCCTGTTTCCTCTATCATGCGATGAATGCGCTGTCCATCATCAAGATGATGGGACGCATCGGGCCGTTGCAAATCACCATCGGCATCATCGGACTGCTTTGTCTGACAGAGCTTTGCCGCCGTTGCGTGGGCGTGCCGATTCTGGTCGTCGCAACCGCCCTGCTGATTTATACCTTCTATAATAAACTCTCCTTCGGGATGCCGTTCGGCGTTGCGCTACGGGATGTTGTAAATACATTGTTTTATTCACCTTCCGGCGTCATCGGCACGCCTGTCAACGTCTGTTTCACCTACATCGTCCTGTTCATCATCTTCGGAGCGTTCCTGGAACGGACGGGCATCGCGGGATTCTTCATCGCCTTCGCGAACAGGGTGGCGGGACGTTCCAGCGGCGGCCCTGCAAAAGTCGCCGTCATCTCCTCCGCGCTCTGCGGAATGGTCTCCGGCTCGTCCGTCGGAAATACCGTGACGACAGGCGCCATCACGATTCCGATGATGAAAAAGACAGGCTACAAGCCTGAATTCGCGGGCGCCGTCGAAGCCGCGGCTTCGACGGGCGGGCAGATCATGCCGCCCATCATGGGCGCCGCCGCGTTTCTCATGGCGGAATACATGGGACTGCCCTACACGAAAGTCGCCTTGAAGGCCATCATTCCCGCCCTGCTCTATTTCACGGGCATCTTCATCGCCGTCCATTTGGAAGCCAAGGCGTTGAAACTCAAAGGCGTATCCTCTCTGGATCTGCCGTCATGGAGCTATCTTGCCAAAAACTGCTATCTTGTCCTGTCGCTTGGCTTGCTGATTTGGCTTGTCTCCACGGGAGCCCGCACGATGGCGTTCTCCGCCGCCGTCTCCATCATCGCGGCGTTCGCCGTCGGCTTCATCCATCATTTCTTCACGGAATTCGCCCTTCATCGGCAAGACAAATTCACCAAAACGGCAAAGACATCCATCTGCGAATCAGGCATTAACGCATTTGACGCACTTGTCGCAGGCTCGAAAGGCGCCATCACGGTCGCCGTCGCCTGCGCCATCGCGGGCGTCATCGCAGGATGCATCACGACGACTGGACTGGCCTCCATTCTCATCAACGCGATCGTCCGTCTGGCGGGCAACGCCACCGTCATTGGACTGATTCTCACCATGTTCTGCTGCATCGTGCTCGGCATGGGCGTTCCGACGACCGCCAACTACTGCATCATGGCCTCCACCTGCGCACCGATTCTGATTCAGCTCGGCTTCCCCGCCGTCGCGGCGCATTTCTTCGTCTTCTACTTCGGCATCGTGGCGGACATCACGCCGCCCGTCGCCTTGGCCGCCTTCGCAGGCTCCGCCATCGCGAAGGCGAATCCGATGAAGACCGGCCTGAACGCCACGAAACTCGCCATCGCGGCGTTCATCGTGCCCTATATCTTTGCCTACCAACCAGTTCTGTTGTTGGAGAATATGACGGGAAGCGGATGGTCCATTTTCATGCAGACGCTGCTCATCGTCATCTCCGCCATGCTGGGTCTTTTTGGCGTCGGCGCCGCGCTCAACGGCCATCTTTTCAAGCATATAAATCCGTTCGTCCGGATTCTTTTCGCGGCGGGCGGCCTGCTGATGATCATGCCCGGCCTGAAAACAGACGCCATTGGCTTGGCCATCATCGCCGCGATGGTAACCGTACAGGCCATGAGAAAATCCCCCAAACAAGCATAACAAAAAACATATTTTTTCGTTTTCTTTTTTGAAAAATTAGAAATGAACTATATCTTATATATAAAAAATAAAAACAATATCTAACAATTATACAAATACCATTTTTATAGAAAAATGCCAGATGTGAAGATTTCCCCAAATTTTTTATGTGATACGATTAGCAACGAATTTGGTTATCCAACATCTTGTTCCTATGATGCTGGCGAAAACATGTATCTCATGCATGTTTTCATGGTTCCCAGCAATAAGAAAAAAGTGATTGAAGATAAAGTCTATGATATATCAGATGATTTAAATCTATTCATGGTTGTATTTGTAGTTACAGAAGAAGAAACACGAAAATATTACCCAGACAAAGTTCCCAAGGCTTCGATTGCGCCACAAATGATTCTATCTCAAGCGGCCCAATAATATGATTTGTAACCTTAATTATGTTTTGTATAGCAATTGATGCATGCTAATAAATTAAACAGAGAAGATATTGGCATTCAGCATTCAGCATTCAGCATTACTCATTCCTCATTGGAATGAGTCCGCATTTCTCCGCCAGCTCCTTTCCTTGCGGCGAAAAGATGAATTCACGCAACGCACGGATATTCCGCTCCACCTCTTCCTCACGGCCATCCTTGACTGTAACCATATAGTATTCCGTTACATAAGGATATGTTCCATTGAGAATGTTCTCCGCTGCCGGCGCCACGCCGTCGATGGACAGCAGCTTGATTTTCTTCTTCAACAAAAGATCCGCCGCCTGTGACCGATAGGAATAGCCGATGGCTTTTCCACTGTTGCGATAGTCCGCCGGCGGATGGATGACGCCTCCGACAACATGCTTCTCCATCGTCGGAGGTTCCATGAGCGGGCAGTTTTCCGTTATTCTCTTGAAAACCGCCTGATTTTCGCTGTCCATTGGACGTTGGAATGCTTCGATGCCACCGCCTTTCGTGGAACCGACGTCTTTCCAATCCGTCACTTTTCCGCCATAGATCTGCTTGATCTGCTCAAGCGACAGATTATCGACGGGATTGTCCGCATGGACGTAAAAGACAAACGCGTCTTTCACAACCAGCGTCGTATCAAGTGCTTTCCCCTGCGACGCGGCTTTCGCTGAAACAGCCTGCGGCGGCAATCCACTGAAAACCACATCCGCTTCATCCGTCAACAAACGGCTCAATGCCGCTCCTGCGGGCTCCGCTTCCGCCATCCATCCGTCCTTTCGGCAGACGTTTTCCACGATGGAGGCGTAGAAACGGAACATGTTCATGACACCGTCGATGCGCGGCTGCTTTCCCTCCATGCGCTTTTCCAACGGCTTGTCCAATGACACCAAGATGTTTTTCCCCGTAAACGGCCTGAACAGCGTCAGATCCTCCACCATGGAAACCGTGTCGAACCGTCCGACGGTCCACCATTCCTTCGTCTTGAACCATCCCAACGGTAGCAGGAACAGGATGAACGCCGCCAGGCTGATGAGTGTAATGTCCCGCCGCGCCCTCCAGATGAGGCTCAATATCAATGCAAAAAGACCAAGCAGTCCGCCACCGACGGAAAAGACATAGACTTCAAAATGCGGGTCGTTGATGATGGCCGTCATCAAACTTTTGCGATTGACGACCGCCCACGCGTGTTGGCACAGCAAGGCCAATACAATACACAAAACACAAGTTCCAAGGAGTCGGGCAACAAGTTTGATTATCGTCGATTTCAAAGTTTTTACCATAATAATCATACCATTTCTCAATATGCCTCCCCATCCATGCAATGTGTTTTAACATAATTTTTCTATCGAATAACGCAAAAAAAATCAAAAAAAATTAAAAAATGGTTAAACTTCCATTTGCATTCTTCTTTACCCCCCCCTATATTTATTTCAGAATACATAAATTTATTTCTTTGATTTTAACTCACAAACGAAAAAAAGGATCCCAAAAGATGAAGAAAGTCATTCAATTCACGTTGATCGAGCTGTTGGTCGTCATCGCGATCATCGCGATTCTGGCCGCCATGCTGCTGCCCGCCCTCGCCAAGGCCCGTGACAAAGCCCGCGCCATTTCCTGCGTCTCCCAATTGAAGCAGCAAGGTCTCGCCCACGCCATGTACCAGGATGACAACAACGGCTACATCCCGCCTGTTTACATGTACTCAGAAGGCAAGACCAAGATTATCTGGTGGCCGGACTTCTGCGGCGTCCATATCGGCGACTTCAAGATGTTCGTCTGTCCCGTCGTCGCAAACCCGTGGAACAGCACGTGGCTCCGTACGGGTCTGGACAGCATCTATCCCAACCCGCTGAAGTGCTCCTACTTCAAGGCTGAATGGCTCGGCGGCAACATCGGCAACGGCGGCGAAGGCAACATGGCCCTCATCTCCGACTTCAAGGAACCGTCCAACACGGTCGCTGTCGCCGACTCTGACACCAGCATCTACCACTGGAACGGTTGGGCTGTTGACAGAGCCGATTCAAGATGCCTGATCAAATTCCACCACAATGACCTCTGCAACATGCTCCGTTTCGACGGCCATGTCTCCAGCGAGAAGTTCTCCGTCTATGACAGCACCAAGACCATGTGGCGCAAGAAGTAAGCCTTTGGCTATCTTCTAGAAAAAACTTTCGGCGTGGAAAACACCATGTTTTCCACGCCGTTTTTTTTATTCTCTGCGCCTCTGTATTAAAAAGCAACTTTCAAGCTTCCAGGCATTTCTGCCGCCACGCGATGAAATCCGCGTTCAGCCATGACTCCATGTCGCCTTCGATGATTTCCAACGCACGTGCCACCAACGTCTTCGTGCGGATGCCGCCCAACGTGGCGCTGCCGAGCTTCGTCGTGACAAACGAACCTTCGTCCGTCAAAATCTGCTGCAGCCGTTCGCCGTTGAAGAAAGGCCAGGCGTATGCTTGCTTTTTGCAGTCATGCATCTGCAAATTTCTGTATTCCAGTCGTTTGTCTTCTGGAACATGTTCCAGAACATGCTCCAGAAGCATGCCTTCGATGCAATGCTTAATCGTGCAGACGCGCATCGTGACGCCGATGAAGCAATACAACGCATTCCAGTCGATTAACTTCTGCCATGGACTGCCATGCGCGAACGCCGTGTCGCTCCATGGGCTTGGACGCGGCCCGAATTTTCCATGGTCCGCGCAAAGCTCCTCCGCCCGTTCACCGATGGCACCGACGGCATGCGTCCAATGATTGCTACGCACGCTTCGCGGATCAAGCCGCAATCCTTCCGCCAACGCCCCGACATAGACAGGCGATGTGTTGACATCAAACAGGCTTGGGTTCTCGCGTTCCTTAGTCCCGTCATACCAAAGACTTGGCATAGCGACCGTTCCATGAGGGGCCGTCGCGGCCAATACGCCGTCGTAAACAGTTGTCACGCCGCCATCGACCGTTCCCATGGAGCTCAACGATCCATGGAACATGACGACATCGTCAGGCTTTGCACCGATACGCACAAATGCATCCCGCACCATTTCAAGCGTGACATGGACATTCGGATCGCCGATTTCGTGATTCATATTTTTCCTATCTCCTCAACCACTAACCACTAACCACTAATCACCAGCCACTATTTCGGAGACATCCGCCAGATAGATGCGGCGGCGACCATGGCCGTCTGCATCCTTTTCATGGATGGAATCGAACGTCAGTCGTTTGCCGTCGTGCGACCAGCGGGAATGCAAATCGCAACGCGTCGGAATCGGATAGACAGGATCGGCCCAGAACGTACCGATGTGATAGCCCTGCTGTGTCGCGAAGTTGTAGAGGAACAACCGCCGTGAACTGTCCGCCGCGCCGTACGGATAGGAGTCTGTCACCATCCATTTTTCATCTGGCGACGCGATGCAATGACCATCTCCGGGGAACATGTTCTCTGCGACGACGTCCACTTTGTCCGTCTGGTCTAAATAACGATAGTACTGCCAGTTGCGTTGATCCGTGCGATTGCCGTTGACGCGTTTGAAGCGGTTGGAGTAATTGATGATCTCCGTCTCATTGATCCATGCGTAATGACTGCTCATATCCTCCAGATTCAACGGATAAATATCTGATCCATCGATATTTGCCGTGAACATATGAGTGATGTGGCGGCGGACATTGTTATTCCATGTGCGCCAACGGTGGAAAAACGCAAACCGTTTGCCAGACGGGCTAAACAGCAGATGGTTGAACCAACTTGGTGTGTTCCACATGGAATCCCGCGGATAGGCCTTGACAATCTGATCCAATGAAATGACCAATTCCGCCGTATTCTTCTCAATATCAACGATGAAGACACCGTCGTTCTCCGGATGTGCGTAGTCGATGGTCGGATCCTCCAGACCGTCATAGCCGTAGCCCGGCCGTTCACGACCAAGCCGCGCGAAATTGACACTGATCGCGTATTTGCGGTCGTTCGTCAAGCAGTAGATCGGACGGCACAACGTGCGCTTCTTACCATTATTTATATTAAGAATGCGCGCCACATACTGCCCGTCTTCCACATCGTTGTAAATCACTTCGTCCTGCGAAAACCATTGCAGCATGGAGCCTTGCTGCCAATTCCACGCCAACGTCTCCGCAAGTGGTTCAAATGACGCTTTTTCCGGATCGATGATGCCAATGGTGTTCTTCTCGCCGAAACGCGGTTGACGCGCCGCAAAATCAATGCGGTTGCCCAGTAACAACTTGTCCGACGGATCGAACTGGAATTTGTCAAAATAACCAAAGAAATAGTGATATTGGTCATCCGGCGTAACCGCTCTGACGGGAATTTCCTTTTCAATGAGTTTTTCTGCTGGCATGGTTCCTATACCTTATTAATAAACGACGAAATCATTGAATATCCGGTGCGCTCTCACCCGCATTATAGTGGATGTTCGACAGCAAAACGCCTTTCATCAGTTGCGGCGCACGACAGTCCAACGTCTTGCCCTCTGCATAACGATTGCAGACATTGCTGATGCTGGAATTCAGCAGACCGCCTGGAATGAACACGGCGCTTCTCGCATTAGAGATGATGTTCGAAATGGAAATGTCAAAGAGACATTCTTCGCTCACCGTGCCATATGGATAGCCTGGTTCGCCGACCAAACCAATCCGTTCGCCGACCAATACGCTGCACCATGAATGGAAATCCGCCGGCGACGTATCGACAAGTCCGTCGATGACGACGTTGCGGATTTCCGCGCCGTCCGTCGGCAGTAGCCGCAACATGCAGCAACCGCCCGCAGGCGACGCCAAGATATTGCGGACGATGACGTTGTAGATGCCTTTCTCGCGTTTCGAGTAGTCATTGCCCAAGACTTGCGTGGAATGCATTTCGCCGTCCTTCCGCATGCGGAACTGTGAAGAGATGCACGTCAAGGCGATGACATCGTCGCCTGTCGTTCCCGTGATATCGGAAATGATGACATCATGGCAGCCGTTTCGCAGATTGACGCCGTCTTGATTCTCCACGTTGTGCTCCGCGCCATCGATAATGCGCGTCATGCACGCTGTAAATTCAATATGATTGATGTTTGCGAACGAGCAGTTTTCCAACGAAATGCCCCATGCGTGCTGTTCGACGATGCGGATGTTTTCAATCGACAGATGATGGACGTTCGCCATGAGAATGCCGATGTTCCGCCAGTCGCCGTTTTCAGATTCGCCCTCCTTGCCGGCGTCCGTACCGTACGAATGGCGATGCAAGTCATTGAACGTCGGATTAGGCGAACCGCTGAAATTCTTTGGGCATGGGCAGGCGAGGAATTTGCTGCTGTCGCCCGTCGAACGCGGATGATCGGCGCCTTCCAAAACACAGTCACCGACGCCGCGTATGTGGATGTTGCCGATCATCTCCGGATTCTCAATGCCCAAACCGCAATTGGCACTGCGGAAGAAATTGTCGCGACATTTGTCCGACAGCTTGATGCGGCAGTTCTGCAGCAGGATGGTCGTGTTTTCCGGCAAGAGGATGGCGCGGTCCAACAGCCACCAATCCCGTTCAGGCTCGATGTCGGACACACGCGGCGGAATGACGACGATGTCGCCATGACGGTTGCGGATGGCCTCCTCTATTCGTTCGTTGTCCGTTTTTCCCGCGAAATCGTTGACCGTCCGCATGGCTTTCTCCTACAATATTAATATTTGTCCACAAGAGCCGGAAAGACTTTCGCAAAACGCGCCACGGGAATCCGATTCGGAATACAGCTGTTTTCGTTTTCGAAGCTGATCAGCCGTGGGCAGTTGTATTTCAACATCTTAATCGTTTTCTCCCAATCGATTGTGCCGTCGCCGCAGCCAGCCAATTTGTGTTCGTCTCGATAACCGTGATTGTCATGGACATGCGTGATGACGATATGCGGCGCAAGTTTCTCCAACGACTGGTTGTCGAAGACCGGCTGGCCATCCCATGCGTCTTTCACTTTTTGCATGAAGAGGCTTAAGTCCTTCTTGCCGTCATAGTTGCTCATGACGTTAGCATGGCCTGTATCATACGTGCAGCCAAGCCACGGCGATTTGAATTCGTCCAGATAACGGAGAATTTCGTCCGGCTGATCCGTCGGACGGATACCGTTTTCGATTCCCATGACGATGCCGTATTTTTCCGCATACGGAAGCAGTTTTTCCAACGATTCGCGAACGAAATCGCGCAACTGCCCAAGCGTGTATCCTTCATGGTTCACACCGATATGGAACGTGATCGTTTTCGAACCAAGCTCCGCCGAAAACGCCATCGCGCGGGCCTGCTCTTCAAACATCTGCGGACGACGCTCCAAATCCGGCGTATCCAAATCCCAAATCTTCCCGAATGGCGCATGGGAGCCCCACACCGTCAGTTTCGCTTCCGCGATGGATTTCGCCACAAGTTCCTTGTATTCAGGCTCTGCGACATAGCGTTGGCACCAGATGTGCGCCAAAACAACGTTCTCTATGCCGTTCTCCGCCAATTCGCAGAGCATGTATGGAAACAAATCATCGTTCGCTCCACGGCAACCGAAAAAATGCGTAACTTTGTACATGATACAATCCTCTATTAAAAGGACGAAAGGGACAAAAGAGACGAAAGAGACAAAAGCCATAAGCCATAAGCCATAAGCCATAAGCCATGAGCCATGAGCCATGAGCCATAAGCCATAAGCCATAAGCCGCGGCTTAATAAAGCCGCGTAAACTTCTCCCACGGAATATTCACAGGCTTCTTGTCCGTGATGATTTCATCGACGTGCATCAGCAACGGGAAGTCCGCCAAATCGATTTCGCCCTTCGCGGCCTTCACTTTCAACGCCTTCGCAACGCGTGATGCCACGACCAATGATTCCAACGTGACGCCTTTCAGTGCATCCAACGCCTCGTCGATGTTCAATCCTTTGCCGAGCAGGATGCCGACTTTCCGTGTGCGTCCGCCGTAAACCGTTACATACAAATCGCCGACGCCGACGAAATAGCTGTTCTGCGTGCCGCCCTGCATCTGCATCAGCACGCTCATCTCGCGAGACGCCTGCAGGAAAACCGCCGCTTGCGAATTGTAGTGGATTTCGTCTTCGTTACCGCTCTTCTTGATGTTTTCGCCAATGGTCAGCGCGATACCGAGAGCATAACCATTTTTCAACGCAACGGCCGATTCGATGCCGATCAGATCCGTCGTCGTCATGATATGGTAGTAGTCCGTCGTCATGGTGGCTTTCATCATTTCCAGCGTCGCCATATTCGCGCCGCAATAGGCCACGAGACTCTGGTCATGCGCCACGAGTTCA
>JAFZAB010000046.1 GCA_017548425.1 Victivallales bacterium
CAAGTCCTCCCGCGAGAAGCAGTTAGGCTGCAGAAGATGGATGTTCTTCTTGGCGAACGTCCTAAAAACAGCCTCCAGTATCTCCGGTGTGACAGTGCTTTTGTCAAACGACATGTTGCAGTTGGATGCAAAGATGTTTTCATGATGCAACGAGCCGATGGCATTCAGGGCCGTTGTGATGGCCGAACGGTTGCGGAATTCCGATGGCACAAGCCCTTGCGCAAGATAGTCGCCGTTGCGGCGACCGTCCGGCAGCGCCCGCATCTTTTCGCCCCAGAAGCGATATTCGCGATAGATCCACGCCGCAATAAGATACGGCCCTCCGCGGTCGTTCGTCAAATCGCAGATGTCGCGATGGACGGAATCATAAATGAACGACATCAAGCGGTTGGGCAGTTCTGTGTCATCGCCCCAATACGGACATCTTAATACTTGCGCACGAAGATCTTCCGCACCTTCCCAATTGCGTCGAACGGCATCCAAAAGTTCGCGAACTGTACAGACATGACGGTCAAAGCAAAGCGTCTTGATGGCGCAAAGCGAATCGACGACGTTGGCCGTAAAGGCCAACGTAATGATGCGCGGCTTCTGGTCGCAACCGCCTGCCGTGACGTCCTTTTTGTTTTCGATACAGCTGTTGATGCAGGCGGAATACGCAGGATGCGGATTCGACAGCGACGTCAACCGACCGTATTCCGTGTAGATTCGCAACTGGTCGCGCAGGAACACGATGAAATCTTCATAGAACTGATTGAGCAGCGTGTCGAAATCCGGGCAGTCGTCCAACGGTCGGAAGGAGACCCGTGCATCTTTCGCGAGCTCAACATCTTGATAGATAGCCGCTTCCAACGCGCGGGCGACGCTGATGTAATTGGCGGTATCAACATCCGTGATGCTATCGACATAGCCGTCCCAACAGCCTGTTCCGATATACGTCCGCGCCCAATCCAGCGGGACACCCGTCTGTTGCAACGCGGGAATGTTGTGGCTGTCGTTGAAGAGCGCAAACACGCAATGCGTGTCGCAAACCATCTGCGCAATCGTCGCAAGATATTCATGCGGAGAGTCTTCGTCAAATCGACAATGGAGCTTCGGGAAGACGATGTCAAGCTCTTTGTGGGCTTTGAGAATCATCCGTGTGATGTCGTTGAAGACGGGATTGCCGTTTTTGTCGCAACCGCCAAGCGTGATGGGAATTTCCAGTTCATGGGCACCATACGTTTCCACCGTTGTCATGCCGTCGTAATGGCAGTCGGCGACGGTCAGGAAACGGCAAATCAGATCATAAGCGGCTTCCTTCGTCAGCCGCCCCGCCGCAATATCGGCATTGTAAAAATCGATGAGATAGGCATCTACACGTCCCAAGGCGAACATCGCCAGACCATCGACAAGCCCAAGGATCTCACGCATGAACCACAGCGTGTTCAACGCTTCGTAGAATGTCTTCGGCGGCTCCCATGGACAATGTCTCGCAGAAACGGAAATCATGCGCATGAATTCCGTCTGTTGCGGCGTCAACTGCTCTTCGGCGAGTATCTTATCCGCGATGGTCGCGAATCTCATTTGAAGCTTATGGACGGCCTCCAGACCGACAGCGGCTGTCTCCAAAAAGGCTCGTTCTCCGTCCGTTTTGCAGTTTGGCAATTCACCCAATGCCTTGTCGTGGAAGTACTTGAAACCATGCGCGAAAATGTTCTGGAATGGCGGGATATGATGGACTTCATCCGTGAAAAAGCCGCAGCAGAGGATGTAGTTCTGCTTGCTCCGCGCGGAAAAGACTTTCTGTTCCTCCTGCGGAACCTTCTCCGACATGAATTTGAGTGTCAGTTCGCGCGGCGTCCAGCCTGGCTTGTTGACATACCATCCGCCATTGATGCCCGCCTCGTAGTAGAACGGCGAATTGCGGTAGATGAACAGCGGCGCAAGTTCGGGAATCAATTCATAGTAGCGTCGCCGCACATCTAAAGCATTAAAATCAGGATGTTTCTGCGTGAAATCCTTCAGTTCCTTACGCAGTGTCGCGATACATTCATGAATTTCCGGAGCCTTCGCCTGATCGATGTTGTTGTCCGGCAGCAAAGCACGAACTTCCTGCCGTAACGGTTTCATATCGATTGTTTTAGACGATGCAGAAGACATGATGGAGAAAACCTATTGATCGATTCTTATGTCAGTCCAGTAAATTCTTTTCCACATCCCGTTGGTTAATATACCTCTTATTGGGAATTTTGTTGTCAAATGACACAACTTTTCAACTGCAATAGCCTATTAGTGACTGGAAATACAGGAAATTTACTTTGTTTTCGGATGGACAACGGAAAAAGCCCGAATTGCCTCAATGTCTTCTGGCGAATGAGTCAAATGATTACAGACAAGCCAATTATTTTCCTGCATTGCCATTTCCCTTATCGTTTTCAGTCTCAACGATTTTGGCAAGTTCACGTTCCGCACGCTCACTTTCCGTGATAAGTTTGGAATAATCTACACTCCGCGGCATCATGATCTCCTTGATTATGAGTCGGCCGAGGCGTGGTGGCAGTGCCGCCATATTGGGTTTCCAATATCGAACAGGATGTTTGCTTTCCATTGCCATCTCCTTTGATTAATCTATCAACTATAACTTTTGATAGCCTCCTAATCTTGTCGTTTATCTTAATATAGCAAGGAAAATGGTTCTTACAAATCCAACTCAATGGTATGAAGAATACCCGACAGTATCCCAAAGTTTTCACCACTATAACCATTGTGTGGGGTGCACTCATACACGACTGCGCGTCGAGAGGGTCGCTCTCCAGAGCGACTGCGGCGACAGTTGTCGCCGCATGTCATTGAATGTTTCTCGTGACAGTTCTGTCAATGACCATTTACGCATTCGTGCAAACGGTCGCACTGAAGTGCGACCCATGGCTCAAGCACCTTGTCCCATTACCTATACTGCCAAGAAGAAAATAAATTCAGAAAACTACCAGTCTTCTTCCATAATTTTATGGTAGAGATTTGCAGGGGTGATTTCACGGTAATCGCCGACTGCGTTCTTCAGCTTATATCTAATGACAGGGGTACTGGGCTTCAGCAGACTCATATTGTCTCTGGTCAAAATACATAGTCGGAGCCTGTTCAAGCCGACCTTCATATCGATATCTAAAATGCCTTGACATGTATTTCCTGAATATGTTGGACCAATCAGAACCTTTTTATCGTTTACTTGTAATACAGTTGAGCCTTCGGTAGCATGTTCGTTAGAAAAAGGGATCACCCATGCAAGCAAGAAGGTGTAAACGCTTGCTTTCTTAATATTTATGTAGCCATCCCAAACGATTAGATTGTACTCGGTATTCTTGTCAACCATGGACTTCTGTAAATTAAACTTTGTTCCATCCTTGTCATAGAATGCGGCAAGTGAGCTCAGGGAGTCGAATTTATCATAGATTTCTTTCAAGTCAGTATTTATGCTGTTGACATAATACACGCGGCATTCGGGGAACGATTCGCATCCGTCACCACCGAGAGAGGGAAGAGCCTTGGCTTGAGTGGCATTCGCTGTGAGTATAACGGCAGATTGCTTTTGAACATTTGCAGAGGCTAAAGTTCTTGATATTTTGTTCTCATCAGATGAAATTGCACTCGCTTTGCTTTGTATTTCATAACTAATAGGCTTATCCATCTTGTTATTACTTACATCCACAGAATTGCCAACTGCTTTGGCTGGAATTTTTTCTTCTGGTTGATGGACTATCTCTGGGACAACAACGGCGTTTTCCACCATCGTCGGTTGCTCCTCCCCCCTCGAATCCTCTTCCGAAACGTCATTCTGTCCAGTAGAAACCACAATAGTTCTTCCTCCACGCATGACATCCACACCATGGGCAACGTTCGCTAGCTTGGCTGTTTTTTCGTTTTCAGGAGGAACAGGCTAGTCAGAATCCATATCAAACGCATGCCTGAAGTTCACAAATGTGAATGCAGACAGGATGAAAGCTATAAGCGCGAAAGCGCCAAAGAGCCACAATATCTGGGATGGCGACAGCAGTTTTTTCATGGTTCAACAAGTTCCTTGTTAGTCAGAGGGCCATGCTCCTGCACAACCTGTGACGGATGTCACGCCAATGCATAACCAACCTCCTGATGCAATCCTCCTCCGACCGTCTTACACTAGCGCAAACAGCCTGAGGAGGATGCCATTGTCAAGAATCATTCAGAAGGCTACCAGTCCTCTTCTTCAGTTTTGTGGTAGAGGTTCGCAGGGGTGATTTCACGGTAGTCGCCCACAGCATTCTGCAATTTGTAGCGGACAACCGGAATTTCGGTAGTCAACAAATTATGATCTTTTGTATAGACGACAATCTTCAAATCGGCCATGCCGGCCTTCAAGTCGACGTCCAAAGTGCTTTGAAGTGCGTTTTGCCCAGCCGCGTATTTCCCTTTTCCGTTGACAAAAACAGCTATTCCATGCGAAGTGTCAAAACTGAAATTACTACGCTCACCCAAAACGGACGGAGAAGTGGCCAAGAACGTGTACTTGCCAGCCTTCTTGACGAGAAATGCCCCCGACCATGATATCATATTATATACAACCCCGTCAGGAGCAGCTTGCTTCGTGTCGAGTTTCGCTTTCTTGTCATGGAAAGCCGCCACGGATGTCAGCGAACCCATCTTCTCCAAGGTCTCCTTGAAGAACTTCATGTGCTTGGCGTTTTCCTGACCAGGCGCCACTGCACCGCCCATGTATGGAACACTCACAGAGTAAAGCCTGCATTCGGGGAATGGTTCGTAGCCATCCGGAACAGCAATTGGAACAGCCTTCTCGTTGGCGGCTTTGTTTTCCGGCGGGAGGGCGATGGTCGCGTCTTCTGCGTTTAGTAGAGTCATTACGCCAATCAGGCACAGAATGAGAAGCATCAGTTTTTTCTTCATGTTGTGTTTCCTTTTTGTTTGAGTTGTTGTTGAATCCGTGAAACAACAGTGAAAATGCTGTTTCACAGATTAAGTTTTACATAAATAAGTTTACCATTCTATCTCCACAACCTGATGGTAGAGGTTCGATGGGGTAAAATTGCGAGGATCACCAATGACATCTTTCAGTTTGTACTGTATAACTGGTGCATTATATCTAGTTAAGCCACTGCCATAAATGCAAAAACAAAGTTTGTTCATACCAGGTTTCAAATTGACATTCAATGCTCCTTGCTTGCCACGCATCATACCAAATACCACATCTTCAGCTATTTTGCTTTGATTATTTACTTTAAGCCCCAACTGTCCATCACTAGGTATTGTTTGCCAAATAATAATAAAAGTATATTCCCCCTCGCGTTTGATTGGTAGATATCCAGTCCAACATACTAAATTATAAGCTTTATCATTAGCAGCCGATTGTTTGGGATCGAACTTAGCAGTATTTTTGTCATAAAATGCTGCCAAAGAAGTCAATGAACTGGAGGTAGAATCAATTTTCTCAAAGACTCCTTTAAAATCTTCCTTAACATTATAAACCCTGCATTCTGGGAAATTTTCATAACCTTCATAGGTTTGTTTGGTGTCTTGTGCAGTCAGCAAGGACAGTGTGCTAGTTAGACAAAGAATCAGAAGAATCAGTTTTTTCATGATTAAGATTTCCTTTTGTAATAGTTGAAGTGAATTAAAAACATCGTTTTGGGAATGCTATTGCCTATCGGTTCATACATGCCCATTCTGGCAATAGCTTCCATGGGTTCGAGATAGTTGTTGACAATGTTTTTTCTTTATGTCATGCCGCATGCCTCCTTTATCGGTTATTGTTGGTTACCCCACACCCTCAATGGTTTGTATAATCTGTCATTTTCTTCTATATGAATGAGATTTTCACACTGGCCTTGCATCATCTCCGCCTTGTCTTTGAGTCTTGACAAGCTTTCTTTCTTGTTACCCATGTTTCTCATCATGAGCTTGCTATTCTGATCTTCCACCATTGCCTTGGCCTTTTCCTGATAGGCAGGAGTCAACTGGCGGACTTCAGGAGTTTGCAGAAAACTATTACCCAGTTTCTTGTTATAAGGAAGCGTAGGATCCCAATCATCTGTCGGTAACAGACTGGAGAAGTACGCGGCAAGGGCGCCAGCCTGTCGTTTGATGTTCTTGGAAGGGATCATGATGTCTTGATTGAACCAAATCTTGATTTCAGCCGCATGGGCTCTGCCCTCCGCAGTCGCCATGCCGGAAAGCTCCTGTCGCTTGGCCTGAAGCTTGGCCTGACATGCATTGATCTCTTTCTGCAACGTATCCAGGGCCTCAACGTTCTTCCAGAATTCCATTTGATTCTTCAAATAGGTCGCTTCCACCTGTTTGTATTGACTTTCATTCTTGCAGTCGAGAGCCTTGCGGCACATGGACGACCATCCTTCCAAGACGGCGTTCAGACGGTCGCGATAGGCCTTGGCATCCCATGTGGCGGTACGGTTCTCCAGCAAGAATGTGTCTTTCAGTTCCGTGTTACGATAGTTTTCAATGCCTTTGAAGGTTTCACGGCAACGCGCCTCCCAGCGTTGCGCGACGGCTTCCAAATTCCCGTATGAATCCTTCGTCTGGCCTGCCGACACGGCGTTGGGTATCTCCTGGCGGAAGGCCGCCTGGGCATTGCGCAGAGCTTGTTCAACATCTGTCGCATACTGTCCTGCCGCCTCACGGCGGCGAGCGATTTCCTGATGCGTCTTCGCCTCCCACCGGGCATTATGGATTTTCGTGGTCAGATTGTCCAGCTGTTCCTTCATGTTCATGTAAGTGGCTGTCTGCCCTTCCAGTTGCTGTTGATGAGCAGTCGCTTTCTTGAGAATGGCCTTTTCCATTCCTGCTTGATAAGCTTTGACTTTATTCAATAGATTATTTAGTTCTTCAACATATGCCTGCCTCTGTGCACGAAGAACCTGAATCCGGTCCAGCAAAGCCGCATAATCCGCATCCGTGGCGTCTTCCGGCACTTTGATGGCGGTAACCGCCTGTTCCAACCGCTTGGCCTTGTCCATAACGGTGTCAAGAAGGCCTTGTTCGTTACGGTTCCACCAGTCAGCCCGCTTCTGTTTGTCCAATTCGACCAGTTCCCGTCCTTTCCGTTCTTTTTCGCTCATTTTGAAAACAAGCCGTTCCGTCTTGCCTTCTTCGACGACTTCGCGGGTGAAAACAACGCGGTCTTTGACGACGAGCGCCTTCTGTAGTTTCTCCACCTGGCTATTGGTGAGAGGCAACGTTTCCGCCTTCCCCTGTTTGAAATAGACATCTTTGGACACAGCTGCCTGGAAAACGGATTTGATTTCATCAAGCAGATCATTGAACTTTTCAAGTTCAGACGCATTCAGTTGGTAGTTTAGTGTGTAGTTGCCGACAGTCACAACGATTTCATGATCCGCTGTATGCTGAACAATCACGCCTTTAGCGGCAAGCGACTCGTCCTTCTGCAAAGCCTGTGTCAACAGAGCCACGTCACCGCCCCGCAACTTAAGTGATTTGTATTCAGTAATGCCGCCCTTCGTCTTACCTTTTGTAAGAAACATCTCATCCAGACAGCTCTTGACGCTTCCGTCATAATCCTGCTTGACCACCAGATGATAGGCATCCGACGTAACCTTTCCTTCCATTCCGATGTTGCATTTATAATATGGTTTTGACCAACCGAGAACCTTGCGAATGCCGTGTGGATGGTTGTATTCGTTCTCCACGTAATGCAAGATGCCATGATGATCCTCAACATACTTGTCCACCCAATCACGCACTTTGACGGCGTCATCTTCGGCAAAATGGTAGTTTTCTTTGAATTCGAAACCACCGAAAGGTTTGCCTTTCGATGTTTCGTTCTGTCTAAACTTATCCGCCAAGTGCGTCTTCAGCAAATACATCTGGAGATTGCTGGAGGCAGTTTTCTCTTTGTTTTCAAAGTCAACCCGGCATTTGCGGTCGTCTGCCGAACCGCCGCCCAGAATGAACACAAGTTTGCTCAGGAGCCAAGCCCCCAAAAGAGCGCTAACCAGCCAGAAGTAGTATCTCCGGCTAATGTTGCTCAAGACATGAAGCGGCCCTTTCTTCAGCTCTTGGATACTCTTATTTTGCCATTCAGGAATAACTTCTTTGCCGATGCGATTGATGAATCTGTCCTGTTCCACCTGTGCAGCCTTTTCCTGTTCGGCAAAAACGCTGGCGACCTGCTGGATGTAGCGGCTGGCGGTATCCGTTCCGTCAACTGCCAGCTGCACCTTGACAACTTCGCACCATGATGGCAGTTCGCATGGCAAGCCACTGACGTCCGCCGCTTCCACGCCATGCTTGCGGATCTGTTCAACATCATCCGTATTGACGATATGTTTCAAGGTTGGTTCAAGATTGAGTTCCAGTCCTTTCGCGAATTCCAGTATCAACTGGTTCGTCGTGAGTTCTCCATTTGTATGTGAAAGCACATAATCCCTGAACGAAGCGTCTGGCTTGATCCGCAGTGTCACCGCACCAGAGACATTCACACGCGTATGTGTTTCATGGATTTCCGTGCCCAATGACGTAAATGGCACGACAAAGGGAATCGCGCGAATGGCGACGATTTGCCGCCCCTGTTTTTTCGCCTCTTCAGCCTGTGCCTTGGTGGCGCATTCCACGAAGGGCGTATCCTGTCCATTGCGGATGGAGGCCATGCCATAGATCTTCAAGCTCTGATACTGAACGTCATCAAGATGCTTGCTTGAATCAAACTGTTTATAGATGAACATTGGGCAGATTTCCTTTTGGCTTAAAAGGTTGTATATTGAATGTTAGTTACTTAGGCTGTTTTCTGCGGTTCATTTTCTGGTGTGGTCTGCGGTTCAGGAGCGTTTACTGGCTCAACCGTCTGCTCCGTGCTGATGCGTTCTGTATTGACTTCCGTTTCGGGCATTTTGTCAGGCGTTTTGCTATTGGTTTCATTTGGGCGGTATGTGTTTTTCTCCAACTCTGTAAGCGCCTTGTCACGTTCACGGAGGTCGTAAAGCATGTCTTTTTTGATGTCGATTGCTTCATCCAAATCTTCTATTTCAACGGAATGGCTCCGATGCTCCAGTTCTAGTTTGCGTTGATGCAAAAGAGCCTGTACGGCATCACGCCGTAAACGCGCAAGTTGCTGTCGTTCCTGTACATGCCGACATTCCATCATCAACGATCGAACCGTTGCTTCCCGACTTGTCTTCATCGTGCCTTCTGCTTTATCGTACAATGCCTTGGCATTGCTGCAACGCTGCTCAGCGGCTTGAGGTTCGTCGTCCAAATCACTCAAGGCATCGTTGGCGCAACGAAGCTCCTCTTCTAGGCGTGTAATGTCTTCCTGAATACGCTCATTCAGGCTTTTTTTCAAGCCTAGTTTCTCCAGCAGATGGCATAGGAAGTCGTTGATGACCATATCGGTACAGCCTCATCGTTTCACAAGTTGCTCTCCTTTTATCTCAAAGTCAGGCATGAACTTGTCAATGACGGCGGCAAGCAATCCATCTGGAAGCCCAGCGGCCTTCGCCACTTTCGCTACCGTTACATGGCCGCCTGTTGAAACCACTGTCTCATAAGCACGCTCTATCAGCCCAGACCACTGTGCAGGGCTGTTCGGCGCGAGCCGCAGCAACCATTCATTCCAGGCCTTGTCATCAGAAAGAGCTTCCGCTTTCAGTTGCCAGCCAGTTTCCGGCGTATAGTTATCGAGAATGATACGGACTTCTGTTTCAGAGACAAATGGTCGCAACGTGCTGACCGGCGTATCACAACCGATGACGACGATGGTGCAGTAACATGGTTCAAATGGATGCTTGGCGGTGTATTCCTCCAAAAGGCTATGCACCTTTCCGAACGCTTCATCCGCCTGCATGGCATCTTTGAGATACATTGCGGCAATACGGAAGGAGGCTTTCGGACCGCTCACGCTATGGAGACGCAACGGATTGCCAAACTGTGCGGTCAGATCAGCCTCACGTTTGAAAGCCGTAGCCTTGCCAGCGCCAGAGAACCAGCCTTTGCGAAGGCCGCCGAGTTGTGGGAAGTCAAGAGGCATCTGCCGGAAGGCCGCCTCCAGACTGGAGAAGAAACGCTCTTCCATGGGTGTCAGAACTGGTTGCGCGGCTGTCGTTTTCGTAGCGTTGGAAGCCGTGGCGGTTTTCTGTGCATCCGTGTTTTCGGCAGGTTTGGCCCATGTATAGCCCTGCCGACGGAACAGCATCACATTCTGCTCAGTGTAGCGATCCATGAGACCATCCTTATCGATAATCACCTGACTGCCTTTCGCAATGGTCCAACGCCCATGGCGATCCTTCTGTTCACGATCCGCCTTCACGACGTATTCCTGAAGATCCTCTGGAATTTGCGCAGATGTGTTAGATGCCGTGTTGGCATTGCCTGAATAGTGTTTCATTGGTTGGACGATGGTAGTTGCCTCATTCACAAAAAGTTCCGCATAAGCATATGGCATTTTGCAGTAACCTTCACGCCCCCAGTCCTTGTGCCAGCTGTTGCGAACGACGAAATAGCCGCCACCTGCCACGGAAAGATCATCGTGATAACCAACTATCAGCATCTCATGGGCTCCAACTATGCATCTGTCCATCGAACAAACGGGTGCCTCTTCCTGAATGCTTGACTCGTCGACACTTTTCAACGTATAGCTTATCATATCATTATTCATTGAAGGGGTCACATCACACAATGCGCTTTGGACTTTCCATTGTCTGACTTTGGGAATTCGAATGATGCCATCTTCGATTTCAAGATTGTTCAGAATAAGCGTGCCGATCATCACGGGCATAGGCCGATTGCCGTCCGTCCCGACAAGATACCGTTTGATTTCCTCAACATTGTTAGGATATGGAAATACATAATAGGGGGCAAGTAATCTGTGAAGAGCAGCTTCTTCGTCCGCCCCTGGCGGCACGTCCGGACGGGTTGCGTCCATATCAGAAGCCCCTTCAAGACCTTGCCGTGAATATGGCCATTTTTCGTATGTGCAGATACCCCATTGAGTCAATACCTCCATCGCCATATAGCCGTGGCTACCTTCGGAAAGCGAGACTTCCTGACTGGCCAGCGCTGCCGCGACACTTTCTTTGGTAATTTCAATTTCATTATCTTTCAACTGTGCGATAATGCCAATAGCCACTTTAGCCATTTTGGGATCCGAAATGCCCTTTCCACTTGCGATTTCAATTGCCGCTTTCTCGAACTTCGTCTTTTCAAGGCGCTTGATTCGCTCAAACAAATACTGCATGCTGAACCGCCACTTGCAATCGCAATAGTATTCCATTAATGCAGTCGCCGCCTGCGCCACGCATGTTCCGCGTGAAGCCTGGTCATAGACAGGCGGCATCTTGTCCTGCAATGAGAATTCCGTCGGCATTTCCGGCATGGAAGGCACAGGCCGATAATCCCCTGCTTCAATCTTCTGGAGTTTAGCCAAACCTTCTTCAACATTTTTAACCATGAGAGGATAATAGCCATTCATCATGAGTGAACTGGCTATTTCCTCAGGGGTCTGAAACCAACCATCGTTTGCAAACAATGGGTCATTGCAACGGTATAATCTTTTCTGCATAACGGCTATCTCCTGAATATTTATTTCGATGCCGTTCTGGCAGAATGAGTCATATTGATCTGAACTGTTTTCTCGCTTCTGCCTGGCATCGTCGTCTCCTGAATCATGTCACAAAAAAGAGCGTCTCTCATTCGTGAGACATCGAGGTTTAGGACGACCTACAGAAAAGCACGAAAAGAGACGCTCAAGGCATGAGCGTGCCAAACGTGTGCTTTTCTGTAAGTGTACGAAGGTCCTAATTCCGATGTCTCACGAAGCGCACAGTTCCAGCCAAAGGCTGGTTTTATTAGATTAAAATAACGCTATTTTTTGTTAGTATATTCTCCTGTTGTTTTTTGTAGCCGCCATTTTTGGTGGCTGCCCATTTTAATGTCCGCACATTAACTCATATGAGAATGTCGTGTTATTTTCTAATTTTTCTTGTTGATGGTTGCTTTTTTTTGAAACAATCAGCAAAAAAAATGTTAATGTAATGACTCTATACGTGTTTTCAACGATTTTTCGTCATTTTCACAAGCTTCATAATCGCGTCGGGAGGGTCGCTCTCCAGAGCGACCGCCGTGCGATGCACGGCATAACAAAGCATTCTTTTCCGATTGCAAGACACATATTAGAGATTGCGCGAAGGCGCAATCGGTCACGCTGGAGCGTGACCCTCCCGTTTTTTCAAACGCCCTGCCCTTTGCTTGAGGAAAACGCCTCGCTCGCATGGTAGGAACTGCGGACCAACGGTCCGCAGACTGCACATGAGAAGCCTATCTCCTTCTCTGCGATGCGTTTCCATTCGTCAAATTCTTCCGTAGGAACCATCCGCGCGACAGGCCAGTTGTCTTTCGTCGGCCGAAGATACTGCCCTAACGTCACAATCGACACGCCTGCGTCATGCAAATCCACCAACGCTTGGCGGATTTCATCCGACGTTTCGCCCAGCCCGAGCATCATGCCCGACTTTACGGCACAGCCTTGCGGAACATGTTGCGCGGCATATCTTAACACATCCAATGAGCCGCGATAAGTCGCATAGCCACGGATGATCGGCGTCAACCGTTCCACCGTTTCGATGTTGTGTCCAAACACAGAAACACCACTCGCAAGTACTTTATCGACAGCGTCATGCGAACCTTTGCAATCGCTGACGAGCACTTCGATTTTCACGTCTGGACAACGCGCTTTGATGGCGTGAACCGTCGCCGCGATATGGGCGGAACCACCGTCGGGCAGATCGTCACGCGTCACGCAGGTGATAACGGCGAAACGCAGTCCAAGCGTTTCGACTGTTTCCGCAACATGTTGCGGCTCTTCAGGATCCACAGGACGCGGCTTGCCGTGCGCCACGGAGCAGAATTTGCAGTTGCGTGTGCAGATATCGCCCAAAACCATGAACGTCGCCGTACGATGCTTCCAGCAATCGCCACGATTCGGGCATTTCGCACTGTCGCAAACCGTATGCAATTTCGCACGTTGCAACAACGAACGCATTTCGACATGCTCCTTGCCGCCCATAAACGGCGCACGAAGCCACGACGGCTTGCCCAATTCGCGGCAACATGGCGGCCTGCCCTGCCCGCGCAACCAGCAACGCAACTGATCCGTCCGTGACGGCTCAACGACAGACACATCCGCCTTGCGGGACAATTGTCCGTCGCCAATCAGCATGTCGCAGGCTTCACGATCCGCAGGAGCCCAATCCAAATCGTTGAGTTGACGATGGTCATGCCATCCGAACGACTGTCCTTCCTTCGCTTCTGGATGGCAGTCCTCCGCCACATCGCACAACATGAAATGCAGGCGGACCGTCTTTTCCGGATAGCGATGGACTAATGAAAACAATTCCAACGCATCGGTGATCTCCAGCCCGAGCTCCTCCTGAAGTTCGCGGCGGATGCAGTCCGCAAGACTTTCGCCGTCACGTTGCTTGCCGCCCGGAAACTCCCACTTGCCGGCCAGATTGCTTCCAGGCCGACGGCTCGCCAACAGTAACTTCCCATCACGGAAAGCCACTGCCGCACAAACCTCCAAACACGCCGAATCCATACTGTCTCTTTACCTTAATAATATAAAAGACAGCCGTGACTCCCCACTCCTCAAAGTGAAGCATCACGGCTGTTTGTCATGTGTCACCAACGGCGGGACGCCGTCGCTACATCATTAGCGCATCACGCCAACCAGGAACTGCGCACGGCGGTTCAGCTGATGATCCTGTTCCGTACGGGCATTCGGAACGTCCGGACGGTCTTCACCGTAACTTACGGTTCTCATGCGGGCGGCATTGACGCCGAGGGACGCCAAATAATCCTTCACAGCCAAGCTACGGCGTTCGGACAGGGAGCGGTTGTATTCATCGCTGCCGCGCTCATCGCAATGGCCTTCGATCACGACGCCAAACGTCGGATTGCTCTGCAGATGATTCGCAAGAGCTTCCAGTTTCGGACGTTCGGACGGACGGACTTCCGAGCGGTTGAAGTCAAAATAAACTTTCTGCGCGAAATACTGGCCGTTCTTCACGAAGTTTTCGGCATCGCTGCCAGCCAAAGCGGCATTAACATCCGACCACGTGCCATTGCCGCCAATACCATTGGTGCCATTGGAATCCAATGCGCTTAAGCCACCACCATTGGTGCCATCATTGGAAACAGGCACGACAAACGGATTGTTCGCACTGTCAAAACCGCCGCCGAAACCACCATTGCCGGTAGTGCTGCTATCGCTATCCTGCACGGTTCCGGCCGGATTCTGATCCAGACCATCCAGATTCACTTTGGCTTTCTTCGTGCAGCCAACGCACACCAAAATCGCCAACACACACACGACCGACATTTTCATCATTTCACGCATGACCTGTCCTCTCTTTACTGTTTGTTGTTGTTTACCTGCCCCGCTTCCTGCGGGGAAAAAGGCTTGTTTTAATTATACGAATTTTATTTAGTTTTCCTGTTTGACTTCCGGCGCTGCTTCTTCAGCGGCCGGCTCCTGTTTTTCCGCCTGCGGCGCGGCTTCTTCAACGGCGGCCGGAGCGGCCTCCGCTTGCGGCGCGGCTTCTTCGACAGCAGCAGCCGGAGCGGCCTCCGCCTGCGGCGCGGCTTCTTCAACGGCTTCAGCCGGAGCGGCTTCTGGTTCCGCAACGGGTTCATCCGCAAAGGCTTCCGCATCAATCAGCTTGTTTTTGACAATCGCGTCTTCAATCCAGTTCGCAATGTTCGCCGCGCCTTGTTCATTGTGCATGAACCAGTTGGACATCCATTTCTGCGCACTGTGAGTGCCGCCCACTTCGAATAGCGCACGACCGTCAACCAGCGGAATTTCAAAACGCTTGCAGTTCTGGCGAATCTGATTCGTCAACGATTCATAGAGCTTCGTCTGGCATTCCGCCCAGGCTTTGAAAGCCTCCGAATCAAACGACTTCTCACCGCTGTTCTGCGGATAGACGGGATTCGGCAGCCAGCAGAGCAGTTTCGTATCCGTATCTTTGAACGCCGCGACGAATTCCTCAAACGCCGTGTTCACGGCCGCCAGACGGGCGGCCTGAGCCTCTTCGTCCAACGTCTTGTTCATGGGAAGCTTCGCATCGCTCCACGTGAAGGAGAACACCACCAGATGCGGATTAAACGGCGCGATGTCGCGCGCGATTCGCGCCACGCCCTGCGCCGTCCCGCAACCTTTGATGCCGACGTTCAGAACACTAAGCTTGCCTTTCGACTGGAAACGCTTTTGTAGGCTGTTCTCCAGCAATGCAGGCCACGATTTATCAACGTCTTCCAACGACAGCGTCTGTTCGTCTCCAATGCAGACGACGCGGATTTTCGCATCCGCCATCGTCGCGATGGCCCGCCCATCCATCCGAATCGGACGATCACGAATCACTTCGTCGCCATTCCATGGGCCGGACGTCGGAATATGAATCACAGGACGGCTGACGATTTTGATTTCGCCGGCGGGGCTCGCCGCGCCGATCTCCTGCGTCGCGCAAGACGAACAAAGCGTCGGCTTCGCGAAATTGCCTAGATGGACCTGCAACTGCTCTTGGACGGACCACTTAAACGTCGCGCCGCAACGTTCGCAAGTCAAATCTTCCGCCTTGTGGTTCTGCAGGAACTCCTGGCAGGACGCGCAACGGCGCTTCGGCTCTTCACGCTGATTGCATTTGTCTCGGATCTGGTCTTTTACGGTGTAAGTCCATGTGCCCGTGCAACCTTGAACGCTGCATGGACGCTCTTCATCCTTCAACGTCATGAACGCTTTCAGACAGTCGTCACACAAACGGACGGGCGTATGGGTGTTTCCATGGACATGCGCACCAAGCTGCATGCTGCGTGTCCACACCCACTTGTTCGAGCAGCCTTTGTTCTGGCACGGCACTTCGATGTCTTTCGCGTTCGCATAGAAATCGAAGCAGTCCTTGCACATGCGTTGCGGCATCACGGGCTCCTGCCCTTCCGGCGTGTTGCGAATCACTTCCAACTGCTCGTAGGCGGTCAGCGTCCACGTTCCTTTGCAGCCGTTGATCTTGCAGGGGCGTGTCTCATCCTTCAACTCGTTGTATTTCTTGAAGCATTCGTCGCACATGCGGCGCGGCGGATTGTCCAGGCTCTTGCCGGATTTGATATGCTCAAGTTGCTGGTAGCGAGTCCATAACACGCTATTTTTGCACCCTTTGATACGGCATGGGAGATAATCGTCTTTCAACGGTTTCAACAGATTGAAGCATTCGTCGCAAAGACGCGGCGCGGGGGGCTTGCCACCGCTTGCAATCTGTTCGCGAGCCGTCCATGTCCACGTGTTATGGCAACCGCGCAGACGGCATGGACGCTCCTGAGGCTCCACTTTCGACGCCTCTTCCTTGCATTTTGCGCACAGGCCGTGGGGCGGCGGCGGATTGTCGTTCTTCGTCCTGCGAATCGCCTCCAACTGGGCATGGCGATTCCACACCCATGTCCCATCACAACCTTCCTTGGAACACGGAAGTGTCTTATCCTCAAGTTTCTGGAATATCGCGTAGCATTCCTCGCACATCTTTTCAGGACGTGGACTCTTGCCGCTCGCCAGTTTCTGAATCACTTCTTCCCGCGACACGCGAATCATGTTATCGCATCCGCGAACACGGCATTTTACCTCCGTCTCGGGGAAAAAGTCTCCTAAATTGCCAAAATTACTAGCCAAAACGCACACTCCTAAGACGTCTTTCGTCTTATTGTGAACTGTTACTTTTCTTGTGTTTTTGCTTATACTATGATTTAAGTCACGCTAATTTAAATCTTGCTCGAAAAAACGCAACCTATCACACGAAAAAAATCGCCGCGAAACTAATTTTTTTCGATTCCACCGATGACGATTTCATTTGTACAGGACAATGCAGTCCAAATTCATGTGCTGTCCGCAGAAATTCTCAAGAGCCAACGTGTTTTCGCCAGCCTTGAATTCGACCATCACAGGCTTGCCGTTCGCGGCAACCGCCTCGAACGCCTGCCATTCCTTCGGATTGGTGCGTCCCCAGCCGCCTGTTCCGTCGAACGCGATCAACGCGGCTTCCGCCACGGACTTGCCGTTCACCATGAAACGGCGAAGTGCGACCGTCTCCTGAGTGGCCGCCACGAACACGACATGGTATTTGCCCGCTTCAGGAACTTTGACATCCCATTCCAAACGTGTTCCAGTTGTCCCCCAAGCAAAAATGCAACCGCCCGCACTTGTGTTCTTATGTTCTTTGCTGATAGACACTTCGCCACCAATCATGCGGTCGAACGCCTCGCCTTCAACCTTCACGACATCCTTCCGAGCCAACAGTTTTTCACGGTTCTGCGCCTTCACCGACACGGCGTTGCCGACGCATTTCGCCGTCACGTTCACATCCGGAGCCTTGCCGCCAGGAGCTTCCGCATCTATTTGCAATGCACTGCCTTTGCTCAGATAATATGTCTTGCCGTCAACGACCGACGCGTTCACAGGCTTCAGCAAACAATTCGCGGGAACGGTCATTTCATATAGCCCCGCTTCGCCGTCCGGCCAGGCGACCTGCCCGGAAAACTTCTCATCGACGTTCGTCCCTTTCAAATCCAATGACAGTTTCCCGCCGGTGGCCGACGGATCGACGGTCACTTTATAGACCAACGCCATGGGCATCAACGTCGCCATGTCGTCGAAACGGAACTGCACATTCGTCGTGCCAGCCGGAACGGTCAACGTGGTCATCCCTTTGTCTTCCAGATAGTTCCATTGGGCAGCATCCAACGGTTCGCGATTGACGAACACACGGACAGGCTTCTTGTCCGTCCGCACGGAAATTTTGCCCTGCTCCTTCGCGTTGACAACGGCCTTCACGGCGCGTTCGCCATATGTCGCACCGAAACTCACCTTCGCTTCAGATTCAAAAATGGTCTTGCCTTCATACGTCAACTGCGTGCCGCCGGCGAGAATCGCCCCCGCCAAAATCGTCGATGCCAACAGTCCAGCCATCATCTGCTCCTTGATTCTGTTCATCTCATCTTTCCTTTATGTGTTTTATATTGATATAAATCACTAACCACTAACCACTTATTGCAGTCTGCTTTGCCGTTTCGGATCGAACGCCTCGCGAACGCCTTCGCCGATGAACACGCCGAGCAGCATCACCAAAAACAGCGCCAACGACGGATACAAAATCAGCCACCATGCCCACTTCTGGCTCTGGGCCTGCTGCAACAGCTGCCCAAGGCTCGCCGTCGGCGGCGGCAGTCCGAATCCAAGATAGTCCAACGCCGCCAATGCGCCGACCGCTCCCACGAGCGAGAACGGAAAGAACGTCACCAACGGCACTAACGCATTCGGCAGGATGTGCTTCAAGACGATTTTCCATCCAGGCAGGCCAAGGCATTTCGCCGCCTCCACGAATGGAAGCCGTTTCAATCGAAGCATTTCCGCACGCATGTAGTAACTCATTCCAATCCAGTTGAAAAGCGCGTAACAGACGATCAGCAGCCAGAAACTCGGCCCATAGACGGAACCCATCAAGATGATGATATACAGAAACGGCAATGCGCTCCAGATTTCAATCAGTCGTTGCCCCGTAATATCGACCCATCCGCCAAGATAGCCTTGCACACTGCCGATTAGCGTGCCGAACGACAGCGAGCAGATGACCAATATCAGCCCGAAACTCAAACTCGTCCGCAATCCATAAAGGATCCGCGCCAAAACGTCACGTCCGGAATCGTCCAGCCCCATCACATGGGCGGGTATAGAAACACCTTCAGGGATGCCACGCACAGGCCTGAATGGGAAGCGAACTTCCTCCTGCTCAACGCTCAATTCATATGCAACACCTTCAATCTCCACCACTTCCGTTGCGACCTCCTTGCCTTCCCAAAGCTCCTGCACCTTGCTTCTCATTTTGATTTGCACCATTTCGGGCAGTTTAGCGAAAGCGTCCCGTCGTCGAAGCGGCATGCGGGATTGAGACTTCGGATCAAACTGCCAGCTACCGTCGAAACCACCGACGGCAACCGCGCCTTCCCGCAATGTCACGTTCACTTTCTTCGGCGGACGTTTTCGCGGCTCATACGCCAAGAGGCTCAAATCCGCCGCACCAATGCCGTCTTTCCCGACGCAATGAATCGTCACGGCATCACATGGCTTGTTCGCAAAACGTTCCGACAACGCCTTTTGAAAAGATTCTGGCACGTCCCACAAATCACCGAGAGCCTTGCCGTTCCATTCACCGACGCCGAAAAATTCACCGCCTGTCAAATCCGCCACTTCCATCGTCTCCGCCAGAATCACCGCTTTCGCGATTCGCGGCTGGCGATACAGCCGCGCTGTGCATCGCGTATGCTGCGCCAATTCGACAGGCGGGATATGTTCATACGGATTCGAGCGAATCGGAGGCCACAACATCCTACATTCCTTCTTCGGCGCAAACTCCAACAATCGGTAGTCTTGCGCTTTCATCCGATCCGTCGAATCGTTGTCGAAGAACGTTCCGACGGCATAATATTTGAACGCAGGGAAATATGTCTTCCCGTCATAGCGCATGATCAACGGCTTGTCGTTGCAGACCAGTTCGGACGCGAGGCTCAAAACATACAAAATGCCCAATATCCACAACGACCAATACGCGCGGCGTATGGATTTGAACCGCGCGATTCGTTTCGCTGTTATGGGATTGAGCTTGAACAACATACCGATTTATTTCTGCTCCGTTTCGACCTTTTCCGTTTTTTCACCTTTCGCGTCGTCAAACTCCTTGCTCGTCCACGCCAATTGCGAGAGACTGACGACGCCGAGAATGATAAACAGCACCGCGCTCGCGATGCGAATGTACTTCTCATTGATGTACGCCGCAAGGAAGCTGCCGCACAGCACCGCCAACGCCGTCGAGCAGACAAGCGCCGTGCTCGCGGCGATGAACACCGTCCACGGCCCGCCGTTGCTAGATGTCGTCAGCGACAGCGCCGCCAATTGCGTCTTGTCTCCAAGCTCCGCGAGAAACACGACGCCAAATGTCATGAAAAACAGTTTCCAATCCATAGTTATTTCGTCCTTAAATGAAAGTCATAGAAGCGGTTAAGGCCTTCGCAACCTGTCACGCCAACATACAGTTTCTTCGGCAGATCATGCTCCAGATAGGAGAAGCACGCCCCGTCGCACATAATCGTCACCTGCGGCCCTTTTACCGTGTAATCGACGCTGACCGTCAGTTCGTACTTCTTGTCTTTCTCAAACGTCTTCTTCAACTGCGCGGCGCGATGCCATGTCGGCTTGCCCTCTTTGTTGCGCTGATGATGCCAGACGTTGAGTCCTTCGTTCCAAAGCACGATTTCCCAATGTTCTTTGTATTCCGGATAGCCGTTCGCGTCCGCGCCAAGTTCATTGGCCAGAACGATCAACGGCGCCATGAGGTAGTCAAATGACATCGTCGAACGGACGGTGAAACTTGTCGTCACAGGCGTCTTCCAGACCATGCTCGTGTAGGTTTCGGGAGCGCGTTGGCCGAGCATTTCATCCTTCGTCGCGTCCGCCGGAATGCGATTTTCGATATGGTCGTCCTGCTGCACCCACGCGCCGATATTCGGCCAGCGGCCGCATTTGACCATGGTCCAATCCGCCTCCTTCCATCCGCCACGGGCAAAGGAGACATTGACTTCGCCACTGAAACACGCCATCACGCCCATAAACAACACAATGATGATGACTTTTGATGATTTCATATCATTTTCAATTAAGCATTAAGCATTAAGCATTAAGCATTAAGCATTAAGCATTCCACCAAGTTTTAAGATTCTCAACCGTCTCCAGAATGTCGCGCTTCTGTTCTTCGCCTTCGGCGATTTCGCGTTCGATGATGAACTCACCATCAAAGCCAATCTCATGCAGACGTTTCACGAAACGCGGGAAGTTGACCATTCCCTTTCCGACCTGCACTTCGCGGCCGAGCCGCTTGCCGTCCGTCGGCGTCATGCCGTCTTTCACATGGATGTTGCGGACGTATTTGCCGAAGACTTCCAATGCGTCGATCGGATTGCCTTTGCCGTACATCAGCAGGTTAGCGGGATCGAGATTGATGCCGAAATTGCCGAGACCGAGCTCTTCAATGACGCGCAGAATGACGACAGGCGTCTCCTGCCCTGTCTCGAACCAAAATTCCAGACCAAGCTCCTTGCAGTAGCTTGCCACGTCGTTGATGGCCGCCAACACGCCCGGATACAAGGGATCGGTCATGTTTTCCGGAATGAAACCGCAATGCGTGATGATGGCGGGAACGCCGATCATCTTCGCAAAATCCGCGCCTTTTTTCAAGTCGTTGACACGACGTTCACGGGACTCTTCCGGAACGACACCCAGCGTGATCGGCCCTTCCGTGAAATTCCATCTGACGGGGCCGCTGTAGCCCGCCCACAGTGCGCACGGCTTCACGCCAGTCGCGGCACTTTGGTCAAGTACCTTCTTCGCAAGGGCTTCCGAATAATAATCGCTATTCCAGATATTGACCTGGCAGGTGGTCAGACCAAGGGCCGCCACGCGGTCGAACATATGGTCTTCTTTGGCAGGATGCAGTCCGTTGATGACGCCGATGTTCATGAATCGTTCCTTTTCTTTGATGCTTGTATGAATATATAGGTTTGATTATAAGAATTTTCCCATTAGGAATATATATTAAGCTAAATGCGTTTCAAGCTTTTTTCAGCGGATATTCTTGATTATCCGCCCATGTGTCTCCATGAATGAACATTCCTACAAAGTCCTCGAATACCACGAACTGCTCTCGCTGATTGCGGGATACACCCAAAGCCAGCTTGGAGCGGACATCGTGCAGAACATCCGCCCGTTGACACAGCTCAACGCCATCCAAGGCAAACGGAGCCTCTACGCGGATCTGCTCGGCATGGCCGAAACATCCCTCTCCCTGCCGCCGCTCCGTATCGACGATATCTCGCAGATTCTGCGCGAAGTCGCTCCGGACGGCGCGGTCGTGCCCGGTGTGGATTTGAATGCCGTTCGCAACGTATTGGACGTTTGTTATGACTTGCAGACCTTCCTTACCAAAAAGGAATGTCTCGCCTTCACCCATCTTCAAAAACTGACCGCTCCGCTGAATCCATGCAATCAACTCCGCATGGACATCGCGCGAAGCATTGATTCCGATGGTGCCGTGCTCGATTCCGCCTCCCCGAAGCTCCGCGAGCTTCGCCGCGCATGTATCACGACGGAAGCGAAAATCCAACGCTATCTGGACACGCTTGTCAAAAGCAATGAAATCGGCGACAACGCACAGGAGCGTTTCGTCACGATGCGCAACGGCCGTTTCGTCATCCCCATCCGCAAAGACGCGCATACGACGTTGACGGGCATCGTCCATGACCTGTCCAACAGCGGCCAGACGATGTTCGTCGAACCGAACGCGACGCTTGGTTGGGGCAACGATTTGGCCCGCCTGCGCGTCGAAGAGCGCGACGAAGTGCGGCGGATTCTCGCCGTTCTCAGCGGACAAGTCCGCCTCGCATCGGACAGCATCCGCATCAATCAACGCATTATCGCTGAATTGGATGCGGCGGCGGCCGTCGCCCGCTGGGCCGTCGCCTACGGCTGCCATTTTCCGAATTTCGGCGGCTATCTGTCGCTCCATCAGGCCCGCCATCCGCTGCTGATGGCGCAGTTCCGCAAAATCGGCGGTGGCCACGATGTCGTTCCGCTGGATTTGGAACTGCCGAAAGGATCGAAGATTCTCGCCATAACCGGTTCCAACACAGGCGGTAAGACAATCGCGTTGAAGACGACGGGATTGCTCGCCTTGGCCGCGCAGAGCGGCCTGCCCATCCCTGCGTCGCAGGACACGCAGTTCGCCATCTACGACCACATTCTCGCGGACATCGGAGACGAACAGTCCATCGAAGCGAATCTTTCCACTTATAGCGGCCATATCTCCAACATTTCCAGTATCTTAGAAGAAACATGGGACGGCTCGTCGCTTGTCCTTCTGGACGAACTCGGTTCGGGAACAGATCCGCTTGAAGGCGGCGCCATCGCCTGCGCCATTCTCGCCGCGTTCGTCAAACGAAAGGCCATCACGATCACGACGACGCATCTCGGCATGGTGAAAAACTACGTCCAGCAGCATCCGCAGATGACCAATGCCGCCGTCCGCTTCGACATCAATTCCCTTAAGCCGTTGTTTATCTTGGACATAGGGAGGCCAGGTGCTTCCTATGCTTTGCTGACAGCAAAACGCATCGGCATGCCCGCCGACATCCTTGCAGACGCCGAAAAGCATCTTTCCGGCGAACATCTCCGCATGGAGGAAATGCTCGCCAAGATGGAGGCCGACCAGAAGACGCTCGCCGAACAGGCCCGCCAAATCGAAGAGACGAACCGCGAATTGATCCAGAAGCGAGATCAACTCCGTTCCGAGCTTGATTCGCTCCGTAACGACCGAAAGAAGCTCACCAACGAAGCTTATCAGAAGGCACAGGCCATCGTGGATAACACACGTCGCGACATGGAGAATCTCATCCGCGAAATCCGCGAGAAGGCCAAGCAGAAGGACGGCAACGGCGAACAACCTGTCGATGCCGCTAAAATCCGTGAAAAAATCGCCGATCGCGAACGCCGTGTGAAGGAAGGTCTCCGTACGTCGTCGAATCGTCCCGCCGCACCCGTCACAGCAGATGAACTGCAAGTCGGCAAGAAAGTCTGGATCGAACGCCTCAACGCGCATGGCAAAATCGTGTCCGTTTCGGAGAACAAGAAATCCATCATCGTCAACGTTGATGGCGTCAATTTCACAATGAAAGCCGCCGATCTTCAGAAGCCGACGGAAAAGGACGAACCGCCTAAACCGACTGTCGTGAAAATCGTCGCGCCAGTCGTCAAAGGCGATACATCGCACGAAATCAATCTGATAGGACTTCGCGTCGAAGACGCGTTGGAACAGTTGGAGCCGTTTATCAACCGTAGTATCATGGCCCGCATCGACGAAATTCGCGTCGTCCACGGCTTCGGCACGGGCCGTCTCCGCGCAGGCATTCACGAATGGCTTCGCCGCCAGCCGTCCGTCCGCTCCTTCCATGTCGGCCGCGAACCGCATGATCCGGGCGGCGCAGGATGCACAATCGTCTTGCTACGGTTATAGGAGGTGCCATCGGCGTCCCGCCGTTGGCCGGGGAGGTGCCATCGGCGTCCCGCCGTTGGATAGTGCGGGTCACACAATCGTCTTGCTGCGGTTATAACCGCAGCAAGACGATGCTTATGGCTTATGGCCAATGGCTTATGGCTA